>JACPEP010000010.1 GCA_016183425.1 Chloroflexota bacterium
GGTTGGGGCTGTCGTCGGAGCTGGTATTGGTGATGATGATGGTGTAGTTGACCACATCCCCGGCCTTGGACAGGTTGTCGCCCGACTTGCTCACGGCGATGGAGGGTTGGAAGAGGTTCACCGAGTGGCTAGCGGAGGCGACGATATGGTTGCCCAGGATGGGTACATCGTAGTCAGCGGTGACGGTGTTGACCAGGGGATCCGGGTCGCCGCCCAGGACGGTTCTGGTTTTATTTACGGTGGCGGAATCCCCTGGGGCCAGGGAAGCGGGGAAGTCACCGGAGATGTCGCCCATGAGGGAATCCACGACGCTGTGGCGGTCCAGGGAGGTATCGCCGGTGTTGGTGATGATGATGGTGTAGTTGACATCATCGCCTATCTTGGACAGCTCGTCGCCGGTCTTGGAGATGGCGAGCTTGGGGTGCACCAGGTCCGTCGAGTGGCTGGCGGAGGCGGTGATGTCGTTAGGGAAGCCCAAGGGATGGTAGTGCACGGTCACCGTATTGACCAGGGGGTCAGGGTCTCCCTCTTTGACGGTGTAAGCGACGTTGATGGTGCAGGAATCCCCTGGGGCCAGGGAATCGCATCCCGACAGGCTGCCCAGCAGGGAGTCTACGATGCTATCTTTTACCAGGTTGGGGCTGTCGTCGGAGCTGGTATTGGTGATGATGATGGTGTAGTTGACCACATCCCCGGCCTTGGACAGGTTGTCGCCCGACTTGCTCACGGCGATGGAGGGTTGGAAGAGGTTCACCGAGTGGCTGTCGGAGGCGGAGACGGCTGTCCCGCTCAGGTCGGCCTTTCCTCTATAGATCACATTGACCGTATTGATCAACGGGTCGGGGTCGCCGGCCTGTACGACGCGAGACGCTATGATAGTGCAGGAGGTTCCAACGGCCAGGCTAGCGCCGCAGCTATTGGAGACGATGTAGGGATTGGCCTGGTTGACGCCACCCAGAGCGAAGCTCCCCATGAGAGAGTCGTCGATGGTGTCCTTATACACAGTTTTCTGGCCAGTGTTGGCGATAGTGATGGTATAAGTCGCACCATCGCCGATTTTGGAGATGGCGGGTCCCGTCTTGTCCACAGAGATGTCGCAGATATTGAAGCTGCCCAGGGCAAAGTCCTTGAGCCGGGAGTCGAAGGGTGTGGAGGAACGGGTCTCGGCGAGGAAGGTATGGGTGCAGCTAAGCTCGGGAACCAGCCGTGTGATATTAATGCCACCCTCGAAGAAGGTGCCCTGCCCGAAGGTGTTAGGTGTTACACCCCCGTCGCTGGCCTTTTCGGTAAAAGGCCAGGGTGAAGCGGTAGGGCCCTTGTTCACCGAGGCACAGGCAGGGTCGTCGCCCCCCATGGGAGGCGGACCAACACAGTCGGCTGCCGAAAAGACGGTCTGGAGGGTGCCGTGGTCTCCTCCCGAGCCTACCCACTTGAAGACGGCGATGGAGTCGATGACGCCACCGTTGCTAAAGTTGCTCTGGACGAGGACGTCGCCCACGGCGTGGACGCCACTAAAGTCGAACCCGCCCGAGTCAGGTGTGGTGGTGAGGTCAACGGCGGTCTGGAGGAACCAGAAGCCCACCTGAGCGGAGCCCGAGTTAGAGAAGCGGTCCAAACCGAAGTAGATGATGAGGTCGCCTACGTTGTTGTTGCCCGTATCTGTGGGGTTGGCGTAGGCGGCGGCGAAGGCGTGTAGAATGTCATCCTTGTCCAGGGGTTCGCCATCGTTCCACAACCAGTGTTGTGCGGTGGACCCGCTGGGGCTGATGTCCAGGTCGTCCTTGGAGCCGCCACCATGGAACTGGGTGCCGGTCACCGTTACGCCCGATATGGTTACGGTTCCTCCATCGGTTATGAAGGTAGCCACTGTTGTATTGGCGGTTCCGTTGAAGACCCGGTCCCAGTCATCGGGCAGTCCGGCCCCAGCGTGGTCGGTGATGGCGTTTCGGTCCAACTCTAAGAGCCCTAAGTCGTGTATAGCAAAGGCTCCAGTGAGGAAAAAGAGGAGGGCCGTCAGGAGGACAACCAGGGCTATCAAGCCCGCTCCCAGGAAGCGCCATCGCGGGGAGGTCGCCAGTTTGGCGAAACCTATATTGCTGTTCAAGTCGAACACCTCCTTTTGACAACCAAGGATTGATTTGAGATACACCAAGTGTATCTCTCGCTAATGAGCTGCCTCTTGAAGGTGCCGTCCTTTACCCATACAAGGCAGG
The DNA here is from genome assembly GCA_016183425.1 of Chloroflexota bacterium. Lineage (GTDB taxonomy): Bacteria > Chloroflexota > Dehalococcoidia > JACPEP01 > JACPEP01 > JACPEP01. Next base: position 2,214 of record JACPEP010000010.1, read on the forward strand.
CATTGCCTTTATTCTATTGAGGTGACTTTTACACCACCTCCTTTCTAACGATACTCCGGTCAGATTAGGGCGAATGCAGCCTGATAATAGTCGGCTCCGTTGCGCTGACTATAATTTGCTGACGGATCTCGGGCTGGGTATGTACAGTCATCTCATATGCCCCGGCCAGAGGAGTGGAATCTTCCCAGGTGGGGAAACGGCCTACCTCTCTACGAGAGGCATCGGCCAGTGTTACATCTGCTTTGACCCTGGTAAGGCCGCTTTGCAGCTCGACCCTCAGGAGGCCGGTATCCAGCCGGACTGCCTTGGCCTGGCCGGAGTCTATTTTCACCTCCAGGGAGATTTTAGGCACTGATTGTATTGCCAGGCGGTATGTGCCCGCGATGACCGAGAGCTCTCGGTTGACGTTGGAGCGGTAAACGACCCGATCCGTGGCCGGGTCTCGGAGCTCGGTCTCCCAGGTGGGCCGCACGCCCCCCAAGGCCCGAACTTCCAAGCTCAAAGTACCTCTGCCCAGGTCAATTACGGTCAGCTCTCCCCGGGTAACTGAAATCCTACGAACCACGGTGGGGTTGACATCCACTTCCACGTCGTAGGTGCCCGGGAGGGCAGCCTGGTTATACCAGGTAGAGAAGCTACGCAAGGTGTTCCCTGTCTGGGAGTCTTTCAGGTTGGCCATGGCTTTAAGGGGTTGACCCTGAGTATCGGTTAGTTCTACCCGAAGGGCACCGGCGGCCAGCCTGATGATGGTGCGGGTGTGGGACTGGACCTTTACTCCCCGATAGAGGACCCGGGGTGCCGTACCCACTATGACATCGTAGGTACCCGGGGCCACCGGAGCGTCGAGCCAGCTTCTGAACTCGTGGAGCTTCTCACCTTTCTGGGGATCCTGTAGCCAGAGGGAGGTGGCCACCCTCCGGCCCCCCTCCCCCAGTACCTCGCCTCTGAGAAAGGTGCCGCTTCTGGCGGCAGCCAGGGCTTTCTCTACCGAGGCCAGAAGGCTCTGGGCGTCTTGAGCCTCGTTGTAAGTGCCGCCTGATACAGCGGCGACTTCCTGAAGTTCCTTGCGGGTCTCTTCGTCGATGGCGAAGCCAATGGTATGAACGGTGAGGGCGGTAGGCCCTTCTTTCAGGCGTTGGGCCACCTCCGTGGGCCGGCCGTCGCAGGTCTCCTTACCGTCGCTGAGCAGAATAACGCTGTTGATAGCTTGCGCTTTTTCGGGCACATCATGGGAGGCTAGCTCCATAGCTCTGGCGATGGGAGTCCATCCCCGGGCCTGAACTTCGGCGAGCTGTTGGGTGACCCTATCGGCGTTGCCCTGGCCCAAGGATGTCAGCAATTGGCTATCCTCGCAGGAGCGGGCTTTGTCCGACTCCGGGTAGCGATGGCCGTAGGCCCTCAGCCCCAGGTTGAGGCTGGTGGGCAGTTCTTTAACCAGTTTGGCGATGACCTCCTTGGCGATGTCCAGCTTGGTTCGGCCGCCCACTCTTTCCAGCATAGACCCCGAGGCGTCCAGAATAAACTCGATGTTCACATCCTTGTCTGGCTCAAGACTGGAAATTAGGGTATCGGGGCTGCCGGGGATAAGGACCTCCTGGCTGGGGGGTGGCTGGGATGGTGGTGGGCTAGCGGCCTGAGGGCCAGGAGTTACGACGTTCGGCGCTGGGGGTGGTTTGGCCCCCGCACATGAAGTGCCCAGGAGGGTTGCCGCTACTATCGTCACTGTCGCCATAGCTTTCCAGTACCTTCTCAAGACAGGCCTCCTTATTACACTTTATTCCTTAACCATTTATAATTCATGGGTATAAATACCTAATCTTAGTGACAAATACCTAACCAAAGGGGAAAATCTCCTGTCCCCCACAAAGAAAGGGGGAAGGAAAGATTGAGAAAAGTCTCTCCGTCACGGCAAGGGAACCGGGCCGGGGAAGGGAGGGCCGGGGCGCCATTGGCAAAAAAAGAGGGAATGGCCATAAGAATCTTAGGTAGTTCTCCTCATGCGGAGAGGGGAGGTCTGACGATATAGTAGTAATAGAAGGTTTAGATCGGCCAAGTATATTATGTCCATGTCGTGGAGGTAGCTATCGTGAAAGAAAAACATAGTCGCAAAAGGTCTCGATCCAGTTGGGCCTTCAGAGGGCTTCTCTTACTGCCATCCTTATTAGTTGCATTGATAATAATATTATCGATGTCCCTGATAACGCAAGATGGTGTTAGGCTGGCCCTGGCCCAAAATACCCAGTTCCGTCTATCTCAGTGGGCTGACGTCCTAAATGATTGGCGATACGGTGACTTGAATAAACAGAACTCTGCCTATCATGAGGGTGAGTCGATCCCCTTTAAGTTGCAGGTCGACAATGCCGATGTGGGGGTGGCGTACACCGTCGGCATCCGCTACGACTGTAACAAGGGGGGTAGGAGCGCCTACGATTTCCTGACGCGCTATGACCGGAACCGAACACCCTCCATTCCCGGTGGGTCCCCGGTTACAGCGCCTATTAACGATGACCCCAGCATTACCTATGACAACGGCGAGAGCTTTCGGGTGTGGCACCTGTGGGGCGCTGTATTCAAGGGCACCCCTAGCGGCCCCAGCCCTGCCTCTCTCTGCTCCAGCACAGGAGAGAAAAGTTACACGGTATCCTTTACTGCCACCAGCACAACGGTGGTTCTTCTCTGGGGTGGGCATCTAGCCTCCAGTCTGGATTGGGGAACGGGCAAGGGGGCGTCCAGCATTCAGGGCGCACCCTTCCATCAGGCATTGAACTGTCCCACGCAGGGGCAGTGCTCGGAGGATCGAAGCATACAGCCTGGTGCTGTGCTGCCGGTCGTCCCTCCCGGTCCGCCCGTCCCGCCCCAACCGCCTACTCCACCGACTCCGCCTACTCCACCCACTCCACCCACTCCACCCACTCCACCCACTCCGCCCACTCCACCCACTCCACCTACTCCGCCTACTCCACCTACTCCACCCACTCCACCTACTCCACCTACTCCACCTACTCCGCCTACTCCACCTACTCCGCCTACTCCGCCCCCAGCAGAGGTGGCCCCTCGCCTACTCCGCCCCCAGCAGAGGTAGCCCCTCCGCCGCCTGGCGCGGCTCCGGTGACCGAGGTCCTGGCTGAGGTGGAGGAGTTGCCGGTGACCGAGGTCCTGGGCGTAGTGGAAGAACTGCCCACGGCCGGAGACGAGCCTACCATGACCCTGTTGAACAATCCTGGAGGACAGTCAGGGTTGGTGGTGGTAGGTGATTCCTCGTCGCCAAGGTTGCAGCTCCTGGAAAGCGTGGCTAACAGAATGCCGGCTGCCCAGCGGATGATTATTCCTCGCATTGGTGTTGACTCCAAGGTGGTCCATCTGGGGGTCAAGGAGGATAAAGGAAAATGGGTCTGGGAAACACCAGACCATGCCGTGGGACATCTCAGCGGCACCGCTAACCCCGGGGAGGGTAAAAACGCGGTGTTTACGGGGCATATCTCCAGCCCTGTTAGGGGTGAAGGTTCCATCTTCCAGCGCTTGCCCGAGGTAAAGGTGGGCGACTGGGTGCTGGTGGAAACCGACCGGCAGATGCTCATCTACCGGGTGGAGAATACCATGGTGGTGGAACCCTCCGATCTAGGGGTTATTAATTCTGGTGGTGGGGAAACCATCACATTGATCACCTGTTATCCCGACCGTGTTTACACCCATCGTCTGGTGGTGCAGGCGAAGCCCGTCTCATTCTACGACGATGAGGGGTTTTAATCGCTGAAGAAGTGAATGAAAGGGATGGAGCTGGACGGGCATCCGTCCAGCTCCATCCCATCTAGAAGGTATTTTGGTGAGGAGTTTTTGGCTTGGAGCTAGCGCAAAGGGATGGATGCTCGTCCCCAAGCCCCAAACGTTTTTCATACGCTCTTCACATGAAAAGCTTCAACACAGTGAAGTATAAAGGGGTTAGGTTTAGAAGAGATTCATCTTAGACAATCCAGACAAAGGAGGTGTCAAGGGTTGACATAATAAGAAGTTAGTGGTATAAACAAAGATTAGGTTACAAGGGTTTAGAAGAGCAGACTTGGACTAATCCAGATAAGGAGGTGTCAAGAAAATGAGTAGAGTAGCAGAAAGGTTCGTCAAAGCCCTGGTGGTGGCGACGTTTACCCTCTTTTTCTTCTCCGCTTTCTCTCTGGCTCATGCCGCGGGACCCGATGTTTGCGGTGCCGATGTCAACACCGCAGATGATGATATCGGGGTTCACATGGAGGTGGGCACCCATCGCTTCTCTGTGAAGGGTGTGGTAACCGATATGAGCGGCAGCCCTACCTCGATGATCAAGGTTTGTGGCATCAGCATTGACGTGAGCAAAGCCAAAGTGAGGGGCAACCTGGCCGAGGCTAAGGACCATCATTGGCTGGTGAGTGCCGAGGGCAGGGTCAACGGCAGTGTCTACGTGGCCCAGGAGGTTCGGGTTCATCCTCAGGGTAAGCCCTCCGGCGAGGTAGGAAAGCCAGAGGGTGGCGCTGCCGCGAAAGGCGAAGATAAGGATCATGGCCAAGGCAAGGGCATCGGCCAGGCAATAGCCGCCCAAAAGGTGGGAGACGTAGTGGAGCGATTGGGCGATAGGTTAGAGAAGCAACTGGACCAGGTTGGGGAGCGCGGCGGAAACCTTTCTGAAGCCCGCCAGCACATGATCAGCCTTGTGGAGGATCTCATCCATCGTCTGGAGGGGCTGCTGGCTAGATTAAAGGCGTAAGGGGCCTGTGTGATGCTGGCACAGGTGGCACCTTAAATAACGCGCCAAGACTGTCAAAAAAGGATGAGTGATGGGCCACGGAGCCTCTCTAGCAAAGCTGGGGAGGTCCGTGGCCTTTACGCAGGGAACCACTGCGTCGCCGTTCTTGCCCCTCCCTCAATCTTCCGCTTTTAAGGATGGTTCCACCTTCGCCGTGGAGACGGACATGATCCCCATTACCCGGTTAGGGCGTGCGGATTACTTCGTTCGGGAGATGGCTGAGCAGATTGCTTGGGTCAGCCAGAGGCAAATGCAAGGAGTGGAGGGGGCTTCAGCGTGGGAGCAGTGCCGTCTTGAAAAACAACTTGCAAGGTAAGAGAAGGAGGAATATTCCATGGTTGGCTACGATCTAAAAACAATGAAAGCGCCGGATGAGGTGAGAACCTTCGAGAAGGGCGTGCTGGAGGTGGTGAAAATCGACGGCAGTATAGTTGGCAGGTCGGTATTCCAGCCAGGCTGGCGCTGGTCGAAACATGTAAAACCCATCGCGAAGACAGAATGGTGTGAGGCACCCCACTTCTTGTACTGCATCTCGGGCCGTATGCATGTCATCATGTCTGATGGCAGAGAGTTCGAAATGGGCCCTGGGGATGTGGCAAGAATGTCAGCCGGGCACGATGCGTACGTAGCGGGCGATGAGGCTGTCGTCGCCATCGATTGGCAAGGGGCCTCCCAGTACGCGCTGAGTTGAGGGCAGGAAAGGGGCCGGATATGGGATGGCGGGGAGCCATCCCACCAGTATGAAAAACTGCTTCCACGCCTGGGGCTAAGGCCTCAATAGATAGCTCTTAAATCGGATACCCCGGCCACGCCGGGGTATCCGATTTAATATCCTTCTTTAAGATGAAAACTCCTCGAGGCGCTGGGGGTGGGGCACCGCCGGGCCGGAATCTGGTAATTAGGACCCTAAGGGTGGGCTGTGGTCGGGGAAGGGGGCCGATGATATATGGCCCGGCCCACCAAGGCGCTGACAGCGGCCAGTAAACTTATGCCCACCAGGACGACGGTAGAGGCGTTCCCGACCACGAAAAGGCCCGTGGCAATGATGCTCGCTAGGCTTACCAGCCCCAGGTAAATGGTGACCGTGCGGCGGCCGCTGGCGGAGGATTCCATGGCGATAAAACAGTTAAGGGCGATGAAGAGGGGTGCCAGATAATAGAGATTGAACTCTGGGATGAGGCTCCCTAGATTGCCAAGAATGGACGATGGCAAACCAGGAAGTCTGACTGAGGGCAAGATCAGGGCTTGCCTATATAGAGAAGCCAGGTCTTCATCGAGGAAGGACAATACTACCGGCCCTAGCCAGAGCAATCCCAGGAATAGATATGCCAGAGAGCCGATATCCATGAGAAAAGGCATTGGGTGAGGCGGCGGCGGTTCCGAGTAGAAGGTTCCAAGGGTAGGCGCCATAGGTTTCATGGAAGCCTGCCGATGTCTTTCCGCCTCTTTGCTCTGGCGATCTTTGGCCCAATCCAGATTGGCCTGGGCTTTGCCGTTATCGGGGTTTAGCTCTATGACCCGTTCCAAGGAGGTGGCCAATTCGTCCAAGTTGGTGGCAGTTTTGGCGCGCCAAAACCAGGCTGCTTCGTTGCTGGCGTCCTGCTCGGTGGCGATAGTGAAGAGCTCATAGGCTCTACTTTCATCCCCTGAATCCAGAGCCTGGATACCCTGCTTCAGGAGCAGGGGAGCCGATACTTTTTTAGCAGTTTCCGCTTCCTCGTCGCCGAGCCCCCTTTGGGGGACAATGCGAGCCGGCTCGCCGAGCTGGGTGCGGCCGCGGCCGCTTTCCGGGTTGATGGTTATAAGCCTCTGAAGATTGGCCTGGGCCTCCTGGGGGTCCTCTGCCGTAGCCGCCATCCAAAGCCAGGCTTCCTCCGAGTTAGCGTCTATGGCCACCGCCCGGGAAAAGAAGATACGGGCCTCTTGGCGACGTCCCGCCAGGTTTGCTTCTCTTCCTAAACGCATCAGGAGGGAGAAATCGTCGCCCGGGATGGCCTCTTCTAGCTTCTGTTTCTGCCCTATCTTGGTGGGCCGCGGCGTTGCCACCGGGCGGATAGCTTTGGCCACGGCTCTGACGGTGGCCGTGGCGGCGGGGTAGAGCTCGCGACTTATCCAGGCGGTCACCTGGGGCAGGGTTGCCCTAGCCCACTGGGCCAGGAAGAGGGCTAGGCGGCCGGATGTCACTGCTGCGCGTAGGGCGAGATTAGCCAGGAACTCGCCTCTCCCTTCGCTACCTTCAGGGAGAGCAGATAGAAGCCTTTGACGCCAGGTCTCATTAGTAACGATGCTGCCCGGCTGACTTATCTGCAGCCAGGGACAGAGTCGGAAATTGCTGGTAAGGCAGTATTGAAGCTGGTGATCAGGGTCTATACGGTCCCGCTGCATCCAGAGATAGCAGCGGTGCTCGTCGCTGGTGACGCTAAGATGATTAAAGGGATCGTTGGCAAAACCTAAATGTGGGCAGTGAGTGGAATCTGTCTCCCTACCGGCATTTGTCATGTATCCTCCCCCCCGGTTGACGTTAGCCTACCCGTATCCCTATGAAAGCGGCGGCTATCCTCATGGCCACTGGACCCAGTATCACTATAAACATTGCGGGGAGAATAAACAAGACCAGTGGGAAAAGCATTTTGACGGGGGCTTTCATGGCTTGCTCTTCTGCCTCCTGGCGCCTTTTTATCCGCATGGAATCTGAATGGACGCGCATGATGTCGGCAATACTTACCCCCATTTGCTCCGCTTGTATGATAGTGGCTATGAAGGACTGGAACTCAGAGACTCTAACTCTTTGGGCCATATCTCTCAGCGCCTGACTGCGGGGCTTTCCTAGATTTATCTCCAGAAGGGCACGTCCTATCTCATCGGCCAGTGGCCCTTTGGTCTTTTCGCCTACCTTGGCCAGGGCGGCATCCAGGCCGTAACCGGCCTCGATGCAGATGGTTATGAGGTCCAGGGCATCGGGCAGGCTTTTGCGGATCCTATCCTGTCGGGATTTGATCTTGCGACTCAGCCAGAAGTCGGGCAGGCGAATTCCCAGAATAAAGAGGGCGATGCCGATGACAATTTCTTTGAGTCCCAGGTGTCCTGTCCTTAAGAAGGGGGTGATAAACAAGAGGGGTAGGAGGAGGCTGAGGACAACCGTCAGCGATAAAAACCCGTGGGGGCTTATGCCGCTGAGGTTGGCCTGATCGAGCTTTTCTTTGGTTTGTTTCAGGATCCCTGGTGGGGCAAACCGAGCCAGCAGGCGGCCAAAGTTCTCTAACAGGGGAGAGAGGATGCGCCGGGAGAAGGGCTTGTTCAGATCTACGACCACCCGGGCCGTGGGCATATATCCGTGTTTTCTAAGACGGTTCTCCACGCTCTGGGGAGTGGGAGGGGTCATGGCCCAGAAAAAGAGAACTATTGTTATGAAGGCTAAGACAGGTATCAGCGCCAACATGTGGCCCCCTTTGCTAAACTTCTATGTCTACAATACGTCTCATGACTAAGAAACCGATTACTTCCATAAACAGGGCCGCCCCCAGCAGAAAGAGGCCCAAGGGAGTGCTGAAAAGCTCCCGCAGATAGCGGGGGTTCATAATGCTGATGACTCCCATCAAGAAGAAAGGCATCAGCCCGACGACATAGCCGGAAAAACGGGCCTGGGAGGTGCGAGTGTGCACCTCTCCCAGGATGCGGATGCGCTCTCTTATCGTATGGGCGATGTTGTCCAGGACCTCGGCCAGGTTACCGCCCACCTGCCGCTGTATGATCACGGCCGTTGCCAAGAGGTCGAAGTCGTAGCTGGGTACCCTCTTCACAAGCTGGGTCAAGGCCTCTTCGATACTGTTTCCCAGGTTCAGCTCCGCCAACACCTGTTGGAACTCCTCGGCGATGGGGGGGGACAGCTCTTTGCTGACCAGATCCAATCCCTGGCTGAAGCTGTAGCCCGACCTCAGGGAGTTGGAGATGAGGCCGATGGCATCTATTAACTGATTGACGGTCTTCTTCAACCGGCGCTGTCGCTGGTAGCGGAGGAAAAAGTGTGGGATGTAGAACCCTATTATTCCGGCCACCAGTCCCAGAAGCCATATTTCATTCCTTAAGAAGAAGGGGAGGGCCAGGACCGCGGCGCAGAGCCATCGGACGAGGATATACTCGCCTACCCGCATGGGTATCCCTGCTTGAGCCAGGTCCAGGGCCATTTTTTCGGCGAAGTGGCTCTTTTGGAGCAATTGGTGCAGCCAACTTATAGCGCTGAAGCGGCGGTCTCTCAGAAGGATGGACGCCGCCTGAGGTGCGCCGCTATCCGCGGCCTTTGCTTCATAGCGCTGTATCCGTTCTCTGAGAAGCCGGGGCTCGCGGACGCGATGGTACAAGGCAAAAATCCCCAGGGCGACCCCGGCGAACACGGCCACTGGCATAAGTAATTCTAGTTCCATAGCTTCCCCCTTAAGAAAGAGTAAAGATGCCCTGAGGCAACCGGATGCCCATAAGTTCGATTCTCTCGATGAACTTGGGCCGGAGACCGGTGGCCCGCAAGCGTCCCCTTACTTTTCCATCTATACCTATCCCTTCCTGTTTGAATTCGAAGATGTCCTGGAGGGTGATGATTTGGCCCTCCATACCGACTACCTCGGTTACATGGGTTACTTTGCGGCTTCCATCCTGTAAGCGGCTAAGGTGGATGATTGCTTGAAAGGCGGAGGCCATTTGATCCCGAATGGCTTTCACCGGCAGGTCTAACCCAGCCATGAGGACCATGTTTTCGATCCTAGCCAGGGCATCCCTGGGGGAGTTGGCGTGGGCGGTGGTCAGGGAGCCGTCGTGGCCGGTGTTCATCGCCTGGAGCATATCGAAGGCCTCTCCCGTCCGCACCTCGCCCACGATGATGCGGTCGGGCCTCATGCGCAAGGCATTACGCACCAGGTCCCGTTGGATGATGGTGCCCTTGCCTTCGATATTAGGTGGTCTCGTCTCCAGGCGTACTACGTGGGGCTGGCGCATTTGAAGCTCAGCCGGGTCTTCAATGGTCACGACTCGCTCTGTCCAGGGAATAAAGCTCGAGAGAACGTTTAAGAGAGTAGTCTTGCCAGAGCCGGTGCCCCCCGAGATTACCAGGTTTAACCGGGCCGCGACACAGGCTTTGAGGAACTCTGTTACCTCAGGGGTAAGGGTGCCAAAATTGATCAGGTCTTCCGCTTTAAAGGGGTCTTTGGAGAACTTGCGGATGGTGATGGTGGGGCTGTCCAGGGCCACGGGAGGAACTACGATATTGACCCGGGAGCCATCGGGGAGGCGGGCGTCTACCATGGGGCTGCCTTCGTCCACTCGCCGGCCTAGAGGCGAGATTATGCGATCTATAATGCGCATGACGTGATTTTGGTCTCGAAAGGACTTGTCGCTGAGATATAGGATTCCGTTACGCTCAATATAGATCTGGTTGGGCCGGTTGACCATCACCTCGGAGATGGTAGGGTCTTGAATAAGGGGTTCCAGGGGGCCCAGCCCCAGCACGTCATCCATCACCTCGGCTATTACCTGCTGCCGTTCCTGGCGACTTAGTACGATGTCATCCTCGCGAAGGAGGGTGGTTATAGCCTGGGACACCAGGCTTTGCATGTCCGATGGGGACCGATGGTTCAGCTTGGCGATGTCAAGCTGTTTGAGGAGTTGGGACTGGATTCTGCTTTTGATGTCGGCCAAGGGGTCTGGCGGGGCCTCTAAACGAGGGGAGGTGGAGCCTACCGGTGTCATCAAACTTTCCTTTGTCCCGTTAGTCAATTTTAGTTCCATTGTTGCCCTCGACTTCCTATTGTACCGGTTTGTTGGTTAAGCGTAGTCTCACGGTTACCTTCGACTTCCTAATCTACCTACCAATGCATTCAGCATATGGGAGGCCTTTTTGGTGTGTAATCCGCTGATGCTTCGGGCTAGCTGCAGGATGTTCTGGGAGATTTTGGCCTTGGGGCGGGCGAGGATAAAGGATTGCCCCATATTGGTGGTCTGGGTGCATGTATTGTCAAAGGGTATCTTCCAGAAAATAGGATATTGGAGGACCTTGCTTGCTTCTCCTGGTGGGATAGCGTGGTTCTGGTGGGGATAGTTGACCACTAGCTTCACCTTGTCATCTGAAAATCCTTGGCTACGCAGTATCTCCAGGAACACCTTGGTATTCTTGATGGACGTGATTTCTGTGGAGGTTACCAAGACGATTATGGTGCTCATTTCCAGAACGGCCAGCAGGGTGGGAGTCAGGAGTTGGTCGCCGTCGATGACCACGTAGTCATAGCTTTTGGTCAAGCATTCTACTATCTGGCTTATCAGCCCGGGCGAGGGGAATCCATTGTGGTTGACCTCGGTGGATGCTGCCAGCACCTTGACGCCGGATGAGTGGCTGGAGAGGAAGCTCTCTACTATCTCTGGCTCCAGCAGACGGGTGAGGTTGCCCATATCGGCCATGGTGCGTTCGGGTACGATGTCCATCATCATGGCCACATCCCCCAGTTGGCTGGCCAGGTCTACCAGTGCCACTCGCTGCTTTGTTTCCGAAGCCAGGCCGATGGCCAAGCTGGTGGCCAGGGTAGTCTTGCCGATGCCTCCTTTGGGGCCGATTATGGTATAAACATCACCTTGAAGGGCCTCCGTCTCCGCCAGTGCTTGTCGCCGCCTATCTCCTTCCAGGACATCCAGAATAGTTTGGGCCAGCTCTCTGGCTTTGAGAGGTTTTACCAGATACTCTCTGGCCCCAGAACGCATGGCCCGTCGTAGGTACTCCGTGTCGCTCAGGGATGAGTAGGCCACCACCAGGCCCGGTTTGAGGTTGGCCAGGTTTTCGATGGTCTTGAGAGACCTGGCTATGGGTTCTTCGAAGGCGACGAGGATGATGTCGGGTCCCAGTTCTTGGGCCACACTGTGGGCCTCGATACCGGCTCCGCATTCCTCTATGGCCGTCACGTTGATCTCGCTGCTTTCAATCAAGCGGCGCAACGTGCTCCTCTCCTCCAGTCTGTCGTCCACCAGCAATAACTTTAATCCTAGATTCATGACTCTCAGCTCTATGCTCATGCCCCTACCCCTTGGTGGGGACTGCTGCCCACCCAGCCGCTATATAGCCCACTAAACCGGATTCAGTAACTTGCACCTTATACCAATCGGCCTCCTGTCCTAAAAGCTTCAACTGGTTACCATAAAAGACCTGACCGATGACGGGAGAGCTGATGTTGGGACCGCTGCGCAGGTCGGCGGCGTCCACGGTTATCAACACCATATCGGCGGCGGTCACCGTCACTTTCACCAGACCTACGTTATCGTGGGTCACGTTGGCGGGCTCCTCGATAAGTCCGGCCCAGTAATCAGTGGCGGCCATGCCGCTGGTTACTTTGACATAACCTACAACGGTGGTGCTGGCCCCCGGGGCCAATTCTCCTCCCAGTCCCCATCGATATGGATATTCCACGGGGCGGTTTGCTCCGAAGTTTAGACCTACCCGGAAGGCCCCTGTCTGAGGGCCGAAGTTCTGAGACTGGAAGGTTTGCCCCTGTACGTAGGTGAAGCCTGGCTCCGGTCCCTGGCTTCGGATGGGGGCATTGGAGATGTTCTTTACCGTAATCTCCACCTTCATCACATCGCCGGCGTTGAGGGTTACCGGGGAGATGGATACGGCGGTGATCTCAGCCGCCCCTTGGCGGAGAGGGCTGCGGATGGTGCTAAGGGTAGCCTCTGTCAAGTCTACCCGAGTTCTCTCCTGGTTGGCCCTGAGGGCCAGACGGATCTTGCCGTTGGACTCAGCTAAAAAGAGCCTTTGCGCCTCCTCCGGGGTCACGGCCAGGGTTACTGTTTTGGCCAGGGGAAGGGGCTTAGGGTTAGTCTTGGGGGCTGTGGGTGTCGCGTTCTTCCCATCCAAGGCCTGGCTGGCCGTATCTAGGGCGCTTTTCGCGGGAAGCTCGCCCTCCAAACTCTGGGCCACGGCTAACACCTCGATGTCCTGAAGGATGATGGCGGACATATCTTTGCCCATGGTCTTGGCATCGAAGACGGCTACGACGTCCACACGGTCGCCAGGCAGTATCAGGCCTCCGGCGCCGGTGACCTCGTTGGTGTTCAGGGCCACCGCCCGCTTGGAGGGAGGGATGATGAAGGACAGGCCTGATTCTTCCCTGGCTGCGGTGAACTTGGTGATCAGCACCTGCTCTCCTCCGGTAATGGGGAGACGGCTGACCTGCCCCTCGGCCTGCCGGATGCTGCTTAGAGCCTCGGGGTGCTTGGCGGCGGCTGGTATCTCCACTTCTTTAAGCATGCTGCCGGTGATTTTGGTACGCACCGGAATATCCTGGGCCGCTACCACCACCCGTGCCATGGGCACCGGTGCCTGGGCCTGCTGCTGGACGATGCGCCAGGAGAGTATCGCCGCTACGGCGCCGAATACCAGAGCCAGCAGCCATATCTTACTATTACCAGATCTCATCTTTACCTCCTTTTTGTGCTTTTCGTGAAGTCGTTCTCTTAATGCACACAGTGCTGGTGTTGCGTGTTTTCATAATCTGCATAAACCGGGCTTCTACTCCCATAGCCGTGCTGCCCAAAGTCCGGTATTCGTGTCAGACCAGTTTCCGCCGCTGACTATGGCAAAATCGGTGAAGTAGCCCCATACCAGGAGCTGTCCTCCCGGGCCGGTGGTGCGGCCAATGAGGTAGAAGGCTCCCCAGTCGATGATGTCTACCGGCTTCTTGCCTCCCAGGCTACCCCACTCCTGGGCAATTATGGGCACGATTCCCACTCGGTAGCAGGAGGAGGCGTTACCTACCCAGTCGATAGGAGGCGGCGTTGAGATGCCTGTGCCATAGGGAGGTGGCAAATCCGCTGGCTTTTTGGGAGCTCCCGGCCAGGTGCACTGGTCTAAGGGCTCGTTCCAGGCACTGGCGGGATTGTCCTGCCCGGATGAAGCCGCCATGCTTACCAGGTAATCCACGCCGTCTCGGGTATCGCCGACCTTATTTCCTGTCTCTGTTTGCACATGAGGGTCGTCCACCTGGGTGCACGGGGCGTTGGTGGTGCCGCACCAGGGGAGGCTGGGCTTGATGTAGTCGCCGGGTTCTTCGCCGTATCCGGTTTTGATACTGTCTCCATAGTCCTTGGCACCGGAGGAGTTGGGAAAGTCTAGAGGAAAGAAGTTGCCCGGCGATCCTGGCGGCGATGAGAACTTCAGGATAATGGGGACATCTTCAGGGACACCGCAGGTATCGGGGGTAAGGGGGTCATTGTCCCAGTCGCTGCAGTTGGAAACTCCCCAGGGCCAAAGCCCTTCGGTGGGCAGCACAGGGCCGATGACGGCTGTCGCCACTCCTTGCACATGGCCGGCGGGGCTGTTGAGCAGCCCGGATACCATGAGGGTCAGGTCGCGGCTGGCGGATACCTTGACCCCATTGTAGTAGTAGGGGCTTAACGGGCTGCAATTATCGTTATATGGGCCGGGGACGCAAAGGACTTGCGGATAGCCGGCGTCTACCTGGTCTGGTGAAATACCGTTGCGCTGAGCGTAGTCCAGGGCGGTATTGATGGCCAGGGCTTGCCTGTCTGCCGTAGAGAGGTCCATGCGGAGCAACTCTTTGGCGCCGGCCAGGGATGCTCCGTCCACCCCATTCTGCAACTGGCGGCGATTCTCGTACATCACGCCCATCTCGGCTACACCAGCCCCGAAGGTCAGCAGGGCCACCATGGACAGGGTGATATAGATAAGGACACTGCCTTTTTGTTCCTTGATGAGCTCTTTTAATCGTTTCATTTTATCCACCTCCTGCGGGAGCGCTCTCCGTTCTCATGGTAGAGCCGACGCTCAAGGGAACGGGGTTGGGTAAGAAGGCCAGAAGAGGGGGCGAGAAGAGTCTCACATTATAGTCTATTTTCACCGTTAACGACTTCGGAGCAACGGAGTCAGGGTTCAGAATGGTCTGGGTGGTCAGCTCTGACTGCTCTAGAACCCCCTGGGTCCGTTGGCGGATCAATGCATCCACATCGGCGCTGGTAGCCCTGTCCGGAACCCTCACCGCCCCCCAACGGGCGGCTTCCCGGGCCTCGTTGGTGATAATGAGCCAGCTACCGAAGATGCGCCCCCCCTCGACGATGCCAAAAGTGACCAGGATTAAGAGCACCAGCACCATGGCAAACTCCACGGTAGCTTCGCCTCTATCCTGTCTTTTTTGTATAGACTTTATGAAAGGAAACATAGTGCTAAATCCTCATGGTGGCCTGGCCCCGAACCTGGGCCGGATTGCTCAGGAACATGTTGACCAAGGCCCATACTTGCACTCTAACCGAGACTTCTACGGTCACCGGCTCGCCGGGAGCTCGGGAAGGCACGCTCACCGTAATGTCGCTTAGAGAGGGGGGAGTCACGTCGCTGCGGCCCCCCAGGCTGCTGTTAAGGTAGTCCAAAACCTTCTGGGCGCCCAGTTGCTTTACCTCCGCATCGCTGAGGTAATCCTGGGAGGCGTAGACAACGGTATAGCGGGCCCCCTCTCGCGCCGCATTGGTGGTGATGAGCCAGGCATCGAAGACCCGGCCGAAGTCCACCAGACCAAAGAGGATTACGAAAAGGACAGGCGCCAGAATGGCGAACTCCACAATGGACTGTCCTCGTTCTTCTTTTATTTTCATTGTCAATTACTCCCGGTTCATGGCCACAACATGGCTGCTAAGACCCCCAAGGCCAGGGCCGGCCCAAAAGGGATGGCGGCACTGAGGGCCGCTGGCTTGGTACTGGGAAGAAAGGAGGGAAGCCATCTTAGGAACGTGTACTTCAGGGAGGCGGCCAGGCTGCCCCTTATGGCCAGCCACCCCAGGGTTATCACCCCGGCAGAGGCAGAGGCGAGGAGCAGGGTCCTGAAGGTGAAGGAGACTCCCATGAGAGCGCCGATGGCTGCCAGTAGCTTTAGGTCTCCCCCGCCTACCCAGCCCATAGAGAAGGGAACGATGAGGAGCGCTGCCCCGGCGGCTGCCCCCGTCAAACTGAAGACTAAGCCACTGGTGCCTCCTTGAAATCCTTGAAGAGCCAGGCCAACCACCAAGGCGGGCATAGTCACCCAATTAGGTATGCGCCTTTCACGTAGATCGTATAAAAGGCCTACTATGATTACTATCGCCAGGACGAACTCGTTGACCAACTCTTAATTCCCTTCCTTATGTTCTTTATGTCTGTGTCGTTCTTTTTTTGCGGTAGACAGATTTGTCGTACCCTTCGCTATTGCGGGTAATGGGGCCGTCCGAGGTTGGCTCCATAGGCCCCATCCTCTCTTTCAGGGTGATGCGGGTGGCGTGATGCCACTAATGAAAGTGCCCAGGTTGGTCCACCAGGTGTTCAGGTTGCCACCCACTACCCCGATGGCGGCAACAGCGGCGATGGCCACCAGGCCTAGAACCAGGGCATACTCGGCCACGTCTTCCCCTCGATCGTCTGACCATACTCGATGTAGTAGTTTCATTTTTTAATACCTCCTATTTGTGATGGGGGTCTGCTGGGGCCAGACGGGGGGTTGCCCACTGGCCCCAGCGCTCTTTCGGCTCTTACGGGAACGCTGGTAGGCCACCGATATAGGTGCCGAGGTTGGTCCACCAGGTATTCAGGTTGTCGCCCACAATCCCGATGGCGGCAACGGCGGCGATGGCCACCAGGCCTAGAACCAGGGCATACTCGGCCACGTCTTCCCCTCGATCGTCTGACCATACTCGATGTAGTAGTTTCATTTTCTAATACCTCCTATTTGTGATAAGATAGTTTTGGACACCCTTTGGATAGGGGGTTTGCTGGGGCCGGACGGGGGTTGCCGACTGGCCCCAGCCCTCTTCCGGCTACGGGAACACTGGTAGGCCACCAATGTAGGTGCCCAGGTTGGTCCACCAGGTGTTCAGGTTGTCGCCTACGATCCCGATGGCGGCAACGGCGGCGATGGCCACCAGGCCCAGAACCAGGGCATACTCGGCCACGTCTTCCCCCCGATCGTCTGACCATACCTTTCGTAGAAACTGCACTTTTGATCACCTCCCTTCTTTTTTGGTTGTAAGGCGCTGCACGGCGAGAAGGGTTACGGGAACACTACCTTTCGTGTGCGCCGTCAATGGTTTGCCTCGTCAGCGTAGAACATTTTATGGGTGGTTGTCATGTGTGTTGCGTGTGAAAACCTTTGAAAACTAACACGGAGGGTTTGCAAATCCCAAAGGAGGGCGGCCAAAATCAAGGCCCATCCCGTCATCAGGAATCCGGCTTCCATTGGCCGCAAAAAGGCGACCGCCAGGAGTTCCAGGGAGAGGGCCACGGCCACCAAATGAATCAGCCGCCAGATGGGCACCTGGTTTCTGCTCTTAGTCGCCAAGGTAAACCAGGCGGGCAGGTAGGTGACCTCCTTGGACAGCTTGTTCAACAAGATGTTTCCCCGCTCACTTGTGCTCAGGCTAGGTTCCTGACTTAGGCGGTGAAGAACCTTGGTCAGTTGGTGGAGCAGGTCCGCCTCAAAGACGAAGGCAGCCACATGGGCCCGGGCGGCCGCTTGACGGTATTCGGGGAGGTCGTAGGTGGAAATGACCACCACCTGGGTTCGGGGAAGGAGCCGCCTCACCCATTCCACCACACTCATAGCCTGAATGTCGGGCAGGGAAAGGTCTAGGATTATGACCTCCGGCGAAAGGAGGGGAATCTTTTGCATGGCGTCCAGCCCGGTTGGCGAATTGCCGACGATCTGGTAGGTGTTCATACTACCTACCAAGGCCCTCAGGTTGCGGGCGATATCAGGATCGGGCTCTACCAGTAGGACTTTTAGGACTTTCAGGACTTTCATCTCCGTAAGCCTTTCCTTTGTTGGCTGGGTCGTAATGAATGTTCACTAGATTCATTTCTCTATCTACTAGTGTATGGCAGACAGCCAGCGCCGTCATGGGGGAAACCTCCTAAATCCTGGGGGTGTCTTCCCCCAATTTTGGGTGGGGCAGACACAGTTTCTTTTTTGCCACATAATCGTCACATTCAAAGACTGATTATTGATATTTTCGTAACATGGTTCCATTACGCTAGGGGCGTAGTGTTCAGAATGAAGTTGGAGAGAGAAAACGAGAACGATAGCGTTTTCCATTAAGAATCGCCTCCCTCTTCTAGCTGTCCTTCTACCCGCAAAACAAAGCGACCTACAAGATGGGTCGCTTTGTTTTGTTCCAGAGGCCTTCCCTCAATTTTTGCTGGTGCAGACAAAATTTTCTTTTTCCACATAATCGTCACATTCGAAGGCTGTTTATTTATATTTTCGTAACATGATTCCATTAAACTTATCTGATGTGATTGTTGAGTATGAGGTTCATAAGAGGGAGTAAGGCAATGGTCCTGCCGGTTACGCTAACGATGGGGGTGATCCTGCTGGTAGGTATTTTTACTCGTTACAGGAGGGCGGAAAAGTCCGAAAATTAGGGGATAGATACTTGAAAGACGGGTGTCAATTTACATCCGGAGATAGACTTTTCTAGGCTATGTGTCTGCTGGGCAATGGAAATGGTAGAGCGAGATAAGGAATTGGGATTGCGGGAAAACAAAAGGGAGAGATAGGAAGGGGGTGGTGGGTGGTGGTACGGTACCGGGATATTCCGTCCGGGACTGGTGGCGACGATGGGACCGACAGCAATATTAGCAAATATGAGCAGCGGCAAAGGTTGCCGGACGGAGTAGAGGAGGCCCCCGAGAACGGGTGGGAGGCAGGGGAGGTGGAGCGCCCCTCCCTTCTCGTCGCCGATGCGGACACGGATTACCCCAGGCTCCTGGTCAAGAAAGTAATTGAGGCCCAGGAGGCAGAGAGACGGCGCATAGCCCGGGATATTCATGATGAGACCCAACAATTATTGGGAAACGCCATCTTTCGTCTCGATTTGTGCTTACAGCAGAGGCCAGATGCACCACAACCGCTACGGAAGGATCTTTTACGCATAAGGGAAATCCTCACCGATAGCGTTCGTGGGCTTCAGGATCTGTCGCAGAGCTTGAGGCCATCACTTTTGGATGACCTGGGGCTGAGAGCTAGCCTGGCCTGGTTTTTCCGAACCTACGGTGTTAAAGACCGGGTAAACCTTCGTTGGAATATAACCGGCCTTGTGGGGAGGCTAGCCTCAGAGGTAGAAATGGCCCTTTTTCGGATAGTTCAGGAGGCGTGCAATAACGTCCTTAAACATGCCCGAGCCAAGAATTTGCGCATCGGGATTCGCGTCAACCATACCCACGCTATTGTCGTGGTCAGCGACGATGGGGTGGGGTTCGATGTGGAGGGGGTAAAGGCTCGGCGCGGGGCGGAAGGGCACTCTATTCCTATAGGCTTAGCGGGAATGAGGGAGAGGGCGGAGCTGCTGGGGGGCAAATTGTTCCTGCAGTCTCGCCCGGGCATGGGTACTCGGGTGGCCGCCGTCATTCCCTTAAGGGCCTCATATGGAAATTTTAACAATAGAGATTCTAACGTAGGAGGTGGCGATGAAGAAGTTAAGGGCTTTGGTGGAGCCGATTACGGGAGGTCTGAGCACGTTTCAGGGAGGGGAAAAAGGAAATGGAGCGAAGGGTATGACAACAGAGAAGATACGGGTGCTGGTGGTGGAAGACCACCAACTGGTAAGGGAAGGGTTGCGCTTGTTGCTGGACAGGGAAGAAGATATTGAGGTTTGCGGAGAGGCCGATACGGGGCATATGGCGTGTAATTTAGCCAGTAAACTCACCCCCGATGTCATCATTATGGATGTTGAGCTACCGGAAATGGATGGCCTTGCGGCCACCGAGCGCATAAAGGAAGAGTTACCGGGGGCGCACATCCTGGCGTTGACGGCGCACTCTGATCCGGAATATATCTACGGTATGTTGAGGGCCGGGGCGGAGGGGTATGTCCTGAAGCATATGGCCGCCCGAGACCTAACGTCAGCTATTCGTGCTGTCCGCAATGGGTCGTCGACTCTTTCGCCCAGCATAGCCCGAAAGCTGATAAATGACATCAGGCAGGATGTCCCTTATCTGCATGCGGATGATATGCTCTCCAAACGGGAGAAGGAGATTTTGCTGCTTATGGCCAGGGGAGCCACCAGTAAGGAGATAGCTGAGATTCTTTGTTTGAGTCCTAAGACAGTGGACAACCATCGTGCCCGCATTACAGAAAAGCTTCAGGTGAGGAACCGTGTCGAGGCGGTAAGGAAGGCCGTAAAACTGGGCATTCTCTCCCACAGTCAGGCCTGTATCGAGTTAGAAGACCTGCCTGAAGCTGGCTAGGGACCCAAAAAGAGTATGGTGTAATATTTCATATTTCCCGCGGCGAGGGCAGTTCCCACGCCAGCAGCCACAAAACGTGGGTTTACGATAGCGCCGTAATGAGAGGGGCTATTGGTGAAAGCCCGTACCACAGACGTTACAGATTGACCAGGGTCGGGGGAATTGTTGCGGCCCAGGATTTCCCCCATAATTCCAGGCCCCAGCCCATTGGCAACCATTAGGCTGCGGGCGGTTGTTCCGTCGGGGGCCACATGGCCAAAGTACCCTTTCTCCGCCATATCCTGGCTGCGTTGCCGAGCCAGATCGACCAGTTTGTCGTGGACTTGGAGGGACGGCAGCCCGGCCTGTTGTCTTACTTGGTCTATGGATTGCAACATCAAGGACTCTAGGGGGGTAAGGGCCAAATGGTCGGTCTCTTCGTTTCCTGTTTCTTCAGGTGTCTCCTCCGGGGAAGATGACTCTTTTGCCTGGGGGGCCTCCATCGTCAAATTCGTCCCCCCTCCTGCTGAGCTAATTGCCCCCCTTTCTGGGGAAGCCGCCGGAGCACTATCAGAGGCTACTTCAAGGGAGGTAGGATTTTCTGGGGATGAGGAACTGGGTTGTGGATCGTTGGGTGGTTGGATTTCGTCAGCCAGGGAAAGGGGGCCTTGGTTGAGCGCTGGCTGGGGACGCTGAACCTCCGGCGGGTTAGCAAAGGCGAAGGCGATCCTCGTGGGGGGACTTTCTTGTCCCAGAGACGGTTCGAGTGCAGTGGCAAGGTCTTCTGAGGGTGCCTGGGTCCGGGTATCTAAGGCGAAGTTCCAGGCGAGGGTGATGGTGAAAGCCAGGAGTAGCCCCCGGCGGAACGTTACCCAAGCTCGTGGTTTCAGAACGCTGCCCTACCTATCATAGATTAAATATTGAATTAAATAATGGGTTAGGTAGATTCTGCCTCGTACTTACCCAACATTTTTGACAAAATCATCACAAAACCATCCAGAACTATGACAAAACCATCACAAAACTATCACCCGTGGGAATTCTTGTCAATGCCTCGGATAGGTTTGGGAGGTGTGGGAATGGTATAGATGTGGGTAGCTGGTATCTAAAATGGGCTGTAATCAGAGCTTGCCCCGAATGAGGAGGAGCAAGCTGGAGGAGGCGACGGCGGTGAGGGCAAGAAGGGTGAAGACGGTGTTCAGCCCCATCCAATCTATTAAGAGCCCAACTGCTGTGGAGGCGATCCCGCCCATCTCTGTGGTAAGAAAGAAGTAAAAGCCGAATACGGTGGACCGCTGTTGAGCGGGGACGACGTCCATGATGAGGGACTCCATGGCGGGCATACGGGAGGTCTGGGCCAGGCCGAAGAGGAGAAAAGCGGCGATAAGGCCCGGCCCAAAGGGGGCGACGGTGAGCAGGTAGAGGAGGGGCCCTACCAGGATGATGGAGGTCATGATCACGGGTTTGCGTCCAATGCGGTCCGATAAAGCCCCTCCCGCGGGGCCCCCCACCCCCCCGGCCCCCGACGTTAGCCCGATCATCATGGCCGCTAGTGAGGGCGCTACCCCATGCTTGTCTACCAGGTAAAGGGGTAGGAAGGAGTTGACGCCGGAGGTGATGAGGGCCGTAAAGCCGGAGATGCCTACCAAGACACCCAGCACCCGCACCACCTCTCCCAATGGCACTCTCTCTTTCGCCTCGGCGCGGGCGGCTACCTCTGACGCGGTCAGACCCTGGCCTTTCATTATGGCCACAAAAACCAGGGTGCTCAGGAGGGTAAAGAGAGGCATGGCGATGAAAGCCGTCCGCCACCCCGCCATTTGAGCGATGAGGCCAGACAGAACTGGTGTGAGCAGGAAGCTGGCGTTGCCACCGATAAAATGGAATCCCAGTGCCTGACCTCGCCTCTCTCGCGAGTAGAATTGAGACAACAGGGGCACCGAGCTGGGGTGATAGGTGCCGCCCAGGACGCCCATGGCAATGAATGAGGCGATGGCTATGTAGTATCCGGGAGACAGGCCCACGGCCATGGCCGTAAAAGCCACTCCCCATAGTCCCAGGGCCAGAAGAAGCGGTTTGTTGGCTCGATCCGCCAGGCGTCCCAGGGGGATTTGGGAGATACCGTAGGTGACATTAAAGGAAGAGACCAGGAGGCCGGACTGAAAGTA
This sequence comes from Chloroflexota bacterium, assembly GCA_016183425.1. GTDB lineage: Bacteria > Chloroflexota > Dehalococcoidia > JACPEP01 > JACPEP01 > JACPEP01. Next base: position 24,388 of record JACPEP010000010.1, read on the forward strand.
GTTGAGGCCAAAATCGCTTCTTATCAAAGGAAGTAAGGGCACCAACATACCGGTGCACAGATGGTGGCTGAAATGGATGAGGGCGAAAGCGGGGAGCAGGCCTACCCTGGTGGCTGCCGAGGAACCTTTAGCGGTATTCACTGTCTAGCCAAGCAGTTCCTCTCCCTGCTGCCACTTGCGGTTTAGTCCCAGGTTGTCCACCATAGGAGTATTGGTGATCATTAAGTATCGGGCTGGTTTCTCAATGTCGCTGTTGTGCCACTGATGCCATGTCCAACTGGGGATGAAGATGGCATCCCCCGCTTCCCACTCGTACCTTTCCTCGTCTAAGATGAGGTAGCCCCGGCCGCTCAGAAAGTACATTATATGTTCGTGGGTTTCACGATGTTTCACATTGTGTCCTCCGGGCGGCAAATCCCCTATCTTCAGATCCAAGGCCTTGGTATCGAAGCCTAAAAGGGGGTCTACAATAAGAGCCCTCCTCTCTTGCCACGGCTCGGGAGGGGCGGAGAATGATAGCTCGTTGCTCTTAAAAATGATTCGTTTTCCTTTTCCTTGTGACATTCGTACTAACCTCCTAAGCAGGGCAACTGATTACGGCAAATGTTTGTCAAAAAGGAGAAGGGTGCTCTGGGCACCCTTCTCTGTTATTCATCAAGAAGCTACTGCAACGAACCGCCCAACTCTACGATGTAGCCATCTGGGTCAAGGGCGTAGCAGATACCCCGTTCGCTGTTGAAAGGGGCCAATGGCGCTAAAAACTTCACCCCTTGACTGGCTAGTTTGTCATAGAAGGCGCGCAGTCCTTGAACCCGGAAAGCACACCAAGCTACTTCCGAATCGTAGCAGTTACGGCTGCCCGGGAGCCCTGGAGGCTTGGGGTTGTTCCACTGGAGCAACTCCACTTCCCGCCCCGCTCCCTCTCCGGCTACCTCCAGCACTACCCAGCGCAGATCCAGGTTAGAGACGTTGAACGCCTTCTCTAAGACCGCCTTTGTGCCCTGCTTATCGGCGTCTGTGGTGCGGTTGTCGGAGACTACTTTCATACCCAGCTTGTCCCGATAGAAAGCCAGCGACCTTTCTATGTCGCTGACGTTCACGACCGGCCGATTGAAACGTAATAGCATTGAGATACCTCCTTTTGTGAATTCTAGACTAGGAAATGATGGCCTTAATATATCTATCGCTGGGTCCTTTGTCAACAACACTATCGTTGACGAGGGGAGAGGTAGCGGGTAAAATGAGTTGGCGGGTGTGGAGGGCGGCGGCCTCGCCGACGAGGCCGCCGCTCCTGTGAAGAGAGTAGAGCAAGCATGAGGCAAACCTCCCCAAAGATGGCCAAGGCCTACGACCCCAAGCAGGTAGAAGAACGTATCTACCAGCTCTGGATGGAGCGAGGCTTTTTCACCCCCAGGATAGAGCCGGGCCACTCCCCTTTCACTATCATTATGCCGCCCCCCAACGTCACCGGTGAGCTACATTTAGGGCATGCCCTCACTGCCACTATAGAGGACATCATGACCCGCTGGCATCGCATGAAGGGGGAACCCACCCTGTGGCTTCCGGGCCGGGATCATGCCAGCATCGCCGCCCAGGTAGTTCTGGAGCAGCAACTAGCCCAGGAAGGGCTGAATCGGCACCAGTTGGGGCGAGGGAAGTTTTTGGAGCGCATGTGGCAGTGGATGGACACCTATAGCCGCATCATCATTGAACAACACAAGCGCTTAGGCGCTTCCTGCGACTGGACTCGGGAGCGCTTCACCATGGATGATGGCCCCAGCCGGGCGGTGCGTACTACCTTCCTCCGCCTCTACCGCAAGGGCCTCATCTACCGCGGTGAGCGCATCATCAACTGGTGTCCTCGCTGCGCCACCGCCCTCTCTGACCTGGAGGTGGAGCATCAAGAGGTCTTGGGTCATTTGTACTATATTCATTACCCCCTGGAGGAGCCGGCGGCGGACCGGAAATCCATCGTGGTGGCCACCACCCGCCCCGAGACCCTGCTGGGGGATACGGCGGTGGCTATTCATCCTGGAGATGAGCGTTATGCCCCACTGGTCGGCAAACGGGCCATTCTCCCGGTGCTGAAGCGCTCCATCCCCATCATCGCCGACGGGGCAGTGGAGCCTGGTTTCGGCACTGGAGCGGTAAAAGTAACCCCCGCCCACGACCCTGTGGATTTCGAAATTGGCCAGCGGCAACAGCTTCCTTCCATTACAGTGATGAATCTAGATGCCACCATGAACCAGGAAGCTGGCCCCTATGAGGGTTGGGACCGTTTCGCCTGCCGAGAGGCCATCCTTGAGGACCTGAAAGGGGAGGGATTGCTGGAGAAGGTGGAGCCCCACCACCACGCCGTGGGCCACTGCGTCCGCTGTCGCACTCCCGTGGAGCCTATGGTGAGCAAACAGTGGTTCGTCTCCACCACGCCCCTCGCCGGACCAGCCATAGAAGCGGTGACCCAAGGGCGCATCCGCATCATACCGGAGCACTTCGTCAAGATATATCTCAATTGGATGGAAAACATCCGGGATTGGTGTATCAGCCGCCAGCTCTGGTGGGGGCACCGCATCCCGGTTTGGTACTGCCAGGACTGTGGGCAGATGACGGTGGCGGTGGACGAGCCAGGAGAGTGCCAGCACTGCCGCTCTCCTCATCTGGATCAAGACCCCGATGTTCTGGATACCTGGTTCAGCTCCGCCTTGTGGCCTCACTCCACCCTGGGCTGGCCCCAGGAAACCGAAGACTTCCGATACTTTTATCCTACCTCCGTTATGGAGACCGGCTACGACATCATCTTCTTCTGGGTGGCCCGGATGATAATGATGGGGCTGGAGAACACCGGCCAGGTGCCTTTCCGTACCGTATACCTTCATGGCCTGATTAGAGACGAACGGGGAGACAAGATGAGCAAGTCCAAGGGCAACGTCTTGAACCCTGTCACCGCCATCGAAAGCTACGGCACCGATGCCCTCCGCTTCACCCTGGCCACGGGGAGCTCGCCGGGCAATGATATGAAGCTGAGCTCCCAGCGGCTGGAGGCAGGGCGAAACTTCGCCAACAAGCTGTGGAACGCCGCTCGCTTTGTCGCTGGCGGCGTAGATACTCAGCCCAGTTTAGAAGTAGAGACCCCATCCAGTTTGCCCGTGGAGGATCGCTGGATTTTGAGCCGCCTCCAGGGCCTGGTGGCTCGGGTGGATTCTCTCCTGGAGGACCTCCAATTTGGTGAGGCGGGGCGCCAGGTTCACGACTTCCTGTGGGGGGAGTTCTGCGACTGGTACATCGAGATGGCCAAGCTGCGTTTAGAGGCTGGGGGCACTACTCCGGTCCCCGTCCTGCGCCGGGTGCTGGAGACCTGTCTCCGTCTCCTCCATCCCTACATGCCCTTCATCACCGAGGAGATATGGCAGCTTGTCTTTCGTTCCCAATTCCCTTACCCTGCCCTGGTAGTCGCCCCTTTTCCCGCTACCCAGGAGGGATGGTCAGATCCTCAGGCTGAGGAAGAATTGGAGATAGTCATCGATACGGTGCGCGCCATCCGCAACGCTCGGGCGGAGCACCGCGTGCCCGCCGCCAAACGCGTCACTGCCCTTTTGTTCCCCGCACCAGGCACTGAGGCCGCCTTCCGACACCACCTCCCCGTCATCATTCACCTGGCGCGTCTGGATACCCTGGCCATGGAAGCTCTCTCTAAAGAGAGGCCCAAAGCGGCCCTGGCCCTGGTGCTCAAAGGTGGGGAGGTCTACCTTCCCTGGCAGGAGCTGGTGGACCTGGATGCGGAGCGGCGGCGTCTTAAAGCTGAGACAGAGGGCTTGGAAAAAGAGTTGGCCCATCTTGAGCAACGTCTGGCTGACATCAATTTCACATCCCGCGCTCCGGCCCATGTGGTGGACAGAGAGCGTCAGCAGCGAGATGAATGCCGTGACAAGCTGGCGCGCATAAAAAGCCGCCTCAGCCAGTTGGGGCGGTGACTCTTTCCCCGCCCCCCGCTTCGTGATATTATTTACGTGCCAATCTCTACAGAAAGGAGAAAGGGCATATGCCCATCGTCAGGATCACCATGTGGTCGGGAAGGACTCACGCTCAAAAGGCGGAGCTGGCGCGGGTCATAACCGAGGCTATGGTCACCATCGCTCACACCACGCCAGAGGCTACCATTGTTGTCTTTGAGGACGTGGCCAAGGAGGACTGGGCCCAGACCGGGGTGCTGGCCTCCGACGAGAAGAAATAGCCATTTACTGGGGGAGGTGCTGATGTCCAGGAAATACTACCGAGAAGAGATAGAAACCATGCCCAAGGGGCAGCTTCAGAAGCTACAACTGGAGCGCCTGAAGGCCCTGGTGGAGAAGGTATACCACCAAAACACTTTCTATCGCCGACTGTACGATGGGGCAGGGGTGAAGCCAGAGGACATCAAGAGCCTGGAAGATATACAGAAACTCCCCTTCTTAGAGAAGAAAACGGTGCGGGAGGCCTACCCCTATGGCATGGCCTTGGCCAAACCTGGAGAGGCGGTGGAGCTCCACGCTACCTCGGGCACCACGGGTAAGTCGGTGCCCGTCTTTGCCACCAAGGAGGACATTGCCACCTGGGCCGACCTCAATGCTCGGGAGCTATGGATGGTGGGCTTGCGCCCGGGAGACATCCTTCAGAACGCTTACGGCTATGGTCTGCCTACCGGCGGCTTCGGCTTCCACTACGGCGCTGCTGCCATGGGGGTTCTTTGTATCCCTATCGGGCCGGGCCAGACGGAGCGTCAGATAGACATGATCCTGGATTTCGGAGTCACTGCCATGTGTATGACCCCTTCTTACGCCCTTTATCTGGCCCAGAAAGCCCAGGAGCGGGGTCTTAACTTGGCTCAGGATTCCAAGCTGCGTATCGGTCTTTTCGGCGCTGAGCCTTGGCCCTGGTCCACCCGGCTGCGCTTGGAAGAGCTTTACGGCATCACCGCCTACGATGAGTTTGGCATGACGGAGTTTTTAGGTCCGGGGATGACCTGCGAGTGCGAGGTACGGGATGGGATGCACGCCTGGGCCGACGTTTTCCTGGCCGAGTGCATTGACCCCGTCACGGGACAATGGGTTCCTGAAGGCAAAGACGGGGAGTTAGTCTGGAGCTGGCTCACCGCCGAAGGCACGGCTATGCTCCGCTATCGTAGCCGTGACCTGTCCCGTCTGTGGTGGGAGGAGCGGTGCTCCTGCGGCCGCACCCATCCCAAGATAGCCTCTATCAAGGGCCGCAGCGACGATGCTGTGTCTATCGGTGGCCTCATTGTCTTCCCCAGCCAGGTGGAGGATGCTTTGACCAAATACCCCGACCTGGGGGTTAACTTCCGTCTCATCATCGAGCGGGTACGGGACCTGGATCGTTTCACTTTAAAGGTGGAGGTGAAAGACCACCAGCTTCTAACGGCGGAGAGCCGGGTGAAAACCCTCAGTGGCCAGGTAGCGGAGGGGGTGAAGGCCATATGCGGGGTGACGCCTATAGTGGAGCTAGTGCCCCCTGATTCCCTGCCTCGGGCCACGGCAGGTGAGGCCAAGACGGCCAGTGCCCGAGTCGAAGATAGAAGGGTCATGGCTTAGTCGCGCCTCTATGGGTAGGCAACACTGAAGTAGAGTCGGCTTTCGTTACTGATTTTAAAGGAGGCAAAGTTTGAATCCCAAGGACTGCAAATACTCCAAAGGACACACCTGGGTGCGGGTGGCGGGGGGTGAGGCCATCATCGGTATCACCGACTATGCCCAGCAGCAGATGGGCTCCATACTCTTCGTGGAGACCAAAGAGGTGGGCAGCCAGATCAACCAGTTCCAGCCCTGCGGCACCGTGGAGTCGGACAAAGCCACCTCGGACGTCATGTCGCCCATCAGCGGGGAGGTGGTGGCAGTGAACCAGGAGGCCGTGGATGCTCCCGAGCTCCTGAACCAGGACCCCTACGGCGCCGGCTGGCTGCTGAAGGCCCGCCCGGCGAACCCCAAGGAATTAGACGACCTCATGACGGCGGAGCAGTTCGAGGCCGCTACCAGCCAGTAAAGGAATCCCCTTGCCTCGCGGCGACCAATGGCGCCTGCTGGACAGCGGCGTGGCCTCTGGCCCCTACAATATGGCCGTTGACGAGGCGGTTATGGAGACGCACCGTCGGGGCCTAGTGTCCCCAACCCTTCGCTTCTACGGCTGGAGTCCTCCTTGCCTCTCCGTAGGCTATTTTCAATCGGTGACGCGAGACATTCTTCTTCATCGCTGTCAAGAGGCAGGGGTGACCCTGGTGCGGCGTCCCACCGGGGGACGGGCAGTGCTCCACTGGGGAGAACTTACCTACAGCCTGGTGGTGGCAGAAGACGACCCTCGGCTGGCGGGAGGGGTTCTGGCTGCCTACCGACGCGTCAGCTCCGCTATCGCTCAGGGCCTGTCTACCCTGGGAGTAACCCCACAGCTCAGGGAACCGTGGCATCACAGAGGCCCCCCGGCTAGAAACGGCGCCTGCTTCCACTCCACCTCTGTCTACGAGCTGACGGTGGCGGGCAGAAAGCTGGTGGGCAGTGCTCAACTGCGACGGGATGGCGTCCTTCTACAGCATGGAAGCCTCCTCTGGAAAGATGAGGGCCAGGAGATCCTTTCTCTGCTCCGTTTCACCTCTGAGGAGGAGCGCCACGCCGCGGCGAGTCATTTTCAGGAACAGGTCGTATCCCTACGGCAGCTTTTGGGAGAAGGGGTGGATTGGGAAAGCATAGTCCGCTCTTTGAGGCAAGGCTTCCAGGAGGTACTGGGCATTTCCCTCGGCGAGGGCCAACTTATCCCGGAGGAGGAGGCTTTAGCTAAAGACCTGGTGGATGGGAAGTATGGCACTCCGGAGTGGAACCTTCGGAAATGAGTGGTTGACTGAATTAAGAGATTAAAAGCGAACGCCCCCGTGAAGACGGGGGCGTTCGCTTTTTCGGAGGAACCCCAAGAGAGAGGAGAGCTAACTTTTTAAACTGTAACGGCCTTCTCGATAAACCGCTGACGGCAAAGCGTCACCAGGAAGATAATCACCTCGTTTGGCATATCGCTCTGGCCGATACTCTTCTAGCCTCAGCGCTTTTCGCTTGGCATCGATATGCGCCAGGGCCTTCTTAACTATTATATCATAGTCTGGCTCAAATTCCAACCTCCCGCCCACCTTTTCTTCCCAACCTTCATTTATAAGGCGGGTTACCTCCACGCTACCCTCCACGGGAGAATCGATGCCAAAGAGCACATAGGCACCCGAGGCAACGAAGTAGGCGCCAATGCACAGCGCTTTTTCATGCATCCATTCGGGGCAAATGCCCACTGCCGGCAGATCGGCGATGTCATCTCCCAAGCCACCCTCTATGGCCATGGCGCTGGCCACGGTGAGGATGCGTGAGTTGTCCACGCAGGAGCCCATATGGAGCACCGGTGGGATGCCCACCGCCTCACAAACCTCCCGCAGTCCGGGACCGGCGTTCTCCATCATCTCCGGCATGAGGAAGCCGTGCTTGCCGCAGGCGATGGCCCCACAGCCGGTGCTCACCACCAGCACGTCGTTCTTGATAAGCTCCTTTATCACGTGGATGATGCCAGCATCCTGAATGGTCCTGGGGTTATTGCACCCCACCACTCCGGCCACGCCGCGGATGCGGCCATTCATAATGTTGTCGTTCAGGGGACGGAAGGACTCTCGGAAGACGCCCCCCTGCATGTAGCTTATGTATTCATGGGAGAAGCCAGCCACCAGGTCCGACTTAAATTGCGGAATGTGCACCTCTTTGCGATTGGGGAAGTTGTCGATGGCTGTCCAAACGATGAGGCGGGCCTGGCTCATTGCCTCCCCTTCGTGGAACTGTATATGAATGGCGCCCGATATCTTGGCTTTCGGAGAGGTGGTGATGATCTTGGTGTGAAACTGCTGGGAAAGGGGCACCACTGCCTGCATAACGCACTGGACGTCCACCACCATGGCGTCCACGGCCCCGGTGAGGATGGCCAACTCCTGGTGGAGCATGTTCCCTGCTGAGGGCACCCCCTGGCGCATAAGCACCTCATTAGAGGTGCAGCATATACCAGCCACGTTGATACCCTGCGCCCCCTTGGAGCGGGCATATTCTTTGGCCTCCTGGCTGTTGGCCACCGCCACCACCATCTCCGAGAGGGATGGCTCGTGGCCGTGGACCAGGATGTTCACCTCATCATTTTTGAGGACTCCCAGGTTGGCCTGGGTGATCAGGGGCGTGGGTGTGCCAAAGAGGATATCCCCGATGTCCGTGGCCAGCATAGAACCGCCCCAGCCATCCCCCATGGAGGTGCGCAGGGCGTGGTCTAGAATATGCTCCGCATCCTGGTCGGTGCCCTCTCCAGTACGATGAAAGGTTTCCACTACCTCCCGATCGATGCCCCGAGGGGCGATACCCAGGCGGCGCCATATCTCCTGCCGCTTCTGAGGGGCACGTCGCAGATAGGTCAGTTCCCCCGTCTGGCGAGCGAAGTTAGCGATGGCCTCGTTGGCTACATCGATGGCGATGTCCTCTTTGCTCCGGTTGGCCACCGGGATGTTCATGTAGGAGGCCACCCGATGCAATTTTGTCACATCCTTGATCTCGTATCCCTGGGTCTCGCCTTTGGCTGTGGCGAGGAGGATAAAGGCCAGGTCCCGGCCATGATCAGAGTGGGCGGAGGCTCCGGCGGCCACGGAACGGGCAAAGTTGCGGGCAGCGATGGTATCACGAGTGGCGCCGCAGATGCCGGTGGTGGTCTTACCCACAAAACGGCACGGCCCCATAAAGCAGTTGGAACAGCAATTCCCTGCCCGCCCAATGGGGCAGGGTTTGGTCTCATCGGCACGGCTGAAGGCGGTGGAAATTCCCCGGGCCGCAGCCCTCTCAATCATCTCATTAGCAGCCGGATCGATGCTTTTCTTTTCTTCCGCCATCTGCTGTCACCTTTCCCGTCTAAAGAAACTACCTTTCTTTTATATCATTTTTCTCTCGCACTGTCAATGGAATGAAAGATGAGATTGGTGGCAAAATCTCACATCAGGAGACAAGAAGCGGGAAGCACGCCATCCCCTAGAGAAAGATGATACCGGCCGCGATGCCCACTACCATCACCGCCAGGCCCAGCAGGGCCACCAGGCGAAAGCGCCTGGTGGCTCCACCTAGAATCAAGAGGCAAGGCAGGCTCACCGGCGGCAAAACAACCAGCAGAGTGGCGGCGGGGCCGGAATAGCCAGCCTGGATCATCTGCAAGGCCACCGGAATCTCAGTCCAGGTGGAGATCATTAGCAATGTGCCGGCGACGGCGGCCACCACTATGCTCAGCGGGTTGTTCCCGAAGGCAGAGGGCAAGACCTGGACAATGGCCGCCGTCATCAGGCTCCAGATGGCCAACGTGGGGACCAGAACCAGGGCCATACGGCCGCTGACGTAGACCCAGGCGGACACAAAAGCCGCCGGACTGTCCAAGGGCCGCTCCGCCACCAGCTTCTCTAACTGGAAGACTCGTGAGTATAAATCTATCCCCCGGGAAATCCAGCGCGCCAATGGACTTTCCACCATTCCCTCATCGTCCCTCCAACCCTCGGCCAGGCGGACCACCAGCCAGGTCACCAGCACTGTCAGCACCACTCCGGCCACGATACGGGTAAGGGCATGGAGTGGGGGGAGGAGCAGAGCGGCCAGGATCAGGGCGGTAATATTAAGCATGGGTGAGCCTACCACAAAAGCTAGGGCAAAGCTGCTGGAGGCTCCTTGCCTCACTAGAGAGGGGCAGATTACTGAGGCGCAGCAGGAGCAGAAGGGCTGGGGCAGAGCGAAGGCTGCCCCAAAGAGGCTGCCCCTTAGCCCCCTTTTGGCAAAAAAAGATTTCATATATCGGGGTAGGACGGTGAGGGCTAAGCCGGCCAGAAGTATCCCCAACAAAGTAGCATGCCAAACGTTAAGCATATAGCTGAGGGTTAAGGCCAAGGGTCGGAGCCAACCCGTTATGCCGTAGGCCTCCAGCCAACCGGCGCTTATCGTTCCCGCAGTGGCGGCTCTTATGGCAGGAACGCCGCGATAGGTGAACAGGTCCACCACCAGTATGCCGAAGAGGAGAAAAGCCAGCCACCGCAGGTAGCCCCCCAGATCCACGCTCCCCAGCTCGGCCTCATACTCTCTCAAATTTCGGTAACAGGCCACCAACCCCACCAGACCGACCAACAGCATAAGCCCTTGCCAGGGGCTGAATACGAAATAGGGAGACTTTGCCAGGTAGCCACCGAACCCGGTAGCCGTGGTGAATAAGAAGCCGCGGCGAAAGTCCACAATAGCCAAAAGAGACAGAGCCGTGAAGAGAACAAATGCCGCCAGGCTCAGGCGATAGCCCCAGGGCACACCCGGAACTCTAAGCGCTTCCCCTCGGACTGTGCTCATCATCGTCCTCCTCTCATTGACTCAATTCCCCATTCTCTTACAATAAACGCATTCTATCATAAGAAAGACTGATAGACAATATCGAAATTATCGATAGGTGAACTAGTGTCATGTCTCCAAAATACATCCCATAAATCAGGGTCCTCGACCCATAGGTTCGTGGTTCGACAGGCTCACCACGAGCGGGGAAACCCTTCTTCCCCGCTCATCCTGAGCGTGTCGAAGGAGGAGCGGATTGTTCATGAGACTCAACTTTGGCCCAAGAGGCCGAATTTCAACAGCCTGCTAGGAGGCTCTTTTAGCTTAGATATTTGACCGGGGGCCACCCCCATATACGGCGATGCAGGCACCGGTGATGAAGCTGGCCCATTCCGAGGCTAAGAAAACCACCCTCTGCATAAGTGCCCCTTCAGGGCAGAATGTGGAGGCGGCGTTGGACATCGGCCACCATGCGGCCGATGCGGGCTACCGGAACCACACCGGCGCGGCGAAGGCTCTCCAGCACTTCATCATCTCCAGGGGGAGGAACGCACATAAGGAGGCCCCCGGAGGTCTGGGCGTCGCATAGAATCAACCGCGCCTCATCCGAGACCCCATCATCCCAGCTCACCACATGCTCTAAAGCCCGACGATTGGCGTGGGTGCCGCCGGGGACCAGCCCCTCCCGAACCATAGCCCACGCCTCCGCGATGACCGGCACCCGGGAGGCGTAAACCTCGGCCCCTACCCCACTGGCCTCCGTCATCTCATGGAGGTGCCCCAGGAGACCGAAGCCGGTAACGTCGGTGGCGGCCTTTACGCCGGCCTGAACCATGACCTGAGAAGACACGTTATTCAACTGGGTCATGACGCCCATGGCCTTGCGGGCTCCCTCCGGTCCCAGCTTGTCGGCCTTCATGGCCGTGGTCAGGATACCGATGCCCAGGGGTTTGGTAAGAATAAGGCTATCCCCAGGCCGGGCGGCGGCGTTGGTCACGATCTTTCCCGGATGGATGAGGCCGGTGACCGCCAGGCCGTACTTGGGCTCCGGGTCGTCTATAGTGTGGCCGCCCACGATGATGAAACCGGCCTCGGCGGCTTTGTCCGCCCCGCCCCTCAGTATATCCACCAGCGCCTGGCGCTCCAGGCCCTCCTTGGGAAAGCAGACGATGTTCAAGGCGGTGACGGGCCGGCCACCCATGGCATAGACGTCGCTCACCGCATTGGCGGCGGCGATGGCCCCGAAGGTATAAGGGTCGTCCACTACGGGAGGAAAAAAGTCCACGGTCTGCACCAGGGCGAGATCTTCGGTGAGTTGGTACACGGCAGCGTCATCCGCCGTGTTCCGCCCCACCAGCACACGGGGATCGTCAATTATCGGTAGCTGGCTCAGCACGTGAGCCAGGTCTTCTATTCCGAATTTGGCCGCTCAACCGGCGCAGCGAGCCATCCTGGTGAGCTTAACCGCCTTATCCACAATTTCACCCCCCTAGTCTTTTCTGGTGATTAGAACTCGCCATTCCTTCCCCTCTGCCTCTATCACCTGGCAGGAATACCCTTTCTGCCGGCAGAAGGCAGGAATGGTGGTCCTGGCCACCGGCTCGTGATCGCACTGCACCTCCAATACCTGTCCGTCGCCCATCCCCTTAAGGGCATCCTTGGTCCGAATGAGGGTGTAAGGACAGACCAGCCCCCGGATGTCAATCCTTTTGTCAGCGTGCCAAGAAACCACAGCCCTTCTCCTCCCCAGACCTAAGCAAAGTTGAGGACTTTGTTCTGGAAGACGAGAGCCACCAGATCACCATAATCTATTGCCGTAGCCCACTCCACTCCCCCCAGGCCCCGCTGCTCCAGGTCCTGCTTTACCGCATAGACCCGCCCCTTCAGCGCCGCCAACCTTTCGGGAGGGGCATAGACGCCGTCCTGAATAAGGACGACCACTGAGTCGCTATCCAGGGCCGCTAAGGCCAGGGCATTTTCCGCCGTAGCTTTGTCCACCAGATAAAGATTTCCCATGGTACACCTCAAAAGTCCATGGTCGCATCGGCCCGTCTCAGGGATTGGAGCACCTCCCGACGGGGGATGACCTCTGTGTCTGACGCCAGGTCTTTCTCCGGAATGTTCCGTTGCACCAGGCTCTCCCGCTCCACCTTAGGCCGATACCCCTGGGCAGCCAGGGCCGCCAAATGGCGGACGGCATCCCCCCGCGCCACGCCCTTGAGGGCGAAGTAGACGCCATCCCCCAGATAGATGAGCTCTACGGAGTGCTCATCGACCCCGGCGATCATCCCCACCGCCGCCCGCAGCCCCTCGGTATAACCAATGGTGCCGAGGGGGGGCCGCTGAAAAAGGAAGACGATATGTTTCTGGGCCATCGCTTTACCTCCTCACAGGCACACCAAGCGGTCCACTTCTCCCACCATAGCCGCAAAATCGGGCAGGCCACCGATGCGGATGCCCGACACGAAGTCTTTACCGCCCTGGAGACCCCGGGCATTCACGCACAGGCCACAGGCCACGATGTCAGCCCCCCTCTCCGCCAGAGCCTGAAAGCGCTGCCAGGGCATCACGGCCATGTCGGGGAAGGTCTGGTAGCGAAGGGGGTTGTACACCCCATCCAGGTAAAGGAAAATGCGCACGCCATGGCCCCTGTCCAGAGCCGCCTCAGCCACATGCACCACCGTCTCCCCGTTCTGGTACTGAAGGGGACTGGTGGTGAGCACCAATCCCAATTCGCTCATGGCGCATCTCCTTTTAAGATAAGCAACCGGCGACACCCCTATATATCTACCAACTTCTTTATGGTCAGGGCCCAGTCCGTCTCGTTTACCTTGGCCACCTCCAAGACCTCCTGCCCTTCGTTGCTCATGCTGCGGGGAACGTTGTGCACCGCCGGGGGATAGTCCACAATGACCCGCAGCACCTGGCCCACATCCATCTCCTCCAGAGCCAGCTTGGACTTGACGAAGGTGTAGGGGCAGATTTCTCCTTTCAGATCAAGTTCATGGTTAACCGGGATGCCCACGCTTTTCCTCCTCCTCGAGAGTATCCATAGGTGCCAGCGCTCCTGCCAGGAGCGATATTATTGATTGGGTCAGGTACACGAATCCCCCATATCCGTCGGGGTACTGGAGGCGCTGGCCCACTCCTGCCAGGAGCCGTCATAGAGCCGAACCCGATCGTAGCCCAGGAGGCGCAGGGTGAAATAGGTGTTGGCTGCCCTCATCCCTGTCTGACAGTAGGTGATGACCTCTTTATCCCTGGTCACCCCCGCACCTTCATACAGCTTTTCCAGCTCCCGGGCCGACTTGAAGGCCGACGCCGAAGCCGAGGTAAGATTGTTCACCCAATCCACGTTCAGAGCGCCGAAGATGTGATCTGCTTTGTACTCCTGGGCGCTACGGGTATCCACCAGGGCTATGTCTGACTTTCCCAGAACTGCCTCCACCTGCGCCTTGGTGGCTAGCCGAGACGCATCGGGGCGAGCAGTGAACCTGGCTTTGGCCGGTTGGGGAACCACCCGTGTCATCTCCCGCCCTTCCTTACGCCACCTATCGAAGCCGCCGTTGAGCAACTTCACCCTGGGATGACCGTAGTATTCTAAGACCCAAAACATCCTGGCCGCCATGAGATTTCGCCCGTCGTCATAGACAACCACCGTAGTGTTGTTGTCCACCCCTGCGTCTCCCATAACGTTCTCAATCTTGCCCGGCGGCGCCACGTTGTCCACGGCGGAATTGCTCTCATCGGTGATCTGAGGAAGGGTGATGTTAACCGCCCCCGGAATATGGCCTTCCTTATACTCATCGGAAGAACGTATGTCCAAAAAGCGCAAGTCAGCGTCTTTCAGGTGAGCCGCCAGCCACTCTGGGGTGGCCAACAGTTGGCCATTGCTATACGCCGTCGTGGAGAGCGCCGGCCCCGACTCTGGTAGCGCGGCGCTACACGACGATAGGGTGAGGACCAACAGCAGCCCCGTCAGCCCCAATACCACATTGATCACTGGCATCCTGTACATCCCCATCCCTTTGTGCACGATAAGGGCATTCTACCATAAAAAAGACTGATATACAATATCGAAATCATCGATGATTAAAGGCGAGGGTGTGGCTCCAGGCCTAGATATTCGACCGGGAGCCGCCTCCGTCCACGGTGATGCAGGCACCGGTGATGAAGCTGGCTCGCTCCGAGGCCAGGAAAGTCACCAGGGCCGCCACCTCTTCTGGGGTGCCCAACCTCCCCAGAGGGATGGTGTTCTGGATGAAGCTCCGGACACCTTGGGGGTCGGCCTGCTGGCGTCGCTGCCAGCCCCCGCCAGGAAAAAGGATGGGGCCGGGCGCGACGCTGTTCACCAGTATCCCGTGGCGGGCCACTTGGTTGGCCAGGGCCTTAGTGAAGCTGATGAGGCCCGCCTTGGCGGCGTTGTAGGCCATGGCCCCACCGGATTCCCGCCCCCACACCGAGACTATGTTGATGATGCGTCCCCAACCCTGTCGTTCCATGAGGGGGACCACCAGGCGGGAGACCCGTACTGCGCTCATGAGGTTAATCTCCAGCACCTCCCGCCATTCCCCTTCCGTAAGCTCTAACAGGCCCCCGCCTCGGGAGCCACCCACATTATTTACCAGGATGTCCACCCCCCCGAAGGCTCTCGTCGTTTCCGCCACCACTCTGGCTACGTCCTCCGGCACGGTGACATCGGCGACCACGGCCAACACCTCCGCCCCCAGCGCTGTCATTTCCTGGGTCGTTGCCTCCAGGGCTTCTCGCCCCCGAGAGCATATAGAAAGACGACATCCTTCCCCAGCTAGAGCCAGGGCGATAGCCCGGCCCAGGCCCCGGCTACCTCCGGTCACTAGGGCTCTTTTGCTCTTCAATCCCAGTTCCACGCTGTCACAGTCCTAGCTCTTTGTGCCGCTGCGCCAGCCTGGCGTAGGATTGGCCGATCTTTTGCAGCCGGGTTATCTGATCCTGACTTAGGCTACCCTTGACCTCCGCCGGCACCCCCACCACAAAGGAGTAGCTGGGGATCTTCTTTCGGTCCCCCACCATGGAGTTGGAGCCGATAATGCAGAAGTCGCCGATCTCCACCTGGCTGGAGATGGTGGAGTTCATACCAATGAGAACATTGCTCCCGATACGATAGCTATGGATGACCGCCCCGTGCCCCACGGTGACATCGTCGCCGATGACGCAATGGTGGCCCGGGTCGGCGTGAACGACGGAGTTGTCCTGGATATTGGTGTTCTTGCCGATGACGATCTTGCCTACGTCTCCCCGAAGCACTACCCCCGGCCAGATGCTGGCCCCCTCTCCCACCTCCACGTCCCCGATGACGTAGGCCATCTCGCTGACAAAAGCCGAGGACGCGATTTGGGGCGCGGTGTCGCCAAAGCTCTTGATGGTCATAATGCGCCTTTCTTCTAAGTAAATCCTTCGCCCGAATTATAGCCGCTTCCCTAAAGGGTAGGCAAATGGTGCTTCCCCTAAAGCGCAGGAAATTCTAGCCCGTATCGATGAGCTTCCTATTAAAGTGATTGATGCTAATCGGGCTCACACCCTCAGAGCTTGTGAGTTTTTCGCGAGGGAGCGCCTCGGACACCATGATTTCGTATCTGGCTGACCCCTTGGACAGGTGCCCAAAACCAATTTCCTCACAGCCTCTCAGGGTGTAGTGTAGGGGCGTGGCAGATCGCCACCACCGACACTGTCATTGCGAGCCCTTCCGCAGAAGGGCGTGGCAATCCGTCACAACGCACCTGGGGTTACGGATTTCCACGGCCTCTTCCGTTTCACTGTGTTTGCGGGTCGAGGCCTCGGAATGACAGCCAAAACGGTCATCGCAAGCCACAGGGTGTAGTGTAGGGGCGTGGCAGATCGCCACCATCGACACTGTCATTGCGAGCCCTTCCGCAGAAGGGCGTGGCAATCCGTCACAACGCACCTGGGGTTACGGATTCCCACGGCCTCTTC
>JACPEP010000011.1 GCA_016183425.1 Chloroflexota bacterium
ACCGCGGTGCCACTAGTTTGAGGTACTTCCTTCGTTCATCTACGGTCATCCTGTCATCGCTCGGCATGATCCCCCTCAGTAACATTTCTAGTTGAGTGAACCATACCCCATCCGGTAACATTTTACATGAGTGAATACGTAGGATTGACATCCCATGGCCAAGGCAGTATGCTTTCTCTCGTCCCCGGGCATCACGATATGCTAAGGGCAGAGAGAGCCAATCCCCAAGGAGGTGGACGATGATCGTAGATGAGTTGATCTCCTCTTTAGAAGTTGGTTTGCACAAAAGGCCCCTGACCATCCAAGAGGTGTGCATCGGGGTCTTTTACACCGCGGTGAAGCTAGCCGATGGACACGTGGGCGTGGCTTTCACACCTCGAGATATGGAGGACACGGTATGCTGCCCCAGTTCGGCGGCGGAGGCGCCACCGGCGGGCCGGCTGGCCGGCCAGGACGCTTGGGCACTGACCCGGGAAGCATTGAGCCCCTTTCGCCTCCGACGCGCCGTGGGAGTAGCCACTCTCAACGCCCTCTCCGCCTCCCTTATGACGGAGAAAGGTGTGCCTGGAGGGCGATTGCTCAGGGGGGCCGACGCCCTGGATGAGGTGTCCTTCGCCAGCCAGGACAAGGTGGTGCTGGTAGGAGCTTTCATTCCCTTCATCCGAAAGCTCAAGGAGAAGGTGGCCCAGATATGGGTCATCGATAAGCACCCAGCGGCCCTGAAACCCCAGGAGCTTCCCTTCTGGCGCCCGCCGGAGAGGGCGACGGAGATCCTCCCCCAGGCCGATGTGGCCATCATCACTGGCTCATCCCTGGTAGAGGGAGGGTTGGACGAGCTGCTGGAGCTCTGCACCCACGCCCGAGAGGTGGTTCTGGCCGGTCCCACGGCCAGTCCCTGGCCGGAGCCCTTCTTCTCCAGAGGCGTTACCGTTCTGGGCGGCATCAGAGTAACCGACGCCACCAGCTTTATGCGGCTGGTGGCCGAGGGGGGTTCCGGCTACTTCTTCACCGGCCCGGCAGAGAAGATAGCCATTGTAGCGGGCAATGGCCATAGAAAGCAGTAGACAGATGCGCCTCTCCTTCACCGTCAACGGAATGCCTCGCGAACTGGAAACGGAGCCCGACCGGACGCTGCTTCGAGTGCTGCGGGATGACCTGGGACTCACGGGCACCAAAGAGGGGTGCGATGGCGGGGAGTGCGGCGCTTGCACTGTTCTGGTGGACGGCCGGGCGGCCATGTCTTGTCTCCTTCCCGCCTCCCGGGTTCAGGGGCGCCAGGTGACCACCATCGAGGGGCTGGGCACGCCGGAGGCCCTTCACCCCATTCAGGAGGCTTTCGTCCAAAAGGGGGCCGTCCAGTGTGGCTTCTGCACACCCGGGATGATAATGACCACCAAAGCCCTTATGGACGCCAACCCCAACCCCAGCCGAGAAGACATCGTGCGACGGCTCTCCCGCAACCTGTGTCGCTGCACCGGCTACGTGAAAATAATAGAGGCCGTGGAGTACGCCGCCCATCTGCTACGGGGCGGAGCAAGAGTGGCGCCGCCGGCGGGCGATGGGCCCGTGGGCATGAGACTGCCCCGCCGCGACGCTGGGGACAAGGTCACCGGAGTTGCCAAGTACACCGCCGACCTAAAGATGGAGAGGATGCTCCACGGCAAGGTGCTGGGCAGCCCCCACCACCATGCCCTCATCCGTGCCATAGACACAAAAGAAGCCATGGCCTTACCTGGTGTAGCGGCGGTGGTAACCGCCAGAGACATCCCGGGCCAGAACTCCCTCAACTGGCGGGGCGAGCCTATGGGGGAACCCCTCTTGGCGGAGGAGAAGGTGCTCTACGTAGGCCAGCCCGTGGCTCTGGTGGCAGCGGCCACCCCGGAGCTAGCCGCTCGGGCCGCCTCCCTCATCAAGGTGGAGTATCAGCCCCTGGAGCCTATCATGGACCCCGTGGCCGCCGCCCATGAAGGTTGCCCTCAGATTCACCCTATGGGCGATATCGACCCCGTGCGGCAGGTGGTGCGGGGCGATGTAGCCGTCGGCTTCGCTCAGGCCGAGGTGATAGTAGAGAACACCTACCGCACTCCCTTCCAAGAGCACGCCTATCTGGAGCCCGATGCCGCCCTCGCCCATATGGACGAAGAGGGACGGATGATTGTGCGTACCTGTACCATGTTCCCCCACCCCACTCGCCTCGCCGTCGCCAGCCTGCTTAACCTTCACCCCGAGAAGGTCCGGGTCATCCAGATGACCATTGGCGGCGGCTTCGGGGGGAAGTACGTGGAGCACTGCTGGCTTATGGCCCCCCTCTTGGCCCACAAGGCCGGTCGCCCGGTGAAGCTGGTCTACAGCCGCCAAGAGGTCATGCTGGCCACCAAGAAACGCCACCCCTTCGTCATGACCTACCGCACCGGCGCCACCAGAGACGGTCACCTGGTGGCCTTGGAGGCTCGGCTCATCGATAACCACGGCGCCTACATGGGGTTCTCCCCTGGTCTCATCTACCCGGAAACCATGTATGCCGCCACCGGGCCGTACTATTGGCCCAACGTTCACATCCACGCCCAGGCTGTATGCACCAACGCCCCCAAGACGGGAGCCATGCGGGGTCTGGGGGGCATCCAAGTGGCCTTTGCCATCGAATCTCAAATGGATCTCATGGCCCACAAGCTGGGCATCGACCCCGTGGAGTTTCGTCTCAAAAACGCGCTACAGGTGGGTTCCACCCTCCATACAGGCCAGGTGCTCACGGAAAGCGTGGGCATAAAGCAGACCCTGGAACTGGTGAAGGAAAGCTACCGCAAGGCCAAAGAGGAAAAGAAGACACCGGCCACCAGCTCGCCGGTGCGACGGGGCGTGGGGGTAGCCTCCGGCTGGCGGCTCATGGGGGGAACGGCCTTAATGCCAGGACGGGTGGACATTCCAGTGCCCATCTACGTGGAGCTGCTGAGAGACGGACGAGTGGAGGTCACCGTGGGCATCTCCGAGGTGGGACAGGGCACCGAGACGGCCCTGGCCCAAATGGCCGCCCAAGGCCTGGGGGTGCCCCTGGAGTCCATCCTCATCACCCTGGGAGATACCGATGTCACCCCTCACTACAACACCACCGCTATGAAGGGAACCTACGACCACGGCCAGTCCATCCAGGATGGGGTGAGACAGCTAAAGGCAGTCCTAACCCGTGCCGCCGCCCAAGTGCTGGAGGAAGGGGAGGAAAACCTTCGCATGGAGAAGGGCTTCCTCTTCTCATCCCGCGACCCCTCCCAGACGGTTTCCCTGGCCCACATGGCAGCGGTTCTGGAGGGAAAGGGAGTTTCTCGAAGGTATGTAGGCAAAAGCCAGCCCCGCCCCTTTATCCCCCTTGACCCCAAAACGGGGCAGGGCCTCTACGCCTACATCTTCCTCTACAACACCCAGGTGGCTCAGGTGGCGGTGAACACGGCCACTGGCGAGGTCAAGGTGGAGCGCATCGTGTCCGCCTCCGACGCCGGCACCATAATAAACCCCACCCTGGCCGAAGGCCAAGTGGAGGGATCCATCCTCACCGGCCTGGGCTTTGCTCTAAAGGAGGACTTCATCCCGGGCCGCACGCGGAGCTTCAAGGATTACCCTATCCCGACCATCAAGGACATGCCGCAGATAGTCAACCTCTTTGTGGGAGAGGCAGCACCCTCGGCGTCCTTCGGCGCCAAGGGGGTGGGGGAGACCGGCACCTTTGCCACCGCCCCCGCCATCGCCAACGCCATCGCCAACGCTACCGGAGCCCGCGTCTACCAGCTCCCCGCCCTTCCTCAGAGGGTCTTGCAAGCTCTAGAGAGCGCCCGAAGGGCTTAGGCCGTGCTTTGGGCCGATAAAGGAGGTAAGCTATGGCCATCATGACCGGAGGCCGAGCCATCGCCGAAGTGCTGCGGGAGTCGGGGGTCGAACATTGCTTCGGCTTCACTGGCGGCCAAACCCCCCTCACCCTGGGAATCTACGACACGGAGATGTCCTTTTTCTATGTCCGAAACGAAATGAGCGCCTCCCTCATGGCCGATGGCTACGCACGGGTCAGTATGCGCCCCGGGATTTGTACCGCCTCCGTCAACGGGGTGCCCCACCTGGCCACCGGGCTCCACGAAGCCTGGGCCTCCTCCATACCGGTAGTGGCCATTACCAATGACCGGAACCCGCAGGAGCTGTGGCGCAACCCCCATTCCTACGTCGACCAGGAAAGCCTTTTCAAGCCCATCACCAAGTGGACGGCGCGGGTGGGTCACATCCAGCGCCTCCCGGAGATCACCCGCCGCGCCTTGCGGGTGGCCACCACCGGAAGGCCGGGCCCCGTGGCCGTCATCGTCCCCAGCGATATCCTCGCTGAGGAGGCCGAGCTAAGTATCAACGTGGACGAAGAGTGCGGCCGCTACCCCGCCTTAAGGCCGGGTATCCTCAGAGAGCAGGTGGACCAGTGTGCGGAGCTACTTCTGGGGGCGCGGCGGCCCGTAATTGTGGCGGGAGGAGGCGTGCTCCTTTCTCAGGCGTGGGAGGAGCTGAGGGAGCTGGCGGAGCTTCTGGACATCCCCGTGGGCACCACCCAGATGGGCAAGGGGGCTTTGCCCGAAGGTCACCCCCTGGCCATAGGGGTGGTGAGCGGCATGCTCACCGGACGCGGGGGTCGGGGAGAGGTGGCGCGGGAGGTGCTGGCGGAGGCGGACCTGGTTCTCCTGGTGGGCACCCGAACCGACGCCGCCGCCACATATGGCTGGAGCCTCCCCCAGCCCACCTCCACCATTATCCATATAGATATCTCCCCCGAAGAGATAGGTCGTAACTTTCCCGGGGAGATCGGCGTCCTCGCCGACGCCCAGGTGGCGCTACGGGAGATTAGCCAGGAGCTGACCCGCCACGGCGGGCGGGCGACCAAACCTGCCGTCGTAGGAGGCACCCCCCGCCTGCGGGATATTCAGCGGCGGGTGGCCGCCTGGCGGGAGGAGGTAGCTCCCCGCAGAGACTGGGATTCGGCCCCCATCAAGCCCCAGCGCCTGATGAAGGAGCTCCAGGCCTTCGTGGACAGCAACACCATGGTCGTCGCCGACGCCGGCAATAGCTGTCGCTGGGTGGCCAACTACCTGGATGCAGTGACGGTGGGGCGCAACTTCATTTTCCCTCGGGGCTTCCCCGCCATCGGCTACGGCTTCGCCATGGCCCTGGGGGCCCAGGTGGCGGCGCCGGAGCGACGCGTCATCTGCGTCGCCGGCGACGGTGGCTTCGGCTATACCATTATGGAGCTGGAAACGGCCCTGAGGCACCAGATAAAGGTGGTGGCCATCGTCCTCAACAATGGGGTGCTCCAGATGGAGCGGGATAGCATGATTCGGGGCTTCGGCCGGGCGGCGGCGGTGGACTTCCTCCCTACGGACTTCCGAAACATCGCCCAGGCCTACGGCTGCTATGGAGTGCGGGTGGAGCGCCCCCAGGACATCCGAGACGCCATCGCCAGCGCCCTGGCGCAGGAACGGCCCGCCGTTGTCGACGTAGTGACCGACCCCCAGGAACCACCCGTGGGGTGGCAATAGCCAGAGAGGGTCTAAAGGGGGATCTAGCCTGGGTAGACGAGAAGGAGGGTCGCCATGATCATTGACGTGCACAACCACTTTGTGCAGCGCAACTTCATCTCCGAGGACTGGTGGACGGGGTGGGTCAAGCGGCGCATCGCCCGGGACGCCCCCACCCTACCTCCCCCCGATTTAGAGAAGCTCAAAAAGGAGTTCGTCACCCCCGTCCACGACGCCACCGGGGAGCGGGTGGTTTCCGGCCTGGAGGCGGCGGGCATCGACATGGGGGTTCTCCTCCCCCTGGACTTCGGTATGCTCATCCGCGATCCCGAGACGTCCATAGTGGAGCAGAACCGCCGCAACGCCGAGCTGGCCCGAAAATACCCCCACCGCCTCATTGCTTTTGTGGGGCTAGACCCCAATCGGGGTCAGAGCGCCCTGGACCTCTTCGAGACGGGGGTCAAGGAGTGGGGGATGCGGGGGCTGAAGCTGCATCCCTGCGCCGGTTTTTATGTCAATGACAAGTGCGTCTACCCCTTCTACGAGCTGGCCCAGGACCTGAACGTGACCGTCCTCACCCATTTGGGCACCGAGTTCCCCCCCATCCGAGCCAAGTACGGTCAGCCCGTTTTCCTGGACGACGTGGGCTGCGACTTCCCCCGGCTGCGCATCATCGGCGCCCACGTGGGCAGCCCCTGGGACACAGAGGCCATCAAGATCGCCTCTATCCACGACAACATCTACCTGGATATCGCCGGGAGACACTTCATGCTCTTCGCCAATGCCGGCGATTTCTATCGCAACCTGCGGATGCTCCTGGACATCCTCCCCTACAAGCTGGTCTTCGGCACCGACTACGAGTTCGGGCCCCGAGAGCGGTTGAAAGAGTACGTGGACGCCGTCCGGGAGGCGCCGCGACGGGGCCGGGAGCACGGCGTGAACTTCACCGAAGAAGAGATCGACCTCCTTCTGAGCGGCAACGCCAAACGCGCCCTGGGCATGGATTAATGGGGTCCCGGGGGCAAAGCCCCCGGGCTGGGGTTTGGAGGGCCTTATGTGAAGGAGATGAGGGCAGAGAGGCATTCTCATAATTTGTGGACGATTCTGATCCGCCTCAGGCGGGCTAAAGAATCTCCATAGGCACACTGAGATTCTTCGGTCGTCCGCCTTTGGCGGACTTCCTCGGAATGACATTATGTCAATCGATTATGATCATTGGGACGGCGACAATAATCAACACCCCGAAAAGACTACCAAGCGGCCGCCACCCGCTGCTGGGCAGTCAGAAACGTTGCGTTGGCCTGAGACGGGCAGTATACTTGAGAAAAGGGTTAGCTGGGTGGAACCATGAAGCTGGATACAGAAATACACTCCCACGGGCCCCTGGACGACGGTTCGGCATTGGAGAGCCTCCTGACCAGGGTCAGAGAATACCTCCCCGCCACCAAATTGGGCATTATTCGCGACGCCTACGCCTTCGCTGCCCAGGCCCATGAAGGGCAGTTGCGCCGTTCCGGGGAGCCCTTCTTGGAGCATCCTCTTCACACCGCCATGACGGTGACGGAGCTGTGGATGGACGCCGCCACAGTGGCAGCCGCCCTCCTTCACGATGTCCCGGAAGACTGTGCGGTGCCCATGGCCGAGATAGAGGCCCGTTTCGGCAAAGAGGTGGCACGCCTGGTAGATGGCACCACCAAGCTGGGGAGAATCTCTTTTGCCGTGGGCGAAGAGTCGGTGGCTCGCTCCAGCGAGGAGCAAGCGGCTAACCTGCGCAAGATGCTGGTAGCCATGGCCCAGGATATACGAGTGGTCATCATCAAGCTGGCCGACCGATTACACAACTTGCAGACCCTGGAGGCCATGCCAGCCGACAAGCGCCGCCTCATCGCTCAAGAGACCATGGATATCTACGCCCCCCTGGCCCATCGTCTGGGCATGTGGCGCACCAAGTGGGCTCTGGAAGACCTGGCCTTCCGCCACCTGAACCCGGACACCTATCACCGTATCGCCCGGCTCCTGTCCGCCCGACGGGCCAGTCGGGAGCGGTACATAGAGGAGGCCGGCGCCTTACTAGTGCGTGAGTTGAAAGCCGCCAACATAGAGGCGGAGGTCACCGGCCGTCCCAAGCACATCTACAGCATCTATACCAAGATGGAAAAGTACGCCGCCATAGGCAAAGACTTCAGCGAAATCTATGACCTTCACGCTCTAAGGATACTGGTCAACAACATCCCAGACTGCTATACCGCCCTGGGCGTGGTACACAACCTGTGGCGTCCCATACCGGGCCAGTTCGACGATTATATCGCCAACTCCAAAGAAAACATGTACCAGTCCATCCACACCACTGTCATCGGAATAGGCGGGCGACCTTTGGAGGTTCAGATCCGTACCTACGACATGCATCATATAGCAGAGTACGGTGTCGCCGCCCACTGGCGCTACAAAGAGGGGGGCAAGGGGGACGTCCGCTTCGAGGAGAAGCTGGCATGGCTGCGACAGCTTCTCGAGTGGCACAAAGAGGTCAGCGGCGCTGAAGAGTTTATGGAATCGGTAAAGACAGACCTCTTCCCCGACCAGGTCTTCGTCTTTACCCCTAAGGGAGAGATCAAAGACCTTCCCACTGGCTCCACCCCCATCGACTTCGCCTACCTCATCCACACCGACCTGGGCAACAAGTGCATCGGAGCCAAGGTTAATGGCCGCCTGGTATCCCTGAACTACCAGCTCCAACATGGGGACGCGGTGGAGATACTCACCACCAAAGGAGCCCGAGGCCCCAGTCGAGACTGGCTGAACCTCAACCTGGGATATGTCAAAACGTCCCATGCCCGAAGCAAGATCCGCCAGTGGTTCAAGCGCCAGGAGCGGAGCGATAACATCCAGCACGGCAAAGAGATGCTGGAAAAGGAGCTAAAGCGCCTGGGCCTGAGCGTCAGCGAAGAGGAGGTAGCTCACCTCTTCAAGCACGACAAGGTGGGCGATTTCCTGGCCGCCCTGGGGTGTGGCGAGATCACCATCCATCAGGTATCGTCCCGGTTGGTGGCTCAGGAGGAGCCACCCGCCCCCACCACGGGGACGCCGTCGCTTCCCCGCACTCCCTCCATTCAGGTGCTGGGAGTGGGCGACCTCCTCACCCAAATGGCCCGCTGCTGCAACCCTGTCCCCGGAGACGACATCATTGGCTACATCACCCGCACCCGGGGGGTCACCGTCCACCGCAAAAACTGCGTCAATGTGGTCCGAGAAACGGAGCGCGAACGGCTCGTTCCCGTAAGCTGGGGGCGGGACGTTAACGTTTATCCCGTGGCCATTCAAATCGAGGCCTGGGATAGAGTAGGGCTAGTGCGAGACGTCTCAACCACTATCTCCGACGACAAGGTCAACATCGCCTCCATTAGCGCCCGGGAGAACGGAGACCGAACCATGACCATCCACCTCACCGTGGAGACCACCGGCCTGGCTCAGCTTAGCCGTGTCATGTCGCGCCTGGAGGGGGTTAAAGGTATCCTCAGCGTGAACCGTCGTGTGGAAGGGGCTAAATGAACCTCATCCCAAAAGCGAAGCCGCGAAGAAGTTAGAGTCTAGGAGGTCGCAGTGATTACCAAGCTTATGCGGGTGACTATTGTTGTTCGGGATGAAGAGGAAGCCCTCAACTTCTACACCGAAAAGCTGGGGTTTGTGCAACGCGCCGATGAGACCTTTGGGCCTGGAGTACGCTGGCTGACGGTTGCCCCCAGGGATCAAAAGCACCTGGAGATCGTCCTGCAAAAACCCAACCCGCTTTTGCATGGCGAGGCGGGAGCCAAAGAGCTAGAAGAGCGCATCGGCAAAGGGACAGCCTGGGTGTTCGGAACTGATGACTGCCGGAAGACGTATGAGACCCTGAAGGCCCGCGGCGTAAAGTTCCTCAGCCCACCGCAAGAACAGCACTATGGTGTCCAAGCAATTTTTGAAGACCTCTACGGCAACCAGTTTGTCCTGGTGGAACCCCGTCCTTAAAGCCGCCGCCTTTCCGCCTTGAGAAGACGACACACCAATGGCTTACATAAAACAAGCGGAGGAAACCCCGTGGGAGCCCGGCCGAACGCCGAACCGCCAGCTAAGGAGGCTCATCAACGCCGATGATACGCCTCTCCTACACACGGTGCTGGTGCAACTAGGGCCGGGGGAGGCGGTAAGTCTCCACAGTCATTCTGTACTGGAAACCATGTATATCTTGGAAGGCGAGGGGCACGGCCAAGTGGCAGGAGAGAGGGGACCATGCCGCCCGGGCACCATAATGTACGCCCCGGCAGGGGTAGAGCATGAGCTCAAGAACACAGGGCAAGGGAATATGGTTGTGCTATGTACCTTCTGCCCACCTAACATGTAGCCACAGGGATACTGCTTGCGGCGTGAATCAACGGCTATGTTTGGGTAGAGGGCAGACCTACCACCAGGGAGGATGTGTCGGTTTATCGCCGAGGTAAAAAGCACTGTCCAGTAACGCTATCCTACGGGACACCGAGTACGCGCCTCCGCTCTCTGTTCTGGCCTTAGACTAACGGGACGCCAAAATCCCCAAACACGTGAAAAAAAGCCTAACCGAGGGGTGGGCCAACCCTCCATTATGCGATAAAAAGCATGAGGATTCGCTGCGAAGCATAGAAAAGGGCGAAACCGAGAAGGACCCAAAAGAAAACCTGTCGCGAGGGGGAACGCGCCGCCGCGGGCAGCAGGTCGCTTGCGCCGATATGGATGAAAGTCCCCGCCGCCAGAGCCAGAGACGCCCTGATCGCAAAAGAATCGACGCTCCCTAGAGACAGCGTCACTGCCGTTCCCACCACCGTGGTGAGCCCCACCATAACCGTCGCCACCATGGCCGCCGTCCTCCCCCATCCCGCACCGCGAACAGTGCCGGCCACCGAGAAACCGGAGCCTACATCGTGGGCCATCACCGCCAGAAACATCAAGATTCCCAGGGAAGGACTGGCTAGAAAACCGGCCCCTATGGCCACGCCATCCATATAATCGTGAACCGTCCAACCCACAATCGCAGCCACGCCCGTGGCAGGATGGATCAGCGCAGCCTCCCTTCTTTCATTTCGGCGAACTCTGCCCAAAAGCCCTTCTATGAGATGCTCGCTGACAAAAATAAGGAGAAAGCCGAGAAACACGTAGGGGGCCACAGCGGTGCCATCCTCAAAAGCCTCGGGGATGACATCTAAAAAAACGGCCGCCAGCAGAAACCCCCCACCCAACCCGAGGTAATTACCGGTAGTGGCTGCCGTCAGGTTGCGGGAGTAAATGGCCAAGCCCCCGCCAACGGTATTGCCTACCGCTGTCAAAAGACTGAGTACCATAGCCACCCAGATCTCCATTTAGAACTCCCTCTTTGGAGCCTATCTAGTCCGCAACGCTAGCCGGGTTCTGCCACCTGCCAAGCAACAGCCCCTCTTCTTTTAGAGGTCCGTGGGCTATTAGCGGACAAACACGCCCCCTCTGGGCAAAATACTAACTTGAGCAAGACATGATGTCAATCATGAGTTTTCCTTTATCTGCCCTTTTCTGCTATAATGGCAGAAGAGGATGATGTCCGTTTGATCTCAGACGCGGGTGGTTATGGATAGCAGGTGGTTTCGCAATAGCTTTGTCTACCTACTGATATTGGTGGCGGTGGTAGCCATCTTCTTCACCTTGTTCCAACCAGGCTCCTCCACCAAAGAAATGGAAATCAGCGAGGTCATCGACCGAGCCAAGAACGGTCAGGTGGAGAAGATCGAGGTCCAGGGAGACATCCTCCACGTCATCACCAAAAGTGGCGAGAAGTTCCGTTCTCGCAAGGAGAATAGTGCCAGCTTCTTGGACGTGCTGAACCGTGCGGGGGTCAAAACGGGGGAGGGTGGCGTGGACGTGGTGGTTCAGGAACCCAGTCAGTTCGGTAGCTGGTTTCCTCTCCTCATCAACTTTTTGCCCCTCCTTTTTCTGGGATTTGTTTTCTTCTTTTTGATGCGCCAGGCTCAGGGCAGCAACAGTCAAGCTCTCTCTTTCGGCAAAAGCCGGGCCCGAATGTTTACCGGCAGCCGACCCACCGTTACCTTTGCCGACGTGGCGGGAGTAGATGAGGCCAAGCAAGAGCTCCAGGAGGTGGTGGAGTTTCTCCAGTATCCAGAGCGCTTTGCCGCCTTGGGCGCCCGTATACCCAAGGGTGTCCTTTTGGTGGGCCCGCCGGGCACGGGGAAGACCCTTCTTAGCCGAGCGGTGGCCGGGGAGGCGGGGGTGCCTTTCTTCTCCATCAGCGGCAGCGAGTTTGTAGAGATGTTTGTGGGGGTGGGCGCCTCTCGAGTGCGAGACCTTTTCGAACAGGCGAAAAGAAATGCCCCCTGCATCATCTTCGTGGACGAGATAGATGCTGTGGGACGGCAGAGGGGGGCTGGCCTGGGAGGGAGTCACGATGAGCGGGAGCAAACCCTGAATCAGATCCTGGTGGAGATGGACGGCTTCGATACCAACACTAAAGTCATCGTCCTCTCGGCTACCAACCGTCCCGACATCCTGGACCCCGCTCTCCTGCGACCAGGTCGCTTCGACCGCCAGGTGGTTTTGGATCGCCCCGACATGAACGGCCGCAAAGCTATCCTGGAGGTTCACGCTAAGGGCAAGCCTCTGGCTCCCGACGTGAACCTGGAGACCCTGGCCAAGCAGTGCACTGGCTTCACCGGTGCCGACCTGGCCAACTTGGTGAACGAAGCGGCCATCCTGGCCGCCCGGCGGAACAAGAAGGTCATCGGAGCCGGAGAGTTTGAAGATGCCATCGACCGTGTCATCGCCGGGCCGGAGCGCAAGAGCCGCCTCATCAGCCCCAAAGAGAAAGAGATTACGGCCTACCACGAGGCGGGACATGCCCTGGTGGCGCGCCTCGTGCCCAACGCCGACCCGGTTCACAAGATATCCATCGTTGCCCGGGGAATGATAGGGGGCTATACCCGCGTTCTGCCCGCGGAAGATCGCTATCTGTGGACGCGCTCCCAGTTCAACGATATGCAGGCCTGGGCTCTGGGCGGACGGGCGTCGGAAGAGCTGGTTTTTGGGGAGATAACCACCGGCGCCGAAAACGACCTGGACCGAGCCACTAAGATCGCTCGCAAGATGGTCATGGAGTACGGTATGAGCGACCGTCTGGGCCCGCGTACCTTTGGCCGCCGAGAAGAGCTCATCTTCCTGGGCCGGGAGATCGCGGAGCAACGGAACTACAGCGAGAAGGTCGCCGAGGAAATCGACGACGAGGTGCGCAGGATTATCGAGAATGCCTACAACGTGGCCAAAGACATTCTAACCGCACATCGCCGCAAGCTAGATCAGATAGCCCAGCGTCTCATCCAGAAGGAGACCCTAGAGGGAGAGGAATTGGAGGCCCTTTTCAACGCCCCGGTGGACGGTCAACCGGTAGGGGCGGCTTCCGGAACGGGACAAGCTGCGGCGACGCCTCCTGCCTCCCCAACTCCGGTTCCTTCTAAAGAGGAAAAACGGGGGCCCCTTCCCCAGGCGACTCCTTACCCATCTACCCCGTAAGGCATCCCCTTCGGCTCAATACCTTTTAGCTCAAATTAGGCACGGGCGAAGCCCTCTCGCCACCACCCTTGGGAGATGTTATAATCTGGGCTGTCCAATTGGTCTATAGCACACTAAGGTTGGCACAACGTGCTTCGAGGGTGGAACTAATGAAGAATATGCTTCTCAGGGCGCTGGATACGGCCAAAAGTCGGGGGGCAACCTATGCCGACGTTCGGATGGTGAAGGAACGCCGACAGGGCATCACGGTCAAGAACGGACGGGTGGAGGCGCTAACCTCCGGAGAGAGCAGCGGGTTCGGGGTCAGGGTTCTGACGCATGGGGCCTGGGGGTTTGCCAGCAGCTCGCGGCTGGAGCCCAAAGAGATGGATAGGGTGGTGGCGGAGGCGGCGGCGATCGCCGCCGCCTCCGCCACTGTAAGTGGCCCCCCCGTGGACCTGGGCGAGCCAAGAAAAATGGTGGCCAACTATCGCACTCCGGTGATCAAAGACCCCTTTGCCGTGCCCCTGGAGGAAAGGATAGACCTTCTGGTCCGGGCCAGCCAGGAGATGGCCCGAATAAAAGGGATCATGGTCGCCGAGGCGAGTATGGAGTGTCTGCGTCAGGAAAAGACCTTCATCAGCACCGAGGGCAGTCACATCCAGCAGGAGATAGTGGAAACCGGCTGCGGCCTGGAGGCCACCGCCGTCGCAGAGGGGGAGATGCAGCGGCGCAGCTACCCCAACAGCGTCGGCCGCCACCAGGGCACTGAGGGCTACGAGTTCGTGGAGCGATACGACCTGGTGGCCAACGCCCCTCGCATCGGTGAAGAGGCGGTGGTCCTCCTCTCCGCTAAACCTTGTCCCTCTGGGGTGACCACCGTCATCCTGGATGGCAGTCAGGTGGCCCTTCAGGTCCACGAGAGCTGCGGCCATGCCGTAGAGCTGGACCGGGTGCTGGGTATGGAGGCGGGATTCGCCGGCACCAGCTTCCTCACCATGGACAAGCTGGGGAACTTCCGCTACGGCTCTCCTATAGTTAACATCACTGCCGACGCCACCATCCCTGGCGGACTGGGCACCTTCGGCTACGACGACGAGGGGGTGCCCGCCCAGGCGGTGCCCATCGTTCGGGAGGGGATTCTGGTGGGCTATCTCACCTCCCGAGAGACGGCGGCGGTCCTGGGGCAGAAAAGCGGCGGCGCTATGCGGGCCGACGGCTGGAACCGCATCCCCCTCATCCGCATGACCAACGTCAACCTGGAGCCTGGAGGTTGGCGTCTGGAGAACCTCATCGCCGATACCGACGACGGTATCTACATGCAGACCAACAAAAGCTGGAGCATCGATGACCGGCGCCTCAACTTCCAGTTCGGCACCGAGATGGCCTGGGAGATTAAGGGGGGCAAGCGGGGAGCCATGCTCAAAAACGCCACCTACACCGGCATCACCCCCCAGTTCTGGGCCAGTTGCGACGCCATCTGCAACCGGGACCATTGGGTGGTCTGGGGCACCCCCAACTGCGGCAAGGGGGAGCCGGAGCAGGTGGCCCACGTGGGCCACGGCGCTGCCCCAGCCCGCTTCCGCAACGTGAGAGTGGGGGTATTGAAATCTTGACGGGGGATTAAAAACCCCGTAATGTGTGCTTCACACGTGAGAACTGACTCTGCATTCTGGCCGGGGAGGTGGTAGCAGGTCCAGTGCCGTTGCTCCACGCCATCGTCCTGGGAGTGGTTCAGGGCATCACCGAGTTCTGGCCCATATCATCCTCCGGCCACCTTATCCTTTTCCCCAACCTTCTGGGCTGGCCAGCCCAGAGCTTGAGCTTCGATACTACTCTTCACATGGGGACGCTGGCCGCTTTGATCATCTACTTCTGGCGGGACTGGCTGGTGATGCTCCGCTCCGTGGTCCATGACCTGACGCAGCATCGAACGGCGTGGCCACGTTATGCCCAGCCATCTCGCCTGTTTATCCTCATCCTCTGGGGAAGCGTGCCCGCGGGCGTGGCGGGGCTGCTCTTCAACAACTACATCGAAGACAACCTGCGCTCTCCTTACCTGGTGGCTGCCATGCTCATCATAGTGGCTGGGGTCATGACCTACGCCGAGCGGGCCAAGACGGCCTCAGAAGAGATGGAGTCCCTGAACTGGCGGCGTTCTCTGCTCATTGGCCTGGCCCAAGCACTGGCTCTGGTGCCGGGCACCTCCCGCTCCGGCATCACCATATCCATCGGTATGTTGTCTCATCTGGAGCGCACGGTGGCCACCCGTTTCTCTTTCCTCCTGGCCACGCCGATCATATTGGCGGCGGGGCTCTGGGAGATGAGACACCTCCTGGGCTCCAGTGTCATGACGGATGAGTGGCTTAGCCTGGCGGCCGGGTTCGGTGCCTCCATGGTGGTGGGCATCGTAGCCATCGGTCTTCTCCTTCGTATCCTCCAACGCTACTCTCTGATGCCCTTCGTGGGGTATCGACTGGCTTTGGGGACGGCCCTGGTGGTATACTTCCTGGGACGATAAGCTAGGGGAGGTGGCCTGTGCGAGATGAAAAAGAGCTAAAGGCAATGGCAGACCTGGCCCTGGCCCACAGCCGGGCCTCCCAGACCGAGGTGCTTCTTTTCGTCACCGACTCTGCCCTGACGCGCTTCGCCAACAATCATATTCATCAAAACGTGGCAGAAAGAAACGCCTCCCTGATGGTTCGCGCTGCGGTGGGGAGGCGGATAGGCGTCGCATCCAGCAACATCGTTGCCCCCCAGGGTGTGAAGGACACGGTGGAACGAGCCGGGGAGTTGGCCCGCCTGGCTCCGGAGAACCCCGATTTTATTTCCTTGCCCCCTCCAGCACCGATAAGATCTGCTGAAGCCTACTTTCCCGCCACCGCCCGTTTTGGCCCCCAGGAGCGGGCAACGGCGGTAGGGGTCATCTGTGGCCAGTCTAAGGAGAAGGAACTGGTTGCCTCCGGGGCCTTCAGTGTTGCCACGTCTCAGATGGTGGTGGCCAACTCTTTGGGCGTCTTCGCCCACCATATGGAAACGGTAGCCGAGCTGAGCGCGGTGATTAAGTCTCTGTCCAGCTCGGGCTATGCCCACCGCCTCGCCCTGGACGTGTCCCAGATAGACCCGGTAAAGGTGGCCCAAGAGGCGATAGACAAAGCCGTCCGGGGGCAAGACCCCACTCCCTTAGAGCCCGGGGAGTACGAGGTCATTCTGGAGGAGTACGCCGTCAGCGATATCCTGGATGCTCTGGCCTATCTAGGTTTCAGCGCCCTGGCAGTGCAGGAGGGACGGAGCTTCATGGCGGGCCGCTTGGGACAGCGGGTAGTGGGGGAGAACATCACCATCTGGGACGATGGCCTGGGTGCGGCAACTGTCCCCATGCCCTTCGATTTCGAAGGGGTGCCCAAAGAAAGGGTGGATCTGATAGCAGACGGGGTGGCCCGGGGGGTGTGCTACGATAGCTACACGGCGGGCAAGGAGGGTCGCGTCTCCACCGGCCATGCCCTCCCACCCGGAGAGACCTTCGGCCCCGTGCCCCTGAACTTGTTTCTTAAAGAGGGCCAGGCCACCAAGGAGGAGATGATAGCCTCCACGCAACGGGGCGTTTACGTCACCCGCTTCTGGTACACCCGCCCCGTGGAGCCCATGACAGTGACCATCACGGGCATGACCCGGGATGGCACCTTCCTGGTGGAGAAAGGGGAGATCACCCGGCCCATCAGGAACCTACGCTTCACCCAGAGCTACCTGGACGTACTGAGACAGGTGGAGCTAATCGGGCGAGAGAGCAAGCTGGAGCGAACTGGCTTTTCCTATAACCGGGTGCCGGCGTTGAAGGTGGGCCGCTTCAACTTCACCGGGGCGACGGAGTTCTGAGATTGTTGTCTTTTGCCCGCCCGCCTGGCCGGTAAACTTGAATGATGATCGTTAGAAGCAAGGCGCCCCTTAGAATCAGCTTCGCCGGAGGCGGCACCGATGTCGCCCCCTACTTTCAGGAGGAAGGAGGCCTGGTTCTCAGCACCACCATCGACAAGTACGCTTACGCCTCTCTGCGACTTCGGGAGGATAGGAGCATCTCGGTGCGTTCCCTGGACTACGATGTAGTGGCCAAATACCATCGCGACGAGCCCCTCATGTACGATGGCAACCTGGACCTGGTTAAAGCGGTCATCAAGCACATGAACCAGTACGATGAGGCCCAAGGCCTGGACCTTTTCCTCCACACCGATGCCCCCCCTGGCTCAGGGCTGGGCTCCTCCTCCACCATGATGGTGGCCCTCATCGGCGTCTTCAAGCACTGGCTGCGCCTTCCTCTCACCCCCTACGAGATCGCCGAGTTGGCTTACTCCATCGAGCGGCTGGAGCTGGGCATCAAAGGCGGGATGCAGGATCAATACGCCGCCGTCTTCGGTGGCTTTAACTTCATCGAGTTCACCGACTCTGCCGTCATCGTCAATCCCCTTCGGGTCGCCCCCCATATCCTCAACGAGCTGGAGTACGCCCTCCTCCTGTGCTACACGGGAGAAACCCGTCTCTCGGCCAACATCCTGACCACTCAGATAGAGGGCTACGTTCAACGCCATGAAGAGGTGGTAGCCAGCCTGAGGCACCAGAAGGAAATGGCCATTCAGATGAAAAACGCCCTTCTTCGGGGGCGCCTCAATGACTTTGGGGACCTTCTTCACCAGGCCTGGCTGAGCAAGAAGAAGCTGGCTTCCCAAATAACTAACCCTCAAATCGACCGCCTCTACCAGGTGGCTCAGGATCAGGGAGCCCTGGGAGGAAAGCTACTGGGCGCCGGAGGGGGCGGATACCTGCTTCTGTTCTGTCCCTTCGACAGAAAGCACATCATCGCCGAGGAGTTGGAAAAAGCCGGGGGCCAGGCAGTTAAGTTCGGCTTTGAAGACGGCGGCCTCCAGACCTGGGAGGTGTAACGGAGGCGACCCCAGCCTCCCTTCGAAAAAATGGCCACCCTCTATATCGTCGCCACCCCCATCGGCAATCTGGAAGATATCACCTTAAGAGCCCTCAGGGTGCTCCGAGAGGTAGCCCTCATCGCCGCCGAGGACACCCGAAAGACAAAGCGCCTCCTTAGCAACTACGGCATATCTACACGGCTCACTAGCTACCATCAGCACAGTCCCTCTTCAAAGCTGAGCTATCTTCTTCAGTTCCTGGAAAAGGACGACGTGGCCCTGGTGTCAGAGGCGGGTATGCCAGGTATCAACGACCCCGGCTTCCAGCTCATCGCCGCCGCCATAGAGAAGGGAATACCGGCGGTTCCCCTCCCTGGCCCCTCTGTGGTTACCACCGCCCTGGCCATCTCTGGCCTACCTACCGACCGGTTTTTGTATGTGGGCTTTCTTCCCCGCCGCCGGGCGGATAGACGTCGCCTTTTGGAGACAGTCAAAGATGAGGTCGCCACCCTGGTGATCCTGGAAGCTCCCCACCGCCTCCACCCCTCCCTCGCCGATATGTTGGAGGTTCTAGGCGATAGAAGGGTAGCGGTGTGCCGCGAGCTGACCAAACTCTACGAGGAGGTGTGGCGCGGCCCCCTCTCCGGAGCTTTAGACCACTTTCAGAAGCCCCGGGGAGAGTTCACCCTGGTCATTGAGGGTGCCGCCCACAGCAAGAGACCAGAGGAAACCGCCGCTATAAACATAGAAGGAGAGCTGGCCCGCCTGGCTAAGGCCGGCATGGGGGCTCGCGAGGCGGTGGCGACGGTGGCCCAGGCCAGCGGCCGCCCCAAAAAGGAGGTCTACCAGACGTGGCTACAGCTTAAAGCTTCCGCCCGTAGATCCCCAGAAGCCCGGCATCCTTGATGCGCTGGACGATCTTCTCCTCCTCCATGGTGTCCATGCCCAACTCCACATAGCGGGGATCCACGTGGGCGTGGCCCTGGGGAAAGTCGCACAGGGTATGGCGCTCGTTGATGTACTTCAGGAAGAAGCCGATCATGGTACTCTCGGGCATGGAGTGAAGCTCCTTTATCCCCAGGGCAGTGCGCGCGGCATTGTGGCCGGCGATGTCTCCCGTGAAGATGCACTCCACCAGGGCAGAGTAGGAGCCCGCTCGAAGGCCGCAGCAGAAGAGGTTTTCTTTGCCTTCCACCCTCATGGTCAGGTCGTGGGGGGCGCCGGGATTGGTCTTGATACAGTTGCCCACGGCCGCCAGGGGATGCACCATCCAGGCATCTTCAAAACCAGGCAGGCTGCGCAGTATGTCCAAGGGAAGGGTCTGGACGAAGAGCTTGACATAGGGCATGAGATAGATGAGCTTGTCCTTGCCTAGATTGGCACGCACCGGACGTTCGGGGCGAGGCCAGTACTTCATAAAATCGTGGTTCTGCCATTTTTCGGGGAACTCATAGTAATAGTAGCCCGACTCGGAGGCTCGCATCTCCCGCAAAAGCCAGGGGGCGATGCTGTCGGGATGGATGTATATGCAGGAGTAGTAATCCCCTTTGGTAGGCAGGTCACGGACGCCGGCCGCCTCGGATACACCCAATCGGTCGCCGTAGATAGTGCACTTCTGGCCGCAACCCACGCACCCCACTCCAAACTTAGTGCATATCTGGACCCCCCCCGTATTGCCCGTGGCATCCACGAAGGCATCCCCTTCGATGTGGCGGCCGTCTTCCAGCACCACCGCCTGGACGGTGCCGTTCTCTTGCACCACATCCACGACGCGGCTCCTCAACATCACCGGGATGCCCGCCCTCTCCACCACCCGCCTCATGGCCTCCTCCACTTTGGTGGCATCGAAGATGAAGCTGATTTTGCGGCCAAACTCGGACTGACGGAAGATGGCGATGGACTCCATGCCCTCGATAACGTCCTTACCACCCCCCTCCATGGCCTTGGTCTCCATCCGGGCGATGTACTGGATAAGATGGCCGGTAAGGGGGCCCGTTCCCGAAAGGGTATCCATCCTCTCTATTAGGATGCTCTCCACCCCCGCCTTCTTGGCGCTGATGGCGGCCGCACAACCGGAAAACCCGCCTCCCACCACGACAACTCGCTTCATACTGAACTCACCTTTTCTATCTCTCGGTCCCTTACGGACTATCTAGCCTCAAACCAGTTTACCATAGGCCACCCTTTCTGAACAATCCAACCCCTTACGCCCCATCTATCCCTTACGACGCCGGATAACATAGATTGCGCTGGCTTTGAAGGTGGCTGTCACAGACTTCCCCTCGGCCAAAAATAGATCGGAGACGGACTGCTTGGTGACCAGGCTTACTAACGGGAAGCCACAATCGACAACCAGCTTGAACTGAGGCCCTTGTGGGATGCATTTCAGCACTCGTCCTGGCAGCCGATTTCGGGCGCTGGAAAGCAGTCCCCTTTCGCCACCCGGCTCAATGATGATATCCTCCGGCCGTATGCAGGCCGTCACCTCCTCCCCCATCCCATACTCCCCCACCACCACCACCTCCCGGCCTCCCACACGAAAGATTGCCAGTCCATCTCCCCCTTCTGAGATACGGCCAGTGATGATATTCTCTACCCCCACAAAGGCAGCCACGGCTTCCGTGGCCGGAAAGCTGAAGACCTCCTGAGGCGTGCCTACCTGATGAATCTGACCGCCAAACATTACGGCCACCCGATGGCCAAAAACCTGGGCCTCCGTTCGGTCATGGGTTACGAAGACAGTGGCAAACCTCACCTGGCTCAGTATGGCCTGAAGGTCATCCATGAGGGACGTCTTTGAAGGGGCATCCAGGGCAGCGAAAGGCTCGTCCAAGAGCAACAGGTTTGGCTCCAGAACCAGGGCCCGGGCCAGACTCACCCTTTGGGACTCCCCCCCTGATAGGGTGTGGGCGAGGCGTTTCTCCAAATGGGCAACGCCCAGTCGCTCCATCCAGTGGCCAACCCGCTGCCTGATTTCAGAAAAAGGTAGCCCCCGAAAGCGAAGGCCGGTGGCCACGTTTTCGAAAACGGAAGTTCGGCGCAGCAGAGGCTGTTGCATAACGATGGCCAAGCGCCGACGGTGAGGGAGAAGGTCGCCGCGAAGATCAACCTCCTGGCCAGCCAGGAAGAGTCGGCCCCGCTGGGGCCTCTCCAGCAAGGCCAGCACCCGAAGCAGTGTGCTTTTGCCAGAGCCATTGGGCCCGATGATGGACAGCGTCTCCCCACCCCCCACGGTTAGCCGGGGCAGGTCGAGAACCACTTTCCCATCGTAGACCACTCGAAGATCCTCGCCCCGTAGCAGGGGATTCATGGCGGTATCCTTCCTCTCTGTTGCAGATGCGTGAGGGCCAGGTTGACCAGATAGGCCACGACAAGAAGAATAATGCCCAGGGCGATGGCTAGGCCAAATTCGCCACGGTTGGTCTCCATGACCATGGCTGTGGTCAGAACCCGGGTTTGGCCCTTTATGTTGCCCCCCACCATCATCACCGCCCCCACCTCGGAAATTACGCCGCCGAAGCCAGCCATCACCGCCGTCAAGAGGGGTAGCTTGGCCTCCTGCAAAAGAATCCACAGCATTTGCCATCGGGACGCCCCCAGGCCCAGCATCTGCATCCTGAGTCGGGGGTCCAACTGGGCGATGGCCGCCATGCTGACACCGGTGACAATAGGAGCCGCAATGACTACCTGGGCAATGACTATGGCCATAGGAGTGTAAAGGAGATGGAGAAGCCCCAGGGGGCCACTTCGCCATAGCAAGATGCTGACCAAAAGCCCCACCACCACTGGAGGCATCCCCATACCGGTGTTGACCAGGCTCATAGCCAGGCTCCGGCCTGGAAAGCGAGCCAGAGCCAGGAAGGTGCCATAGGGCACTCCAATAAGAAGGCTGATCAGCGTGGCGCTGCCGGAAACCAGCAGCGACAGCAGCACTACTTCCACCACCTGGGGCTCCCGGTTGACGATGAGCCAGAAGGCCTGGGTTACGCCTTCCCAGAGGAGGTCCATAGCTAGCGGGCTGTCTTTTCCCTTTTCTCCAGGTCAGGGATGAAGAGAGGCTCCCCAAACTTGGCAACACCGAAGCTGGCGATTTGCGTCTGAACCTGGGAGGAGGTAAGGTAGCGAACCAGGGCCTCGCCCCCGGTACCGTTCACTCTGGAAAAGCGCTGGGGATTGACCTGCATTACCGAATAGGTATTGAGTAACTGGGGAGCGTCCTCCACCATGGCTTCCAGGGTCAGGTTCTTTTTAAGAGAGAGGAAGGTGCCTTTATCAGTTAGGGTGTAGGCCACCTTCTCTGAGGCCACTACTAGCGTCTGCCCCATCCCCTGCCCCGTCACCTGATACCAGCTTCCCGAAGGGGATACCCCTGCCGCCGACCAGAGCTTTTTCTCTTTCACATGGGTGCCCGAATCATCGCCTCGGGAGACGAAAAGGGCCTTAGCTGCCGCTATCTTCCTCATGGCAACGGGAGCATCTCTGCCCCCCTGGATGCCCGTAGGGTCCCCAGACGGACCGACAACAAGGAAGAAGTTGTGCATGATGGTGGTTCGATTTAGGACGGCCCCCTCC
Organism: Chloroflexota bacterium; assembly: GCA_016183425.1. GTDB lineage: Bacteria > Chloroflexota > Dehalococcoidia > JACPEP01 > JACPEP01 > JACPEP01. The sequence continues at coordinate 22,556 of JACPEP010000011.1, forward strand.
CCCACCAGCTTGGCCTCGGACTCAGGATCGTGGGTCAGCAAGACATCCGCCTCCCCCCTTTCCCCCATTGCCAGCGCCGCGCCCGAACCCACGGCGATGGTCTTCACCTGATAGCCCGTTTCCTTCTCGAAGCTGGGTATGAGGGCATCCAAGAGGCCGGTGTCATAGACGCTAGTGGTGGTAGCCAGGATTACCTCGGGCACCGCAGGCTTTTGATTCGCCCCCTGAGACTGGAAAGGGGAAGCGCAGCCGACCAAGCCAAAGAAGAGAAGGCCGACGAGGACTATGGTAGCGCATGGGGGATTCGAACCCCCGATCTCCTCCTTGAGAGGGAGGTGTCCTGGGCCGCTAGACGAATGCGCCATAAACGCTAACCACATAGCCCCACCGCCATTTTGCCAGCCTCAGTGGGGCCACAAGGAAGCACATCGCAGCCTATTATCGCCCACGCCGGGGGGGAAAGTCAAGCTAAAGGGATTGAGGGAGATATCTTTCGCCCCCCCCTGGAAATTCGAGTCTAGGGTAGAAATAATCCAATTTACATCCCTCCCTTCACCTGATATAATGCTGGCTGACAATGGCTTATCATTGCATATTTACTCATCTGCTTTAGGGGGAAAGCCTATGGAGTTTCGCAGGTTCCAGGCTATCGTTTGGAAGTGGCTGTGGCTTGTCATCTTGGGTACTGCTGTTGTGACCCTCACTACTTACTGGATAAGCGTCACCTCTACCCCCATTTATCGCGCCTCGGCTACCTTGCTCGTCGAAGCGGGCCTTCCTGAACCCAAAGATGAGGCCGCCGCCCTTCTCACCATCGACAGGGTCGCCCGAACGTACATCCAGTTGATCTCATCGCCGGACCTCATGGAGGAGGTTATTTCCGGCCTGGGTTTAGACTTCTCCCCTACCGCGTTGGCATCCAAGATCAGCGGTAGCCCCGTGCCCAGCACCCAGCTCTTCCAGATTCAGATAGAGGACAGCAACCCCCTCCGCGCCCGGGAGATAGCCAATCGGGTGGCCGAGTCCTTCGTTAAGCGCAATACCCGAATGCGACAATCTCGTTTCGATGCCGCCAAGGCGGAACTGGACGAGCAAATAGGCAACGTGGAGAAGGAGATCGAGCGCGTTCAAGGCGCTATTAATTCCCTGGGCGACCCCAAGGACCCCAAGAATCTGGCCCTGCCCGATTTTGTAAGGGCGGAACAAGGGCGGCTCCAGGCTTCCCTGTCCAAAAACCAGATAATATACTCTACTCTCCTCCAAAGTGCTCATGATTTACGTCTCTCTACCGCACGCTATGCCAACAACGTTTCCATCTCCACTCGTGCCGAGGTGCCCCCCAGTCCCATCAAGCCTCGGGTGTTTTTTAATACCGTGCTGGCGGCGTTGTTGGGCTTCCTGGCTTCCCTGGGGTTGGCCTTCTTCCTGGAGTTCCTGGACGATACCATCAAGAGCGTCGAAGACATAAGCCAATTTTTGGGCCTTGCCTCCCTGGGGGCCATATTTCGGATCACCGGGAAAAAGATCGAGGACAAACTGGTCACCCGCTTACACGCCCGATCGCCCATAACGGAGGCTTATCGTGGTTTGCGCACCAGCCTTCAGTTTACCTCTGTGGATCGGCCCCTGAGGAGCCTTCTCGTCACCAGCGCCAGTCCCATGGAGGGCAAAAGCACCACCGTAGCCAACCTGGGCATTGTAATGGCTCAAGGAGGGAAAAGTATCGTTATTGTAGACTCCGACCTGCGGCGGCCCATTATGCACCGCTTTTTCCAGTTGCCCAATACCCAGGGCCTGACCACCCTACTGGTGGAGGACAATCCCATAATAGATGGCATACTTCAGGCCACCGAGATAGACAACCTCCGGGTGCTGACCAGCGGCCCCCTGCCCCCCAACCCCGCCGAGCTTCTGGGCTCCCAGCGCATGAAAGAGGTGCTGGAGGAGCTCAAGAGGAAGGCCGATATCGTTCTTTTCGATAGTCCTCCCACCCTGGCCGTCACCGATGCCTCGGTATTGGCGGGTCAGGTTGACGGGACGATGCTGGTGGTGGATGCCGGAAATACCCGGCGTGGGGCAGCCCAGAGAGCCAAGGAGCAACTGGTAAAGGTAGGAGCTAACCTTATTGGTAGCGCCCTGAACAAGCTTTCCTCTCGCGGCGGTGCTGGCTATTATTATTATTATTACTACTACTATAGCGAAGATGGAGAGCGGCGTGGCCGCCGGTCCCGCCGCAAAGCTCTGGGGAGGCTAAGGGTTGCCGGGGCCTCTCTGGCGGCGTTGGTGCTCCTGGGCGGAGGATTCACACTGTGGTCCCCCCTATCGACTAACCTCCTTCTCAAGAATGCAGTAGAGGTTATCAAACATCTTCTAACACGGCCTTAAAGTTGATTCTTTTAGAGAGATAGGCGACTACCTAGGGAAGGGCAACGGTGGAAAGAACCAGTTTTGGGCTGTCTCGGAATCTTTTAAATCTCTTCACAGCTATCCTCGGTCTTGTCCTCCTGGTAGAGGTGGCCCTCGTCGTCCCTGAGCTGCCGCCGCGCACGGTGGTAGACGGGAGCCGGTTGATGATAGGGCCGGGGATAGTCCTGCTCCTATTGGCCTTTTGTGTTTACCTACGCACGGAGGGACTATCACTCCTCAGCTTTGGGAGGCCTGCCCTAGACAATCGGGCCCACGTATGGGGGTTGGTGTTTCTCATTGCACTGGGGCCTCTTTTGGGGGCGGGAATCTTCTACGTCTTGCAAATATTGCCCACCGCTGTCGCCCTACCCACGACCTTAGTCCTCTTGGCCCTGATTCCCCTTTTTGTCTTGGCGGCCACCAAGACCCACCTGGCCTTGTTGCTTTTCCTCCTCCTGTTGCCCCTGCTGAGTTTCATTCACAGCGAGACTAGCTATGGGATGGGTCTACAATCATCCACACTGGTCATTCCCCTGGAGAAAATCGACCCCGTCCTATTTGTTAATGGTACACTCAGTTTTGCTAATCCAATCATTGGCTACCTTCTCACTATGCCCGTGGAGGCCACTTTCGTGGGCGTTCTAGCCCTGGGCTGGCTGATCAAGACCTTTGCTAACCAGGAAGGGTTTTACAGGACGCCTCTAGATGTTCCCATTCTGGTTTTCCTACTGGCCGCCTTCGTCTCATCCCTCTTTTCCAGCCGATGGGACTACTCTCTGGTCTACATGGTGGAGGCAATTCTCGCCCCCATAGTCCTGTACTACATAGCAGTCAGCGCCATGACCACCAAGAGGCGGGTGAGCTATGCATTGGCGGCTTTGATTCCCATGGGCGCGGTTACCGCCCTGTACCATTTTCATAAAATAGGGCAAATAGGCTCCTCTTGGGCTGAGCTTTTGTCCACATCGGAGTCTTTAGTGAATTTATTCCGAAGGAGCTGGCTTTTCGGCAACGCTAACCTGGAGGCCAGTGCCCTGGTATTGTTATTGCCCATCGTCTTTTACTTTACTCTGGGGGAAAGAAGACGGTCGGTGAAGCTTCTGGCCGGCCTCCTTCTCCTTTTTTTGGTGCTAGAAACCATCTTCAACAGCTCCCGAGGCGCCTGGCTGGCGGGGGGGGGTCAGATAGCGGTCCTTTTTTTCTTTGGTTTCCAGTCGCGGCGCAGTTTTCTTTACTCAGCTCTCCCCGGTCTGGCGGTGGCCACGGTATTCTTCTGGCAGTATAGCGGCATCCAGATTTTAGCGGAGCAGAGAACGGCTTTCATATTCGGGGCAGAGGACCTGGCGGTGGGTGCCCGCTGGGATTTGTGGCGTATTACCCTGGGTATGATGGATAAATACTGGCTGGTAGGAATGGGGCTAGGCAACTTTCTTGTCGAAGTGCCTACTCCCCTGGGTTATATTTGGCCCCTCCCCGATGCCCACAATCTCCTCCTATCCGTCCTGGCCGAGGCGGGGTTGGTACCCTTTGTTGCCTTGGTGGCCATTCTTGTAATTACCTTTAAGGAAGGGATTGCTGTCCTGAAGGAGGCTCGCGGTACCCCGACCTATACTATTGCCCTGGTCTTGCTGGTTAGTTTGGGGGGATTCTTCGTGAACGCTATGACCACCGGCGCCGAATTCGGCCATAACCGGAATATTACCACCACCGTGCTCTGGTGGGCCGTCATGGGGCTCTTTATGGCCGTCAGGCGTCTGGTTGTCCAAGGGGAGACGCCCCCGTCGCGAGTATCGGGGGGAGGCACGCCATAAAAACGGTGGCCCACTGCTGTTGGCTGACGGCCGAAGGTATGGTTTCGCCCTTCGTAGTCAACCAGGTATGCCGCCTTAGTGGCTACCGGTCCCTCGTGTTTACCTATGACAGGATACCTGCCAATGGCCAGGAGGTCTATCCGGGCGCAGAAGTGTATGGTCCCTACTGGGGTTCCCCCTTGAAGCGAAATCTAAATCGGGCGACCAATCGTCTTCTGGGATATCCGTGGACCTTAGGACAGGCTATCCGCCAACAGGGGGTGAGGCTGCTCCACGCCCACTTCGGCCCCTATGGGTTGTATTCATTGCCCCTGGCACAACGCTTCCGATTGCCCCTCGTCACCTCCTTCTACGGCTACGACATGACCTCCCTGGCTCGGGAACCCGCCTACCGTAGCGGTCTAGATCGCCTATTTAACCAAGGCGCTCTCTTTTTGGTAGAAGGGGAGAACGCCCGCAGAACGTTGATCGACCTGGGGTGCCCGCCCGAGAAGATAACCGTCCATCCCCTGGGCATCGACCTGGAACGATTCCCCTTTCAATCTCGAAGCATGGATCAGAATGGTGAGGTCAAGCTTCTCATGTGCAACCGCCTGGTGGAGAAAAAAGGCATACCCTTCGCCCTCGAAGCCCTGGCCCAGGTGGCTTTTTCCCCTCCCAAAGTGACCATGACCATCCTGGGGGACGGGCCTTTGCGGGAAGAAATAACGGCTATGATTCAGCGCCTGAGGTTGGAGGACCGGGTTACTCTGGCCGGCGCTGTCTCCTATTCTCGTTACCGCGAGGAGCTGTATCGGCACCACATTATGGTGGCCCCCAGCGTAACAGCCAGTGACGGCAACACTGAGGGCGGTGCCCCCACGGTGCTTCTGGAGGCTCAGGCCTCGGGGATGCCCGTTCTCGCCACCTACCACGCCGACATACCGGAGGTGGTGAAAGACGGGGAGAGCGGATTTCTGGTGGCCGAGAGAGATGGGGACGGGCTAGCGGAGAGAATGAGGCAGCTCATGAATACGCCTTCCTTGTGGCAGGCCATGGGCGAGGCGGGTCGAAGGCATATGGTAGAGAGACACAACCTGGAAACCCAGAACCGAAAGCTGGAAGAGATTTACGATGACCTCATCCCATAAATCCGAGGCGGGCAAGGTAAAGCAAATAAAGGACTTCTACGATAGGAAGTACTTCCAAGAGGGAGACAACGCCTTTCGTCCCTATGAAGCCTATCCCATTTTCCTGAGCTATCTCGAGGTAGCCAGAGAGGGTCGTCTCTTGGACATAGGCTGCGGCAACGGTTTTCTCCTTCGTGCCGCAGAGAAAGCTGGTCTGGAGGCCTACGGCATCGACATCTCTGAAGGCGCGGCAGAAGTGGCTCGACTTAGCGCCCCGCTTTCTGAAGTCCAGGTGGGTAAAGCAGAAGAGTTGAATTACCCGGAGGCTTTCTTTGACTACATTACCTGCCTGGGTACCCTGGAGCACTGTCTTGATATTGATAGAGCTTTGGGGGAAATAACACGGGTGGCCAAAGACGCTGCCAAACTCTGTATCGTAGTGCCCAATCTAAATTATGTCTTCTGGGAGCACGATTTCGGCCACATAGGCACCGAACAGCGCGATATCCAAGAACAACTTTTGGATTACTCCGGATGGGTATCTCTACTCACCGGCCACGGATTAGCCATTCAAAAAGTGCATCATGACAAGTGGTTCGCCAAAAACACGCCGCTTATTTTCACCAAAAACCCAAGATGGATGCTGGCCAGAGCGTGGTATCGGCTGCGATGGCTGTTTATGCCATTGCAGCAAACCTATCAGTTTGTCTTCATCTGCACCAAGGACAAAGGCATCAAATGAGAGATCTCCTCCGGTCGGTTAAAAAAGCGGTCCATTACTTGAGGCGGGGAAAGGGACGTTATCTCGTTAATCTCTCCTTCGCCCAGTTGGGGGCCAGGCTCCTGCCCGCCTATCTCCTATCCCAGCCAACCCACCTACAGATCGAGCCTACCACTGCCTGCAACCTGGACTGTCTCATCTGCGGCCGCCACCAGTTTACCCGACGAAGCAAGAACATGAGCCTGCCAGAGTTCCGACGCATAATCGCCCAGTTCCCATTCTTGCGCTCTGTCTCCATCCAGGGCTTCGGCGAGCCGCTGCTAAACAAGGACATCTACTCTATGATAGCCTACTGCTATTCCAAGGGGATAAAGACGGTGACGGTAACCAACGGCGTTCTCCTAGACTACCGGGCGGGTGAGAATCTTGTCCAATGTGGTCTGGACACCCTCATCATCTCGGTGGACTCTCCCCAGCCCCAGGTCTTTGAGAATATTCGACGAGGAGCCAGCTTTGAACAAGTCTGTGACAACGTAAAGGCCGTGGTCGCCTTAAAAAAAGGCCAGCGTGCCGAGGCGCCCAAGGTCGTGCTTCGGGCTACCGCCATGAAGGAAAACATTTTTCAACTGCCTCAACTGGTGAACCTGGCCAAAGAGCTGGGGGCCGATGGCGTATCCATCGCCAACCTAATCCCCGTGGATGGCACGGAGATGGCCATCCCGGAGCAGTTGGTGGCAAACCTAGACCCCACTAACGTTCATCGCGCTTTCACACACTTATCGCGAGACAACGCCTTGGATATCGCCATCCAGGATGGCATTGCCACACCACCTCACATTCAGGCCGAGCCTCGGGAGAGATGGTTGAGGAAGAGGGGATACTATTGTTGGTGGGCGTGGGAGGGCAGTTACATCGAGGAGGATGGCTACGTATCTCCCTGCTGCTACAGTCCTTATTATCGAAGAGATCCCTACGATGTGGGGCCGAATATCTTCGAGACCCCTTTTGCCCGCATCTGGAACAGCCCCCAGTGGCGGCAACTGCGTCGGGAGCTGGCCTCGGGCAAGCCGCCGGCCATGTGCCGCGGCTGTTGGGTAGTGCGGGCAAAGATGCCCCGGGAGAATGGCACTGAGAACCAGGCAAAGGAGACTTAGCCCATGACCAGCAGCGATAGCCCAGTTAGAGATAGCTTCCTTGTCTTTGGCAGCCCGGCTATCGAGGAAGCTGAGATCCAGGAGGTGGTGGCGACGCTCCGTTCCGGCTGGCTCAGCACCGGCCCCAAGACCCATCTCTTTGAGGAGGAGTTCCGCCGGTACATCGGCTGCCACCACGCCCTGGCACTCAACTCCTGCACCGCTGGCTTGCACCTGGCCCTGGACGCTATTGGAGTGGGGGAGGGAGATGAGGTCATCACCACTCCCGTCACCTTCGCCGCCACCGCCAACGTCATCGTGCATCACCGCGCCCACCCTGTCTTTGTAGACATACGTCGGGATACCATGAACATAGACCCGGAGCAGATAGAGGCCAAGATCACCCCTCGCACCCGGGCCATTCTTCCGGTACATCTGGCCGGGCGTCCCTGCCAAATGGACGCCATAATGGACATCGCCCGCCGCCACAACCTCTTCGTCGTCGAGGATGCCGCCCATGCCGTGGAAGCCGAGTATCAGGGCCAGAAGGTGGGCACCATCGGACACATCACCGCTTTCTCCTTCTACGTCACCAAAAACGTGTGTACCGGAGAGGGGGGGATGGTGACCACGGAAAACGATGACTGGGCGGAGGAGATGCGCCTGCGCAGCCTGCACGGCATCAGCAAGGATGCCTGGAAACGCTACTCTGCTGAGGGGTACCAGCCCTACGAAACGATATACCCCGGCTATAAGTTCAACATGATGGACATCCAGGCCTCCCTGGGGATTCACCAACTGGCCCGCGTGGAGGAGAACCACCGGGTGCGAGAGCGCTGGTGGCACCGCTACAACGAGGCTTTCTCCGAGATGCCGGAGCTTATCACTCCCCTGGAGGAGGAAGGGATACGCCATTCTCGCCACCTCTACACCATCCTCATCAGACCGGAACGCCTCCAGATCGACCGGGACCAGTTTGTGGAAGCTCTGAAGGAGGAGAACATCGGCACCGGTATCCACTTCACTACCCTACATCTCCATGCCTACTACCGGCAGACATTCGGTTTTCGAAGGGGGGATTTCCCCAACGCCGAGTTCGTCTCCGACCGCACCATCTCCTTGCCACTATCTGCCAAGCTGACGGAGAGAGACGTAGATGATGTGGTGGCGGCGGTGAGGAAGGTAAGCGACAGGTATCGACGCTGATGGGCGCTGAGACACGAGATAGACTATACTGGGAGGAGCGAGCGAAACTTATGGGCCCCCATGCCGGGGGCTATGTAGATCCTGTGAAATATAGTTACGAGGAGAAGGTAAGGCGTCGTCTTTTCCAACAGATGGTTCATCTTTGGCAAGGGATGAAAGTTTTGGATGTGGGCGCTGGAGTGGGGAACTGGTGCTTTTGGTATGAGGTTAGCGGCTGCCAGGTAACTGGCATCGATTTCAGTGAGGAGATGGTGTCTCTGGCCCAAGAACAGGCCCTAGAGCGAGGAAGTAAGGTTCAATTCTTTCGCCGGGCAATAGAGGACTGGGAAGGCAGTCAAGAAGAGTTCGACGTCATCACCGCCATCACTGTCTTGCAGCACATCATTGATGAGGGGTGCTTTGAAAGAGCCGTTGCTAACATGGCTCGCCTAGTGAAAAAGGGAGGCCATATTGTTGTTTGCGAAGCTGTAGGGCACGAAGATCGCCTGGAGGGAAAGTATCTTCGTATCAGGCCTCAGGAAAGATATCACTTCTACTTTGGGAGACAGGGGTGCCGCCTGGTAGAAGGAAAGGGCGTTCGCTATCAAGCATATCTCATTTATGATTTGTACATGCGTCTCAGGAGAAGCATCGTGTCCACTCTGAAAAAAGAGGCACCCCCTTCTCTCCTTCCGGTCACATCCGAGCGCTGGAAAAGAATGGGCGGGGGCAATGGTCGGGTCGGTAACCTTCTCCTGCGTCTCTCAGGAGCTGTGGACAGGCTTATAGGCCACCTTCCCTGGGTGAAAAAGCGCTTTTGCAAGGTAACCATGATGCTTTTTGAGAGAACTTTATAGGTATCTTAAGGCACATCATTGATAAAAGATAGTTCTTTGTCCTTAGCAACTGCTCTCCTCCGATTTGTTGTCGGCATGGCGGCCAGCATTATGGTGGCGCGCCTCCTGGGCCCTGAGGGCAAGGGGGAGTACGCTCTCCTTGTTTTGGTGGCGGCCATGCTCTTCAACCTGGGCAATCTGAGCATAGGGAACTCCATCGTCTACTACGTGGGTGGGGGCAAAGATAGGCTTGAGGACATCGCCGCCGCCGCTCTGACGGCTGCTCTGGCCCTGAGTGTGGCAACGATGGTCTCCTTTGTCCTTCTTCTGGCGTTTCTCGGCCAGGCTATCCTTCCCGGCCTCACCCCCTGGCTCCTGCTAGCTATGGCATTCCTTGTCCCCGTGCGTTTCGTCACCTTCTACTATCAGCAGTTCATGGTTGCCACTCATCGGGTACCTCAGTACAGCGTCACGGTGGTGGTCGGCCTCTTGGGGTACTTTAGTCTGCTGGTTATGTTGCTGCTGATAGTGCCCCTGGGGGTTGTCGGGGCCGTGGTAGCCACCGCCGGAGGGGATGTCGCGGCCCTGGGGGCCTCTCTATGGCTGGCGACGCGAGGGGTACCCTGGCGCCTCTCCTTTCCGGGGAAGCTGGTGTGGCGGTTCCTGGTTTTTGGAGCCAAGAACCACGCGGCGGTTTTGACGTCCTATCTGGGTTACCGCCTGGACATGTTTCTGGTAAACCTCTTTCTGGGCGTGCTTTTCGTGGGCTACTACTCGGTGGGGGTGGGGGTGGCCGAGATGCTCCTTTTTCTGGCCGCCTCGGTGGAGATGGTTCTCCTTCCTCGAACCTCCTCTCTGTCCTGGCAAGAGTCCAGCCGTATGGTGCCTGTGGTAGCCCGCAACACCATTTTTCTTTCTGCTCTGGGAGCGGTGGGGCTTTTAGTATTGTCCCCGTGGCTGGTGCCTTTTCTCTACGGCTCTGTTTTTGCTCCTTCTGTCTTTCCCCTACTTATTCTTCTGCCCGGGATCGTCCTCCGAGGGGGAGATAAAATCCTATCGGTCTACATCGTGGGACGGGGCCGTCCTTTGATTTGTACCCTGGCTGCCACCGCCAACCTAGTAAGCAATATCGGCCTCAACCTGTTCCTCATTCCCCGCTGGGGATTGGGTGGCGCCGCCCTAGCCTCCACTGTCTCCTACTCCGTGAGCTTCATCATAGTGCTTTCCATATTTCTGAAAATGTCCCGAGCAGACCTGTGGCAAAGCATCATCATCAGAGGCGAGGACTTCGCTCTCTATCGGCGAACCTCTCTCCAGATAGGGTCTCGCTTGATGGCAGCGGCTCCATGGCACGTACCGGAAGGCACCAACTGACATGATGCTCCCGGGACCTAAGTTCTCCATCATTATCCCGGTTGCCCCCCACCGGGAAGCCGCCGTGCTCTCTTCCTTGGAGAGGCTCAACTATCATAAGGATGGCTACGAAGTAATTGTAGAGGAAGGGTACAATCCCTCTTTGAATCGCAACCGGGGGGTTGAGAGGGCTCGCGGCGAGATCCTGGCCTTTGCCGACGATGATTGTTTGGTGGACAAGAACTGGTTGACAGCGGCGGAGGCCTTTTTTGCCCACCATCCAACAGTGGAAGTAGTGGGAGGGCCACAACTGACGCCCCCCAGCGACGGCTTTTTTGCTCGTGTCTCGGGCTATGTTTTGGCCTCCCTTTGGGGTGCCTATCGAATGAGCAGCCGTTATCAAAAGGGGGCTACTAATCTAAAGGCCACCGAGCTAAACCTCACGTCGGCCAACTTCTTCATCCGACGCCGCCTTTTTGACAAACTGGCCATGTTCGACTCCCGTCTCTACCCCAATGAAGAGACGGAGCTGCTGTGGCGAATAAAGAGGACAGGGGGCGAGATAGCCTACTATCCCGACGTAGTGGTCTACCATAAGCGCAGGCCAGACTTCTCTTCATTTGTAAAACAATGTTTCAACTACGGCGCCGGCCGGGCGCGACAGAGCCGTATCACAGGCACCCTCCCTGGCCTCGGCGTCATCATCCCTCTAATCTTTCTTCTCAACATGGCTTTGCTCCCTATCCTAAGCCAAGTGCATCCTCTCTTCTGGGGGCCCTGGGCAGTTTATGGCCTAGTGACCGTTTTGGTGTCTTTTAAGGTCTCGGCTCACAATCGTCATCCCCTAGCCTTTGTTCTCCTTCCTTTCCTCTTCTTTACGATCCATTGCGCCTACCCCATAGGGGTAGTAGTGGAGACGGTCCGCCTCCTATTTTCTCCGCGGCCAGCGCCGGGCACCCATGGGAAGAAGAAAGAACCGAGTATTGGGGCTTAAAAGATGAAGGTGGCCATTGCTTACCCGCCCATAATCAAGAACGGCAGATACCCTCTTCTATCTCAAAACCGCCAGTTTCGCTACAGTAGCTCTCCTTATGTCAAGATATTCCCCCTGGTGCCGGCCTCCGCCGCCACCCTTCTCAAGGAAGCCGGGCACCAGGTGCTCTGGTTGGATGGAGTAAACGAGCGGCTTTCTATCCAAACCTTTTGGGGGCGTCTGAACGCCTTCAGCCCCGACTTGGTGGTCATGGAGACCAAAACTCCCGTATTGGCTCATCATTGGAGCTGGGTGAAGAATTTGGCAGAGGCGGGATTCAAGACGGTGCTGATGGGTGACCACGTCACTGCCAATCCAGAGGAGTCTTTGGCTAACAGTCCTGTGGACTATGTTGTCGGCGGCGGCGACTACGATGTCGCCCTGCTGGGGCTGGTGGATCACCTGGAGAGAGGCTCGCCCTTATCGGCAGGGATCTACTTCCGCCGCTATGGTCGGGTGGAGAGCAGCGGCTCCCCCCAACTGACAGCGAACTTAGATGCGCTCCCCGTCATCGACCGAGAGCTGACCCAGTGGCATATCTACGGCGAGGCCTATCTCCACCACCCCTGTGCCTATATTCTCACCGGACGTGGCTGTGGGGGAGGGCCTCAAGGGCCGGGACGATGTGCTTTTTGCGTTTGGCAGCACACCCTGTGGCAGCGTACTCGCCGGTTGCGCTCTCCCAAGAAGGTAGTTCAGGAAATAAAAACCTTGGCGGAGCGCTACCGCGTGAGGGAGGTCTTTGATGACAATGAAAGCGGTGGGGTATGGAATCAAGAATGGTTAGAGGCCTTTTGCCAGGAGATGAAACGGGAAGGGCTGGTGGGCCGGGTGTACTTCTCTTGCAACGCCCGAGGCGATAGCCTGACCCCGGAGCGGTGCCGCCTGATGAAGGAGGGCGGTTTCCGTCTGCTGAAGGTGGGCCTGGAATCGGGCAATGAGGAGACCCTTCTCCGCCTCCACAAGGGAGAGAGTCTGGAGGATATCGTCCGCGGGGTGAAAACGGCCAAAGAGCACGGCTTATGCGTCCTCCTCACCACCATGACCGGCTATCCCTGGGAAAAGGAGGAGGATGCTGAGAAGACCTATCAAGTGACCAAAAAGTTGATGCTGTACAACACGCAACTGGGCGATTCTCTGCAATCCAGTGTTTTAGTGCCCTACCCAGGCACCCCACTTTACAGGGAGTGCCTGGAGCGGGGGTGGTTCGACATTGACCCCAGGGACTACAGCCAGTATGACATGTCTCATCCCGTGCTGCGCTGCTCCTTCGACGCTATGGCGTGGTGTGATCAAATGTGGAATATCCACAAGCACCCCCTTTTCCTCTTGAAAACTCTGCTCCAGGTGCGCTCACGGGATGACATTACCCTTTTGGGGCGGGGGGTAACCTCCTTGCTGGGCCACAACAAGGATTTTTAGCTTGTGAAAAAGGTCAGCCGCTATCTCTTTTTGTTAGGACTTGCCCTGTTGGCATACCTTCTGGCCTCTTTGGACAGAGGACACCTCTGGCAGCTCGGTAAGATGGGGGACTTTCTCAAAATCGTTACCTTACACCAGGAAGCTGGGGGTGCCCTATCTCACGGGATTTCGGCGGCGGTGGAAAGGATTCTCAATTCTTTGGCCTTGGCCCTTCTGTCGGCCATCGGTCTGCTCTACGTCTCGGCCACATTCTCCTTGGGGGGAGGGGTATGGTTATCCCTGGCACCGGTGACTATGGTGGCTCTGGTATTATTCTTGGCCACTCGGCAGGTGGTTTGGCAGAAAGGGCTGGGCTCCCTGGCGGCAAGGCTGGGAAAACCCCTTCTACAGGGGCGGCTGGGGGGGGTGGAGGGTTTTTACGACGCCATATCCCTGCTTCAAAAGAGGCCGGAGGCACTGGTAATCGCCTTTCTGCTCCTTAGCACTACGTGGCTCCTTACAGTAGTCAGGGAGTTCCTTCTTTCCCAGGCATTGAAGCTTCCGGTGGATTTCGGCTATTTTCTCCTCGTTTCGCCAGTGGTGGCGGTGGTTACCCTTATGCCTATCTCAGTAATGGGAGTAGGGACGCGAGACTACACCCTGATACTGCTTCTGGGCACTCTGGGCATAAGTCAGGAGGCGGCGGTATCTCTCTCGTTACTCATGGTGGGGATAGTCACGCTGCCCATGGTGGCGGCGGGTTCCTTGGTCGCCTGGAAACAGCGACTGGCAGCTCCCCCGGAGGTTAGCCAGTTGGCGGACAAAACAGAAAGAACATGGAGGCAGCGGGACTATTGAAAAAGGTATTCAACTCTAAATATAGAAACCTCTTGCCCCTCATTGGCCTGGGGCTCATGGCCTACCTGCTATGGAAGGTGGGCCTCAAGGAGACCTGGGAAACCATAAGCCGTATCTCTCTATCTCCTCTACTCCTGATGCCTTTGCTTATGGCCATCTCCTTCTCTATTCAGACTTTCAAATGGCGGTGGCTCCTGGTGAGACAGGGGTTTCACCTTCCCTTCTTCCATCTGCTAGAGATTCAGATGGTAGCCTTCTTTTACGGATTGGTCACTCCCGCTCGCGTGGGCTACTTTGTGAAGGTCCTTTATTTGAAAGATGTCACGGGCAGGCCTTTGGGGGCGTGCAGCACCAGCGTGGTCATCGACCGCTTTCTGGATACCGTTTCCCTTTTGTTCTTCGCTACTGTGGGTGCCAGTATCATGCTTCATCGCTTGTCGGACTCCATATTACCCAGCATTGTCATTGTGCTAATGGTCGTGGGGCTGGGGGGTGTCCTTATACTGAGCAAAGACCGAAGCGTGCTCGTTTTAGAACTTCTCAAGCGCCTTCCTTTGCCTACCAGTTTAAGAGGGAGGCTTATCTTTACCCTGGATGCTTTTTACCAGGGTCTTCCCAACTGGTCGAGCCTCGTTGTCCCCTTCATACTGGCTCTGGTGAACTGGGGAATTCTTTATACGCAAATGTACAATGTAGCCCTGGCTTTGGCCATAGACGTAGACTACTGGGGTTTCATCTTCATCGTTTCCCTGTCCACTATACCCGCCCTGCTACCGGTGACCATAAGCGGGCTGGGGACTCGGGAGGTGGCCCTCATCGCCCTTTTGGCACCCTTGGGAGTCAGCAGCCAGGAGGCGGTGGCCATGTCCTTGGTGGGTGTGCTTTTGGTTAGCTACGTGCCGGGGGTGGTGGGGGCGGTATTGAGCTTCCGCAGAGGGGAAGGGGATAAGGTAGAGAGGGAAATTCTGGGCCATGGGACGATTCACCAAGCTCAGTGACGAAGCTGACAAGTGCCTGGAATCCATATCGACTAGCTGCGTCCACCTTATCGGCAAGGGAGGGACACACCCTGAGGCCTTTAAACAAAGGCTTCCTGCTTCCTGAGACGACAAGCAAGATGGGCAAATATACTATCCTTGATGAAAACGTCGATGCGGCAATTGAGGGGCACCTATCTGTCATAAAAAAGGTCCTGATTGAAGAGGCACGCCCCATCTCGATAATCCTTTTTGGGGGATTCGGAAAAGGGGAAGGAAGTGTCGAAATTGTAGATGGAAAGATAACCCCCTTTAATGACTACGACCTCTACTTGGTTACTAGAAAAAAACTATCCGACAAGCTACTTGATGAACTAACTGTCAAGACCTCACGGGCCATTAATAAGGGGGGGCTTGAGTTCGCTGAGCATCCCGATAGAGGTTATAACACGACTGATTTCTTTCATGTGGACATCAGAAACATCCTTGAGGACAGATTATCAAGGTTGAATAGAACACAGAGAACCTTCGAGCTAAAGTATGGGAGTCAGGTTATTTGGGGGGATGAATCTGTTATCGAAAGAATTCCCGCCATCGGGAAAAATGAACTGCCCCTCTCCGAAGGCATTAGAAACCTGTTTAACAAAATTCATACGTTGCTGTTGTGCATGGACCCAAACAAACTTGCCTACAAGGAATTAGACACTGATGAAAGAAAAATAATCATGTTCTATACCGCAAAAGCCTATCTCAGTATTTCGGAGGCGCTACTGATAAGCTGCGGCAGGTTTGAAGCTACCTATTCAAAACGAGTCGAAGCTTTCCAGGAGATATATGAGACCGAATTTCCTCGGCTGCATAAGCTGCTTCCTGACCTAAAAGAGAAGGTCAAATGGGCAAGAGATTTCAAGGTCAAATTAGATTTCCATCAGGTAGGAGATCCCTTCCGACTATGGTTCAAGGCAAGAGATGACATCGGGATAGCCTTCAAGTATCTTATCAAAACCCATTTAGGTCTAAAAAGTGATGATTGGGAAGGCATCTCGGCGGCAATCTACAATAGACTCCCCTTTTATTACTTCAATTCGTATCTTACCGACATGCTAAGACAACATCGCTTGCCTGGCTGCATATCGAAAGTCTTATTCCCAACGCAATATTATCTGAATGTTCTTTACACCTATCGATTATGGAAAAAGGGGAAATTGGTGTTTTCGCCCCTACTAAGTTGGAGAGACGTAGGATTGAGGCTTGCAATTCCCATGATCCTGTATCTGTTCTCCATGGAAGACAGGGGGACCCTGAACCAAAAACTGGTAGAAGTGTCTAGGTATTATTTTGGGAAAACGGTTCCTCAAAAAGAAGTGTCGGCCGATCCCCTCGAGTTGAGAATACAAATCCTAGACTTGTACGGGGCGTATTGTACTCAAAGACTCGTGTGATACGAGCTTCAGCGGCAGAAGGGAGATTAAGAGATGAAGGTACTATTGATAGCCCCCAACTACCGCAAGGTCTATCGATATGTCGGCGAAGAAGCGACGATGATTTTACCACCCATTGGATTAGCCTACATCGCCGCATTTCTACGGGAAGAAGGTATTCCAGTTGAAATCCTAGATCTGGCGGCTTTGAATCTTGACGATAGTCAAACCCAAGAAGAAATCGAGCGACGAGATCCGGACATCGTCGGTATCACGGCGGTTACCAACACTATTGAAGAAGCATACAACGTTTCGAGACTTGCCAAGAGATCTAACAGGAAAGTCATTGTAGGCGGTGCTCATGCTTCTATATTGCCGGAGCAAACGCTAGAGGAGTGCAAAGACATCGACATAACCGCGCGAGGTGAAGGGGAACACACCTTACTCGAAATTGCAAGGGGGAAACCACTGAACGAAGTGAAGGGTATTTCTTACAGAGTGGGGAATACCATAGTAACAAACCCGCCTCGTCCTTTCATCAAAAGGCTTGACGAGTTACCATTTCCGGCGTGGGATCTCCTGCCTTTGAAAAGATATTGGTCGCCCGGTGTAAAGAGATACCCATTTGCCCTGTTGGTCACCTCGAGAGGTTGCCCATATAGTTGCTCATTTTGTACAACTCGTACCGTTTTGGGAAAAGAGTTTAGATCTCGTAGCCCCGAGAATGTCATAGCAGAAGTAGATGAGCTAGTGAATAGATATGGAGTTAAGGAAATCAATATTGTTGATGACAATTTTACCCTTCTTCCAGATCGAGCTGAGAAAATATGCGATCTATTGATCGAGAGGGAATACGATCTTATATGGAAAACGGGGAATGGTATTCGAGCCGATCGCGTGACCTATCCACTGATACTAAAGATGAAAAGGGCCGGCTGCTATTTCCTTGCTTTTGGAGTCGAGTCGGGAAACCAAAAAATTCTTGACTTGATAAATAAGGGGGAAACACTGGAACAGATACGGACCGCAGTAAAATGGGCTAAGGAAGCCAGGTTAATGACGGAGGGGTTCTTCATGATTGGCAACGATGGGGAAGGTGAAAAGGAGATAAGAGAAACTATTGAATTTGCGAAAGAACTCGACGTGGATTTTGCCCAATTTCAAATCTATATTCCTTTCCCTGGCTCAAGTCATTCCGATAAAATCATAAGCGAGGGAAATTTACACGCTAGGTCTTGGAAGGACTACAATGCCTTTAACAAGCCGATTTTTTCGTACGGTGGTTTGACTCCTGAGCTAATGGAAAGGATGCAAAAGATAGCCTACCGGGAGTATTATCTGCGCCCCCAGATTATATTCCGGAAAACTCTGGAAATTCGCTCCTTCAAACAACTGAAGGCGTACTTTCGGGCAGCATTGAGTGTTTTGAAATTTCAGCATTAAGACCGTAATAGCGTTAGAACGTCTGCTTAGATGAAATCATACGGTCTTCCCAACCCAGACGGCAGGTGCTACATTGTTGCGGAGTCCGAATCTATTTGTGTGCAAAAGGGGGGGTGAGAGCCGAAAATGTTATGTATATACCTGGATGCATTCAAGCCGGAGTATTTGCAATATACAACATATCTGAAGTCGCTGGCAGAGGAGAATCTGCACGGTGACCTGGAGACAGTCCTAGGATTTACGGGGATTAGCGCTACCTTTCTCACCGGTCTTTATCCTGATAAGCACAAAGTCTTTGCCATTTTCGATCATTCACCAAATGCTTCGTTAGGCTGGATTCGGAACCTGAGATTCCTGGGCAGAACCGCTCTCAACTGGCTAGTCAACCTCAAAAGGTTGGCTGAAGACAACCGCTTCTTCTTCTCACTAGCCAAGATTCCTCTAGCGAAAACGCAGCATTGGGATGTCTCAATGAAGAAAGCATGGCCACAGCAACACTCCCTTAGCCAAAAGACCCTCTTTGATTACCTACGAGACAACGGCAAGACCTTCATATCTATTGATTGGCCCAACATCATTACCAATAATAAAGAGTCCCTTTTTTGGAACCGCTCCAATGAGAACATCTTCCGGTTGGTACAAAAAAACAGAAACAAATATGACTTCTGTTTCGCCCACTTTTTAGACCTTGATTATCTGAGCCACGACTTTAGCGTTGATTCAAGCGCGGCAGTAAACTGCGTAAAGGAACTAGACGACTATTTGCGCAGGCTCGATGCCCAAGAGATGGTGATTTTTTCGGATCACGGCATGCTTAAGATCAAGGGCCACATCGACGTTGAAAGAGAGCTGGGAGAGCTCGACTGGGAGTTTGGTACTGATCTGGTCTACTTTCTAGACTCAACATGCGCAAGATTTTGGTTCAAGAACCCAAGAACACGAACTCTAGTCACTGAGAAACTTCAAAATATACGATGGGGGCGTGTCTTAACCCAAGACGAGATGGCGGAATACAGATTACCCAGGGATCTGTGCGATTTGTTCTTTCTGGCGGATCCTGGTTACCTCATACTTCCCAACTTCTTTCAGGGGAGTACTCCGGTCAAGGCCATGCATGGCTATGATCCCAAGCATCCCGACCAACAGGCATTCTACTTAATAAAAGGAACATCTGGACAAGTGAATGCTCACATGACCGATATGTTGCCGACAATACTGCGGTTGATGGGGCTGCCCCAGATCGAATGCGATGGCAAACCTCTAGTCTGATCAACTGGTGACCTCAGGCCGTACGGTTGCTAGTGAGTTTACGTCGTTTCTGGCAACGTCTAGCAGATGCTCCCTCAGAATAAGGGGGGACTTGCTTTTTGTAACAGGACGGAGAAATATGGGCCTGAGCTATTAGAGAGAAAAGGCAGTGTCCCGAAAGTGGTGGAAAAAGGAATCGGCATATCCTACCCTATAGGAAAGCCAAATAAAAATAAGGGGGGATATACCGATGGAGAAAGGATACCACAAGGGACGGGAATTGACCATGTCAGAGCTGGGGTTATCGCTGGAAGAGCTTGCCGGCCAACCGCTGGAGCTATTCGCCCGGGAAGGGGCCAAGCTGCTGTTAACCGTAGCCTTGGAGGAAGAGGTGACCGCCCATCTCAGGCGGCAGCCCTATGAGCGTAGCCAGGGCAAGGTACGCGGCTACCGCAATGGTCATCGGGATCGTCAGGTAAGCTGCGGCGCCGGTAATATCAAGATACCAGTCCCCCGGGTCTCAGATACCGAGGAAACCTTTCCTTCCCAGTTACTCGAAGCCTGGCAACGCCGCAGCAAACTCATTGAAGAAACAATCCCTCTGCTTTACGTTGGGGGGTTATCGACCAGGGACTTCAAGCGGGCACTCAAGCCACTATGGGGAAAGAGCGGCCTCTCCCGCTCCAGTGTTTCACGGGCAAATAAAGCCCTCAGGGAAGCCTTCAATAACTGGCGCCGTGACTTATCTCTTGAGGAGATAATTTACCTCTTCCCGGACGGCATCTACCTGGGAGTAAGGGGTAATAGCCGTAGTAAGGAGGCAGTGCTGGTAGCCCACGGTATCACTCGCGAGGGGAAACGGGTAGTCCGGCACCTGAGCCTCGGGGGACCGAGTAGTGGAAGGGTGTGCTGAATGACCTGGTGGAGCGTGGCTTAAGACGCCCCCAGCAATTGGTCACCGACGGGAACCCGGGCGCGCCCTTGACTTCACCCTGGACGCTCCTTATACTGTTTTTCCAGAGCTTCCGTATGGTATGACTAAAGGAAACCAGCCAGGCATCCTGATTGAAGGAGATGATGTAGAATCCAGTGTGGAGAGTCTGCGACTCGTCCCAGGTTCAGGAAACGGAGATTCCCTACCGTAGAGACTTCGTCGGCGACCCGCTGCGAGCCCTGAAGCCTGGCTATTCAGTTCCGTCCCAACTATTTTCAGCACTTCTTCGTTTCCAGAGCTCTGCACGGCTATGGCGACAACATCCCTGAGGTGGCTGGTATCTTGATCGTCAACGGCCCCGATGTTCCTCAGTGTAAGATTGTCGGTGCCAGGCTGGTAGACATCGTGCCCACGCTGCTGGATTTTATGGCAGTGGGTACCCTGAGCGCTAGCGACAATATCTCTGTGTTACCTTGATGGCTTCTTTCTCGGTGGCGTCAAAAACCCAGACGCCAGGGTGAAAGAGTACCAGTTTGGCAAAGGCACCATCCATCAGGGCTGAGCAGGCAATACCGAAGAGGTGTTTCAGGTGGTGGACAATATGCTTTCGCGATACAAGGCGGGCCTGCCTCAAAGTCGGGAGGCCCACATCCGCCTCAAGATCAACCTCAGCAATAATATGGTTCCAAAGAGAGCTTTGAGATTATTCTCTATGTCCCGGGATGAAAGGGGGAATGAAAATGAGGGTTTTGTTAGTCAATCCAAACTATCGGAATGTATACGCATACATCGGCAACCAAGACATAACGCCTATCTTCCCGCCTATGGGTATAGCTTATATCGCAGCATTCCTACGCGAAAATGGCATTTCTGTTGATATTCTGGATGCTAACGCCCTTGCCCTAAGCTTTACAGAAATCAAGCAATTTATCGAGGGGCATAAAGATATTGAATATGTTGGGATTACGGCGGTAACAAATACAATTGAAGAAGCTGGTGAAATTGCCAAACTCTGCTGTCCCTCAATCAAAGTCGTTGTTGGTGGCTATCACTCCAGCGCGCTCCCCCGACAAACCTTGGAGGAGTTTCCCAGGGTAGATATCGTTGTTCGTGGTGAAGGGGAGATAACGATGCTTGAGCTGGTTAGTGGCAAGCCCCTAGATCAGATTAGGGGTATTAGCTATAGAGAAAATCATGAGATTGTTGATAATCCACTCAGGGAACATATATCAAATGTAGAGGTCTTGCCCTTTCCGGCTCGGGATCTCTTGCCTCTTGATAAGTATGCCAGCTTCGGAGCCAAGAGAACACCTCTCGCTCACATTCTGAGCGAGCGAGGGTGTCCGTTCTCTTGTATATTTTGCATAGATCATCTGGTACACGGCAAAAAGTTCCGTTATAGAAGCCCAGAGGACATTGTTAGAGAAATAGAATTTTTAATGCAGGAGTATGGCGTCAAGGAAATCGACTTCATTGACGACAATTTTACTTTGCTGCCTAATAGAGTGGAGAGGTTCTGTGACCTACTTATCTCCAGAGGCATAAACAAGGAATTACTTTGGAGATGTAGTAATGGAGTGCGAATTGATAAAATCACCCCGTCTTTGCTCAAAAGCATGAGGAGGGCGGGATGCTATATGGTATCACTGGGTATTGAGTCTGGAAATACACAGATTCTTACCAATATAAAGAAGCGAATAAAATTGGATCAGGTTGAGATGGCGGTGAAGTGGTGCCAGGAAGCTGGAATCGAAACTAGGGGGCTCTTTATGCTGGGTAACTTAGGCGACGACAGGCAAACCATGGAGGACACCATCAATTTCGCTAAAAAGTTGGACCTTGACAGCGCCACTTTCCATATAACCATTCCATTTCCTATGACAGAATACTGGAGGATAATCAAAGAGGAAGGCGAGCTGTTCCCCAACTCGTGGAAGGATTACACCCCTTATAAAAAGGTTACCTTTAAGCATGGCAGTTTGACCCCAGAATTATTACTTGAGATGCAAAGGAAGGCATATCGAGGCTTTTATCTTAGACCACGCTATATGTTCAGGAAATTCCTGCAAGTGCGCTCCTTGAAACAACTTAGACTAGCTATTGCTTTCGGAAAAGGTGTCCTAAGATTGCAAGGGCATCGGTGAAAGCACTGGGTCATGTCAAGGTCTCCGCTGAATGGACCGGGGAAAAGTGTTTTACTCCCGTTTAGCCAAAGAGAAGGGGTTGCTT
Organism: Chloroflexota bacterium; assembly: GCA_016183425.1. Taxonomy (GTDB): domain Bacteria; phylum Chloroflexota; class Dehalococcoidia; order JACPEP01; family JACPEP01; genus JACPEP01. Next base: position 44,654 of record JACPEP010000011.1, read on the forward strand.
CCTCTCCAGATGTGGAGGCAGCAAGAAGACAGGTCTCAGTAGGGTGTACCGCCTACTGTCCTACCTCTCTGGGTATCCCCCAGGACGCCGGTGCTTTTGCTGACCCAGGTGTATTCAGTGCCTCTACTGCTACATGGTCTGTCCCCAGGAGGCGATAGGGATACGGGGCAGCCTGGGATACCACGAGGTTCATATGAGCAAATACAAGAAAATGGCAGAGACGCTGTAATGTGCTAAAATACCATCGCTATTCTGGGTATCTTACCGTGGAACTGGAGCCTCAAAGGGAAGCGGTGCTGAAACAAACTCTCATAGGGAGCCTTTTAGCCTAGTGCTGCCTGACTCTTCGCTGAGTCGACGCACGGCTTCCTTCGTTGAAGGGATCGACGAACAAAGGGCGATCTCCGAGGCCGGCGAAGGAAGGCACAGGAGCCTAATATGGATAGTGGTGATCATTGTCGTATTGGCGGCCGGATTGCGCCTCTACCGCCTTGGCGTTCAGAGCCTTTGGTATGACGAGATCGTCGGCTTCTCACGTAGCGATGTTGCTCAATATACTTTGACAGAAGTTATATTCCGGGTTAACTTTCCTGGGGATTTTCTCAACCCCCCAATCTACTACCTAACTATGAACCTTATGTCCCGTTTCTCCACCTCCGAATTTGCTCTGCGCCTTCCTTCTGCCATAGCAGGGATTTTAGCCGTTTTCTTCGTCTACCTGGCAGCTAAAGCCTCCTTTGGCCCGCCCGTGGGCATCCTTGCTGCCCTGCTGATGGCTATCTCGCCTTTTGCCATCTATTTCTCCCAGGAATCACGCCCCCATGGTATCCTTCTCCTCTTCGGTCTTGCCGCTACCTACTTTTTGACAAGGGCCATCCAAACTCGCAGTCCTCGTCACTGGGCGGCCTATGTCTTCTGCGCTGCTCTCGCCTTCTACTCCGGCTTCTTGGTACTCACGGCTATGATCTTTCTAGTGCAGAACCTGTACCTCTTCTTCCATTGGCGTACTGACAAGAGGTTGCTTGGCCCATGGCTTGCCAGCCAGGGAGCCATGGCGCTCCTATTCGCCCCCTGGATGCTGTCCCACCTGACCATCTATTGGCAGATATTGACTTCCCCTTCCCATCCCTTTTACGCTTACACCGAAGTCTGGCCTGGTCCCTCCCCTCTCCTGGTCGCTGCCATCCTGAAGGATTTCTTGCAAGGGGATTATTTCAATCTGGCCTTCCTCCTCCCCCAACTGCCTCAGGCAGCCCAGGGTCTCCTTGCCCTCCGCTACGTGCCCGTTTTCATTTACTTACCTATCGTTCTAGTGGGCTTGGTTGTCCGCCGACAGAACCGACTGGCGCTGGTATTGTGGACTGCCTATCTAGCTCTACCCCTGGGAATCATGTATCTCCTTTCCCTGAAGGCTCCCTTTCTGACCGCCCGTCATGCTAGCTTTCTCGTCCCTGCTGTCCCCATCCTTTTGGCCATGGGTATTCACACCCTACCGTGGCGTGGGCTGCGCAAGGTTTTGATAGTGGGGCTGGTTGTGGTAAGTGTTGTCTCGCTGGCGAACTATTACCAGAATCCGCAGTATGAGAAGGAACAGTGGCGGGAAGTGGCCCAGTACATCGCCGGGGTGGGGCAGAAGGGAGACGTGATTCTTCTTAATCCCAACTATCTTGAGGTTGCCTTCGATCACTACTATAGAGGTAGCGAACCACGGCACGGGCTGGATCGATGGATTGGGGAGGACGAGGAAAGAGCGGCGATGACGTTGGAGGAGGTGGTGGTGGGGCATACTCGGGCCTGGCTGATACTAGCCCATCGGCCCTCCAGCGGCCAAAAGCTGAAAGAGATACTGGAAGAGAGGCATCCTTTGGTGGAAGAAAAGCGCTTCGTTGGCATAGAGGTGTACCTGTATCGTATCTCCAGCGGCTAGCCGCTGAAAAGTAATAGCAAAGGATGTTTTGACGGGAGGGGGTGGCGTGTCCCTGGTCGGGGAAGAAAAGAATAGATCTAGGCTTGTTCTCAAGCTGAAGAGCCTCGTCCCTCTTCTGTTTTTGTTCCTCTTAATCGGCCTCTTTTTTCGCCAGGTTCTCTTCTCCACCAGCCTATTGATAGCTGGCAAGGATGCCTTGGTGAACTACCCTATAGTCAGGTTCTTCATTGACGAGGTCGCCTCCGGACGGGGGATACCCCTCTGGGACCCTTACGTATTTGCTGGCTTGCCCGATTACCAGTATGTTTCCTCCTTTGTCGCCTATCCCGTTTATCTTGTTATCTATTTCTTGCCTGTCGTCACCGCCTTCAACTTGATGTACATCATTCCCTTTTTCATCGCTGCCGCGTCTATGTATCTCTATGGGCAGAAACAGGGTTTTTCCCCTTGGGGGTCTTTGACCGCAGCCATCGTCTTCACATTCAACGGCTATTTTTTGGTCCGCCTGTGGGCTGGCCACCTGGAGGTGATCAACGCCTTCGTCTACCTGCCCCTCTTATTCCTTCTCCTGCAAAGAGTTTTGGAGAGAAAGGACCTGGTCTCCACCTTTCTACTAGGGATGAGCATAGGCGTGGTAAACCTTTTTGGTACCCCCCAGTACCCAGCCATGATGTTTCTAGCCTTGGGGGGCTACTTGATATACTGGCTCTATCCTATCCTTCGCCCTCAGGAGTATCGTTCCGCTTTGAAAATCACCCTCTGCCTGGCTGGGGCGCTGGTTTTGGGGCTGGGCTTGGCCGCTATCTATATACTTCCCAGCTATGAGAGCTTCCTGCAAAACTATCGCCGGGGGGGCAACTGGACCTTCGCCATGGCTACCTACAATTCTCTTAACCCAAGAGACCTCCTCACCCTTTTCTTCCCCGACCTTTTCGGCCACGAACTGACGGGGGACTACTGGGGTTCGGCCTTTACGGAGAACATCTTCTATGTGGGGGTTCTGGCCTCTCTGCTGGCCCTGTATGCGGCGGTAGCCCGGTGGGGCAGAGACAGATCGGTCACCTTCCTCACCCTGCTGGGGGCAGCGGCCATTGTCCTTTCCTTGGGCCGTTACACCCCCGTTTATGGACTTGTTTATCAGTGGTTACCTCCCTTTAATATGGTGAGAAGCCCCCCCAGGTTCCTCATCGTTGCCGTGTTCAGCCTTTCTCTACTGGCGGGAGCGGGGTGCGACCTTGTACTCCAAGACAGCCGGCGCCACATATGGAAGAGGGCTCGGGCGCTGGCAATAGGCTACCTTGCCCTGGTGGCTGCCCTTCTTGCCTCACCCATGATTTTTGCTGGCGCCAGGGGCTGGTTTGTTCGCCTGGGGCAGTGGGTGATTGGCTTTTTCTACCTTGGCCGCCCCACCCACCTCCTCTCCCTGGAGGAGTACTACACCAAGCTGGATAGCCACCTTCAGGAGGTGTCCCGCTTTATGGGGACCGTGAATCTGGCCAACCCTGCCGTTCATGTGCCCCTGGGGCTGGCTGTCCTTGCCTTTGGGATTCTTTACCTGGGAGTGAGGTGGCACCTGGCCAAGGGTTGGCTCGGGGTGGCGGTGGTGGCCTTTGTCCTCCTGGATTTGTGGGCTTTCGGCGCCCGGTTCTTGGCCCCGCTGCCTGTGACGGAGCACTATCGCCAGTGGGGCTTCATCGAGTTCCTCCAGCAGGACGAGGGCTTCTTCCGCGTGTTCCCTGTGGAGGGGCCACAGGTTCTATTCGAGGAGAACGATGGAGAGGTCTATAAAATAGGCAATATCGACGGTGACAATGCCTATATGCTGAGAAGGTTTGTGGAGTACGCTAACGCCGCCAACCAGCGGCCCCTGGTATATCGGGAGCCAAAATCAGACTATTCGTGGCAAGCATACGGCTCCCGGCTGGTGGACCTTCTTAACGTGAAGTACCTTCTTCGCGAAAAGGGAGAGGTTGTAAAAGACGGGAAGCACCGCTTAGTATATCAGGGAGAGGTGGATATATACCAAAACGAGGATTTCTTTCCCAGGGCCTTTTTCGTTCCTCGCTATGAGGTTATCTCTGACGGAGAAGAAATCCTCCAGCGGTTACAGGCGCCCGATTTCGATCCCAGAGAGGTGGTTATCCTGGAAAAGACGCCACCTACCGGACAAGGAGGTGGCCAGTCGGCCACCGGGGAAGTGGCTATAACCCACTACTCCCCCAACCGCCTTGAGCTACGCGTAAATGCCCAGGGAAACGGTTTTCTGGTGCTGAGTGAGGTGTATTACCCAGGCTGGAAGGCCTACGTCGATGGGCGGGAGACGGAGATATACCGGGGCGACTTTTTGTTTCGCACCATTTTCGTCCCGGGGGGCGATCACAAAGTGGAACTTACTTTCCAGCCGGTTACCTTTTATTTGGGCGCTAAAATCTCTATCGTCTCATTTTTGATATTTGTGGGCGGCCTGGTATTTGTTTTGATTAGGAAAAGGCGTCTCAACAAAGGGCAGGGTTCCTACACACCCTTGACTTTCAAAAGGGGCTAGTCTATCCTTAATTAGCCACCATGAGACGACAACGTATAGATACTCTTTTGGTTGAGAAAGGTTTGGTACCTAGCCGAGAGAAGGCGCAGGCCTTAATCATGGCCGGAGACGTTCTGGCCAATGACAAGATGGTGGACAAGCCAGGTTATCTCGTCCCTGAGAGCACTACGGTACGGCTAGTGGGGGGGCTGCCCTTTGTCAGCCGAGGTGGCCTGAAGCTGGATCACGCTTTGGCGGAGTTTGGCCTGGCGGTGGCGGGGCAAGTAGCGGCGGATGTGGGCGCTTCTACCGGCGGTTTCACCCACTGCCTGCTGCAACGGGGGGCGCGGCGGGTGTACGCTATCGATGTGGGGTATGGACAACTGGATTACCAGCTTCGAGTTGACCCCCAGGTCATCGTTATGGAAAGGGTAAACGCTCGCTATCTGGAGAGGCTGGCGGAGCCGGCACACATAGTTACCCTGGATGTATCCTTCATATCCCTAGAAAAGATTCTCCCCCGAGCGATTGACTGGGTATGTCCTGGTGGGAACATCGTGGCTTTAGCGAAGCCCCAGTTCGAGGTGGGGCGGGGCCAAGTGAGCCGAGGCGGTTTGGTCAAAGATCCCCTTCTTCATGCCGACGTGCTTGCCCGTCTCATCCTTTGGGGGATAGAGAGAGGACTCCATATCAAAGGTTTAACTCCATCCCCTATCCTGGGCTCCGAGGGAAATAAGGAGTTTTTCCTCTGGTGGCAAAAACCGTAGGTGACTTTTTGTCCCCCAGCCAGACACTAGAATCCATAGCCCGGTTGGGGATCCTTTGCCATCCTAATTCAGCCTCGGCCCGAGCTTTAGCCCAGAAATTGGCGGCGCTGGCAGAGGGGATGGGGGTTTCGGCATGGGTATCCTCTGCCGATAAAGAAGAGGAGGTAGATGCTCAGTTATCGGAGGTGGGTTTACTTCTGGCAGTAGGAGGCGACGGCACCATTCTGCGAGCGGCCCAGTTGGTTCTTTCTCGGTCCATTCCTTTGCTTGGGATAAATGTGGGGCGACTGGGATTTATGGCCGAGCTGAAACCCCAGGAGGCCTTACAGCAGCTTCCCGGTCTTCTTAGGGGAGAGGGATGGCTGGAGGAGCGCGCTATGCTTCAGGCGGAGGTTCTTTCCATAGTCGAGGCAGAAGCGCCTCCCTGTGAAGGAACTCCTTTCCATGCCCTGAACGATATCTATGTAGGACGGGGTATTCCCTGCCGGCCGGTATACATAAAGGTATCGGTGGATGGTCAACTGTTGAGTACCTACCGGGCCGATGGCATCATCCTGGCTACGGCTACCGGCAGCACGGGATACTCTCTATCGGCTGGCGGTCCCGTGTTTCATCCCCAGTCCAGAGAGTTTCTTTTCAATCCGGTGTCTCCCCATCTAGCCCTGGGAAATTCTTTAGTGTTGCCCTCCTCGGCGGTGGTGGAGCTGGAGACCCATGCCGATGATGGTGCTGTGTTTTGTATCGATGGTCAAATAGTTTGTTCCCTCCTTGGCGGAGCCATAGTCAAAGTACAACAAAGCCCCTATGTCACCCGCTTTCTCAGGCGCCATCCCGCAGCCCATTTCTATGGCCTGCTGAGCCAGAAGCTGGGGGTAACCCCGATGCTGGGGAATAATAGTAAAGACTAAGGTATAGAGTAGTTGAAATGACGCGCCCTCGTGTCGGAATCAAAACTGCCCGCAGTCTGAAGGTAGAAAAAGCCTGTCTCGCCAATGTACCGGAGATTCATCGCCTTATTAACCATTTTGCCGACGCCGAGGAGATGCTCCACCGGCCTTTGAGCGAGATCTATGAGAACCTTCGGGACTACTTCGTCGTTCGGCAGAGGGATAGGGTGATTGCCTGTGTCGCCCTCCACATCTGCTGGGCGGATTTGGCGGAGATAAAGTCTTTGGCGGTAGCTGCGGAGTTTCAGGATCAAGGAATAGGCCTGCAAATGCTGGAGGCGTGTCTTCGAGAGGCCAAAGTGCTGGGCATCCCCACTATCTTTTGTCTCACCTACAAGCCCGATTTTTTCAAGCGCATGGGTTTTCAGCAGGTGGACAAGATGGAGTTGCCCCGCAAGGTCTGGGGGGAGTGCTATCGCTGCTCCAAATTTCCCGATTGCGATGAGGTGGCTCTGGTACTCCAGATCGGTAATCAGGGGAGCTAGAAATCCAAAGTGAAGAATCGGAGGCTCCTAAACAAGGGCGCAGTACCTTCAAGGTATGAAAGAGCCTAGCCTCGACAGCCGTTATCTCTACCGTGGCCGCATCGTTACCCTTCGCGTGGACACGGTAGAGCTTCCTAACGGCAAAACAGCTCTACGGGAGGTTGTGGAACACCGTCCTGCCGTGGCTATAGTGGCCGTTGAAGGTGACAAAGTCCTCCTGGTACGCCAGTTCCGGAAAGCGGTGGAGGGGGAGATGCTGGAGGTGCCCGCGGGCGTTATGGACCAGGATGAGGAGCCAGAGTCATGCGCCCGCCGTGAGCTGGAAGAGGAAACGGGCTATGTGGCCCAAAGGGTAGAGCGGCTGGGGGGCTTCTACCCTTGCCCCGGTTATTCTGGCGAATACATTCATCTGTACCTCGCCACGGGTTTGCGCGCAACAAAGCAGAACGCTGATGACGACGAGTTCATTGAGCCTCGCTGGGTGTCTCTAAGTCAAATTCCAGGGCTTATCGCCTCCGGGGAGATATGTGATGGAAAAAGTATCATAGGCCTTTTAACCTTTTTTCAGCAGGGCTTAGCAAAATGCTGAGTCACGACGTCCTGGTAGTGGGCGCTGGCCTGGCGGGGATGAGGGCAGCCGTGGAAATCGCCCCTAAGGCCGATGTGGCCGTGTTGAGCAAGGTTCACCCCTTGCGCAGCCACTCCGGAGCGGCTCAAGGGGGAATCAACGCCGCCCTGGGCAGCAACGATTCCTGGGAAGCCCACATGTTCGATACGGTAAAGGGTAGCGACTACCTGGGAGACCAGGATGCCATCGAGATCATGTGCCAGGAGGGGCCCCAGGATATCTATCAAATGGAACACCTGGGAGTGCCCTTTAATCGTACCTCCCAAGGGACCCTGGCGCAGCGTCCCTTTGGGGGATCAGGCTTCCCCCGTACCTGCTTTGTGGCCGATATCACCGGCCACGCTATGCTCCACACCATGTACGAATACCTCAAGAGACGGGGGGTTCGGGTATACGAGGAGTGGTTGGTTTTGTCCCTGGCGGTAGAGGAAGGGGTATGTTGCGGCGTGGTGGCCCTGGACATAGCCTCTGGCCAGATTCACCCTATGAGGGCCAAGGCGGTTATACTGGCCACTGGTGGCGCGGGACGAATCTACTGGGGCTATAGCACCAATGGGCACGCCAGTACCGGCGATGGCATGGCCCTGGCCTACCGGGCCGGCCTCCCGCTTATGGATATGGAGTTTGTTCAGTTCCACCCCACCACTCTAAAGGCCAACGGGATTCTTCTCTCTGAGGGGGCGCGGGGAGAAGGAGGTTATCTGCGGAACGCCGCGGGTGAACGGTTCATGGCCCACTACGCCTCAGAAAGGATGGAGTTAGCTCCCAGGGATGTGGTAGCCCGGGCCGAGCAACAAGAGATCGACGATGGTAGAGGGGTGGATGGCTGCGTTCTGTTGGATACCCGCCATTTGGGAGAGAAGGTTATTCAGGAGCGCCTGCCCCAGGTGCGCCAGTTGGCCGTGGATTTCGCTCAGGTGGACCCTGTGAAAAATATGGTGCCGGTGCGCCCCGGACAGCACTACACTATGGGAGGCATCAAAACGGACGCCTGGGGAGCGACCTCCTTGCCCGGTCTCTATGCCGCTGGGGAGTGCGCCTGTGTCAGTGTCCAGGGTGCCAACCGGCTGGGGGGCAATTCCCTTTTGGAAACCATCGTCTTTGGCCGCCGAACCGGCCAGGCGGCGGCATCCTTGGCCGCCGCCAATGGTTTGCCCCCCTTCCCCCAAGGAATTGTGGCCAAGGCGGAAACCGATGTTCGCACCCTGATGGCGAGGGAAAGCGGAGAAAGGATAGCGTCCCTTCGGTACGAGATGGGGCAGACGATGATGGACAAGGTGGGCATCTTCCGCACCCGGGAGCGCCTCAGCCAGGGATGGGAGGCGATACGGGCGCTGCGGGAACGCTACTCAAAGATAGGTCTCCAAGATAAAAGCCGGACGTTTAACACCGAGTTGGTGGCGGCATTAGAGTTGGGGCACATGTTGGATGTGGCCGAAGTTATCGCATTAAGCGCTCTTCAGCGAGAGGAAAGCCGCGGTTCCCACTTTCGCCGCGATTTCCCAGAGCGGGACGATGTCAATTGGCTGAAGCATACTCTGGCCTTCTCCTCTGATGAAGGCCCTCATATGGAGTACGGGGACGTTGTTGTCACTAGATTCAAGCCGGAGGTGAGGAAGTATTGATGCAGGTCGTTTTTAAGGTTCAGCGCTATCAGCCGGAGAGAGACGGGCAGCCCTATTTTCAGTCTTTTCCCCTAGAGCTGCCGGAGCGAGCTACCGTACTGGATGGCCTTCACCAGATCAAAGATGAGCGGGACGGTAGCTTGAGCTTCCGGCGCTCTTGCCGCAGCGCTATCTGCGGCTCGTGCGCCATGTACATAAATGGGGCTTACCATCTGGCGTGCAACACGGGGGTGGAGACCCTGAAGGCTCAGGAGATCGTGGTCAGCCCGCTACCCCATTTGAGGGTGATAAAAGACCTTATCGTAGACATGCAGCCCTTCTTCGAGAAGTTCGAGCGGGCCCTGCCTTACCTTATGACGACTACCCCTCCGCCGGAGCGGGAGCGACTCCAGAGCCCGGAGCAGCGGCGAGCCTTCGAAGAGATGATAAACTGCATACAATGTGCTGCCTGTTATTCCGCCTGCCCCATGGTGTGGACAGACCCCCAGTACCTGGGGCCAGCGGCCCTGACCAAGGTCTACCGTTTCGTCTCCGACTCTCGGGATGAGGTGGGCCGCCAGCGCTTGGCTCTGGTGGACAACGACCATGGAGTGTGGCGATGCCATACTATCTTCAACTGCCACATCGCCTGTCCCAAGAACATAAACCCCACCTGGTCTATCCAGCAGTTGAAGAGGAAGACGATAGCGCGCCGCCTGCGCTTCTGGGAACGGGGATAGACGGGTTTCTCTCTGGGGAAGAGGAAGGAGGCAAGTAGTGTACCGAGTTCGTCATACCGACCTGTGGCCCAGCCACTACAATCTGGGGATGTGGGTCTGGCTAGCACAGCGTATAAGCGGCATCGTTCTCGTCCTATACCTTTTCACTCACATCTGGGTTATCTCCTTTTCCATTGCCAACCGTCAGGGTCAAGAGTTTAACCAGGTCATGGCCCTTTTTCAGACCCCCCTCTTTCTCAGCTTAGACCTGTTGCTCCTGGCGGGGGTCTTGTTCCATGCTCTCAACGGTATTCGGGTTATCCTGTTCGATCTGGGCATCGGAATACGGCAACAGAAGGCCATTTTCTGGGGTGTTTTGGTGATTGTGTCAGCTATTTTTGCCTGGGGCGTGAGCCTGTGGTGGCCTTTTGTCCAGGGGAAACCCCTGGTCTAGCCACGTAGTCGGCTCGTTAAGGGATAAAGAGAGGAAGGTTATGGAAGCTACCGCAACGGAAGAGCACCTCACATCTACCACCGTTACGGAGGTGGGGAGGGGTAACTTGGTGTGGCTAATGCAGCGGGTCAGCGCGGCCCTCCTCCTTTTCTTCCTGGGAGCTCATTTCTGGGTGCTTCACTTTGCCGTCGCCGGAGAGAAGCTCACCTTCCAGGGGGTAGCAGAGCGTCTTCGCACGCCCCTCTTCGTGTTCATCGACCTCGCCCTTGTGGCGGTGGTCGTTTTTCACGGTCTTAATGGGCTATTGGTTGTGGTCACCGATTTCAACCTCAGTCGCGGAGCGCGCACGGTGGTGGTTTGGCTGCTCTGGATAGTGGGAGTGGTCACCTTCCTTTATGGAGCCAACGCCCTGCTCCCCTTTATGGGTTATAGCCCTCTCTTCACCCGCTAGCCCAAAATAATCTAAGATTGCCCAGGGCTACCCCTTTGGGCGCATTTAATAGCCTAGAGAAGATTGGATGGCATCGGCGATGGCGGACATGAAGTCCCAGGCTTTGCGGAGCCGCTCCCGTACGTACCCCTGGTCGAACTCGTAATGGTCGGTGTAGTCTCCATCCAGGCGGTCTTTGAAGGACTGCTCATAATATTCAGCCCATTGTTTGTCTACCAAGCCCCTGTCTACAAAATCTCGATTAAAAAGCTCCTTTACTGGAAAGTGCTCTGTGGTGGTGAAACCCTTGGTCAGGAGCAAGGCGGTGACGGCATAGTATTGGGCGAAATACAAGCGGCTGATAGAATCCCTCAGGTTCTGACTGTCTAAAAGAGAGTGGGCGGCATCCAGGGTCTCCCGCGCTTTACGTAGACGGTACTCTATCAATGACGTTTCTGGTGAGGTGGCGGTCATCGTCATGAAACACCTCCTTTTACCTCCTCCTTATATTTTACAACATATTATGACGGAGAATCATTCAAACGCTCCGAAAGGGCTCTACGTCAATAAGTGTGATGGGCCTCGTGCAGCCTGGGGATTGACCTCCTTATGGTTGCTGAGGAGGACCCTCAGCCTGAAGTTTCTATCGTTTCGGTAGCCATAGGCGATACGCTTGATGACCCTTCGCTGCGCTCGAGGGCAGGCTCTTGATCCGGTTGTTCTTGCCCTCCACGAAGCCGTTGGTGTAGGGATGGTCGAAGTAGTTGAGGATCTCCTGTCGCCAGTCCC
>JACPEP010000012.1 GCA_016183425.1 Chloroflexota bacterium
CAGGGCTATGGTGATACAGTCGTCTTGCACTCGCCGCACCTCCTTCGCTTTGAGATGATCTTTGCTTCCCAAAGCTACTGAGGCCAGCGGGTGCTTTCAACTCATTTCATCCCCTCTTTCACACTTAACAGCGTAGACCCCTGGAGTACGGATTATTGACGGGCGGGTGCGGTTGGGCTAGAATGGGGCCTTGGAGTGAAAGATGTTTGAAATCCTTTCCGAGAAGCTGCAACGAATATTCGACAAGCTGGGCAATAAAGGACGCCTAACCGAGAGGGATGTGGATGAGGCCCTGAGGGAGGTGCGGCTGGCTCTCTTGGAGGCCGATGTGAACTTCCAGGTGGCTCGGGGCTTCGTGGCCAGCGTGCGAGAGAAGGCCATCGGAAGGGAGGTCCTGGAAAGCCTCACTCCAGCTCAGCAGGTGATAAAGATCGTTCATCGGGAGCTTATATCCCTGCTGGCGGAGGGGCAGCCCCGATTAGACACTGCTCCCCATCCCCCCACCATCATAATGCTGGTGGGCCTCCAGGGTTCTGGCAAAACTACCACCGTGGCCAAGCTGGCCCAAAGTCTGAAGCGCCAGGGGCAGCGTCCCCTCATGGTGGCCGCCGATGTGCGGCGCCCCGCAGCGGTGGAGCAACTGGTAGCATTGGGAAGTCAGTTGAGCATTCCCGTGTACCAAGAAGGCACCCAGACCTCGGCTAAAACCATCTGTGGCCACGCTCTGGAGCAGGCCCGAAAGACGGCGGCCAGCCATGTGCTGGTGGACACGGGCGGTCGTCTCCACATCGACGCTGAGTTGATGGATGAGCTGGTGCAGTTGCGGGGGGTACTCAATCCCACGGAGACCCTTTTGGTGGCCGACGCTATGATGGGCCAGGATGCCGTCAAGGCGGCCACGGAGTTCCATGCGGCGGTGCCTCTCACGGGTGTCATTCTGACCAAGATAGACGGCGACGCCCGGGGCGGCGCCGCCCTGTCTATCAGGTTCGTCACCGGCGTGCCGGTGAAGTTTTTGGGCATTGGCGAGAAGCTGGATGCCCTGGAGCCTTTCCACCCCGACCGCCTGGCGTCTCGCATATTGGGTATGGGAGACGTCCTCACCTTGGTGGAGAAGGTGGAGCAAACTGTGGAGAAGGAACAGGCCAAAGCCTGGGAGAAAAAGCTGCGTCAGGCATCCTTCGACCTGGAGGATTTTCGGGAGCAGCTTCAACAGCTCAGAAAGATGGGGCCTTTGGAGCAGTTGCTGGAGATGGTGCCCGGCTTCTCCACCCTGAAGCGACAGATGCCCGTAGAAGCTATGGACGAGAGGCAGATGAAAAAGGTGGAGGCCATCATCCTCTCCATGACACCCCAGGAGCGCCACTATCCCCATATCATTGATGGCAGCCGACGTCGTCGCATCGCCCGGGGCAGCGGAACGGGTCCCCAGGACGTAAATCGTCTCCTGAACCAGTTCCGAGACATGCAGAAATTGATGCGCCAGATGAGTAACCGCCGGGGCGGGCTTTTGTCCCGCATGTGGTAAAATGGACAAATGAATAAAGAGCAGTTATCATTCAGAGGAGGATAAAAGATTGCTACGAATCCGTTTGAGACGAGTGGGGGCAAAGAAGAAGCCTAGCTACCGGGTGGTGGTTGCCGAGGCGCGGACGCCTCGAGATGGCGCTTTTATTGAGATTCTGGGCCACTACAATCCCCTCACTCATCCGTCCACAGTAGTGATAGACGAGGAGAAGGCCCTCAAGTGGCTACGCCAAGGGGCGCAGCCCACCGATAGGGTGCTCAAACTAATGACTGGTCTCAGCATATGGCAAACCTTTAAAGGCGGGAGAGCTGACCCCGGCGGGGAGGGGACGCTGACGGCCGAGGCATCGGAGGCGCGCCCGTCTCAAGAAAGGGAGGCGGCAGGAAAGGCAGACGATGAAAGAACTGATTGAGTACATCGCCAAAGCTATCGTTGACAACCCAGACGATGTAACGGTGAGCGAAGAATTGGAGGGTGATCTTCTTGTTCTGAAGCTCCATGTGGCCCCGGAGGACATGGGCAAGGTCATTGGCAAGCAGGGCCGCATCGCTGAGGCAATGCGTACCTTGCTTCGGGTGGTGGCCATCCGACGTCGCACTCGAGCTATGCTCCAGATAGTCTAGCTCCGGTTCAGCCATAGCAGAAGTGCCCTCTTCCTCTCCATGGAAGGCGATGGCCGGAAGAACAAAGGTGACGATCCTGCCTTTATCATCGTAGGCCGGGTGCTGTCCCCTTGGGGTGTGGGGGGCGAAGTTAAAGTAGAGGTCTTGACCGATTTCCCAGAGCGCTTTGACCCCGGCTCCCAGGTTTATCTTCTTGGGAAAGAATATGAGGTGCAAAAGAGCCGCCCCGGGAAGAACTTTGTGATCGTGAAGCTGGCGAGGGTGGATAGTCGGGACGATGCCGAGGCTTTGGCAGGACGATACCTTGAGGTGCCCAGAGATCAGCTACACTCCTTGCCGGAAGGTGAGTATTATCCCTTCCAAATCCAGGGTTTAGAGGTGTGGACGACCCAGGGGGAGTGCTGGGGTGAGGTGGTGGAGGTTCTGCGGGGACAGGGAAACGACGTTCTGGTGCTTCGGCCCGCCAATGGTGGAGGGAGAGAAACCCTCGTTCCTGTTATTGAAGAGGTGATCAAAGAGGTGGATCTGGAGAGGGGCCGTATCATCATCGAGCCTCTGGTGGGGATGCGGGAGTAGCACTTAATTATATAATTGGCTTAATAGTCAAGATTCTTCGTCTCCCTCAGCATGACAGGCTTCACAATTCAACATTGCTTCCGAGATTCATCGCGCGATTCGCAAGAGATGACCACTACACTTCGTCTGCAGTCACCGCGACGTCAAAAGACACGCCAAGCGCCTTAAAGTGCCGTTTCCCACACCGCACCTTGTCCGCTTCGCTGGTGCGGAGCTTCAGAAAGTCCTTTGTCGCTTTGGTTTCACGCACTAGGTAGAGCGCTTGGCCATCGTGCTTGAGGATAGCCCAGTCAGGGTTGTACTTGCCGACAGGCGTATCGATCTCAAACCAACCCGGAAGTTTCACGAACAGCCTAATGTCCTGCCGCTCATTCAGCCGGCGGGCGAATTCCCGTTCCACCTCCGACTCGTAGACCACGTATTCGTAGACCGACCTCTCCACCTGCTGGGCGGTGAGGTAGTTGATCAACTCTTCATCCTCGAAGAGCATCATCTCCCATTCTGCTTCCGGCCCGGAGCCCGGAATCTGTTCGTATTTGATGCCATCCACAAGGAGGCGGTGCAACTCGTGTTTGAGAATCGAGGCCACCGCATCCATGTAGCGCTGAGGGTTGTTGAAGAACTCGCTGAGTCGACTGGACTCTTTGAGGATACGGACGAGGGTAGAACGGGTCAACTCGGTTTCGTTCTGCAGGTAAGCCAGCAGGTCGGGTAGCGGACGGCTGCCGTAGCTTGCCTGCTCCTCTGCCACGCTCATGGCCGTGGCACTCACGCCGCCCTTGGCCACCCCGATCTGGCCGACAGTGACGCGAACCTTGGGTGCTTCGACCCTCTCCATATGCTTCACGGCATTCACCGTGCGCCGGATAAGTTCTTCGGTTTCGAACTCGACCCGATACGTGGTCTTGGGCTTGATGCGATCCCACAGTGCCTGAAAATCAGGACTGAGCAGGACTTCCTTTCGTAGGTGATTGGTCCCCTCGTCCTGTTCCTTGCGGATGTGGCGTTCGATCTGATAGGCCGCCAACAGGTCGACCACAGCGGGCACCAAGTCACGGTGCGCTTCGGGCAGTTCCAGATTGAAATCTCTCCGCTTGGGGTCGAACGCTGGCTGGATACGGCCTTCGGCGTCCAGCATCTTCTGCTCGATCAGTGACGTACGAATCTCCTTAGCAGCCTCGCGGCCGATGGGCTGCTCCATGCCATCAACGACCCGGATCAGCCTGGCGAGCGCGGTCAGCGACACCTTGCCAAAAGTCACGCCGCAGTCTTCCTCGTACTCGGTCTGCAGGGCGCGGGCGAAGTCTTCGTAGCTCTCGTTAGCCATGACGTAGAGTTTGTTCACCGACTCGTCGAAGACGCGTAGGCCGTGCTGGTCCACAGGAAGGCGTAAGCCCCGTCCGATCTCTTGGCGCTTCTTCACGACGCTCCGAGTTTCGTTCAGTGTACAAATCTGAAAGACGTTAGGATTGTCCCACCCCTCGCGCAGCGCGGAGTGGCTGAAGATGAAGCGCAAGGGTTCGTCTAGCGACAGCAGGCGCTCCTTCTCCCTCATGATCAGGCTGTAGATGTCTTCGTCGGCTTGGGAGGCGTATCCTTCCCTTGAGTCTTTGAGTACGCCCTTCTTGTCCTGGGCGAAGTAGCCATTGTGGAGCCGATCGATAGGCTGCCTGAGCCACTCCAACTCCTGGTAGCGGCCATCCCTGGCCAGTTCCGCCAGCCCAGCCTCGAAAGCGTCGGCGAACTTGCCCTTCACTGGCTGGCCCTTCTCGTCGTAGTCCCGATAGTTGGCCACGCGGTCGATGAAAAAGAGGCTCAGCACCTTGATGCCCCGCTGCCGCACTAGTAGTTCCTTTTCCAGGTGCCTCTTCACCGTATGCTTGATCTGCACTCTCCACATGTCCTCACGCATACCGCCGGTTTCTTCTCCCAGCCGCAGCACGTGGCCGTTGTTGAACCGCAGGTATTCGTTGCCCGGCTCAGCGTTGATCTCAGCCACTGAAAAGCCTTGCTGATAGCAGGCGCGCTCGTTGGAGAGAGTGAACAGGTCTGCCCCGCTCTTGACAGTGACTGCCCTTTCCTTCGGCCCCTCCGGAGTCTGCACATGAATGCGTAACTTGGCCTTGATGCCGTTCTTATATTCGATGTTCTCCACTCGCACGAAGGCGTCGTTCGTGGCTCCGTCCGTCGAGGTGCTGGCGACTACGATCTGCTTGACCAGTTTCAACTCGAAGGCCCGCACCGGATCGAGTCGGTAAACCAGGTTGTAGGGATTGCGATGGGTCGCCGAGTAGCGCAGCGTACACAGCGGATTCAAGGCCTTGATGGCCTCCTGCGCCTTGTCGGTGCTGTCGACGCTCTGGGGCTCGTCGATGATGACGATGGGCCTGGCCGCCTGCACGAACTCAATGGGCTGGCGGCCAGAGAGCTTGTCGCTCTCCTTGTAGATCACGTTGCTCTTCTGCTCTTCCTCGGTTCCTGTAAAATTCTTGCGGAAAGCGTCGATGTTGATGACCAGGATCTGAAGCGTGTTGCTTACCGCGAACTGGCGCAGACGGTTCACCCTCTTGGCGTCGTAGACGAAGTGCTCGAAAGGGAGGTTGTTGTAGAGGGCACGGAAGTGGTCGGCCGTGATCTCGATGTTCTTGAGCACGCCTTCACGGATCGCCACGCTGGGAACGACGATGATGAACTTCTGGAAACCGTAACGTCGCGACAGCTCGAAAATGGTGCGCAGATAGACATATGTCTTGCCGGTACCAGTCTCCATCTCCACTGAGAAGTGAGGGCAGCGGCGGGCGATGTTAACAGGTATATCGAAGAGCTCCCATGCCTCCAGCGGAGTTGCTAGGTCTGTCATGTCAATGTCGTTGCGGGTCTGCACGGCACGGGTGTTGGACAGCAGCTTCTCTTCGGCCAGCAGTAGTTGGTTGCCCACGCCGAGCTCCGTTCGGTATTGGCCAGCGAAAAGGCCGCCCATATCACCGACGTTGATGACGGCGTACTCCGGCGCTCCTTGGGGCTGGCCGTCGAATAGGTCGGTCACCGCCGCCACAGCGTCGAGCTGAAAGGACTGGTTGGGGTCGAATTGTAGTTTAATGAGATTGGACCCCTTACACCGTCTTGAAGCTGGTGATACCCTTGGTCTTGAAGATCTGCACGGCATTGGCCTTGAGCTGGTCGTTGCCGGCAAACCCTTCGTCGAGGCAGACCACGCGCGTGGGCTTCCGGGCAGCCATCGCCTTGATGAGATCCAACGTTAGCTCCCCCTCCAGGCAGATGAAGATCTCTCCACCGGCCACGCTATACACGGTCTTGCCCGCCAGTTGGAGCGTCTCTACCGATGTGGTGAGTTGGAAGCCACTCTTCAAGAGGATTTCGTAGAGAATATCCTCGGCCGTGCGGCCGTCGCGGATGTGATCGACGTGCAACTCAAGTTGCCGTTCCAGGGCTGCGGGATCGTGCTCCACCTGGGCGTCCCAGGGCTTGAAGTTGGATTTGGCAAGCTTGAAGACGCGGAAGCCTCGGTCCTGATTGCTGTGTCCATCCAGATCCAGCTTGCCGGAATTCCCGGCGTTTAGTCTGTTGACCGCTTGACGGATGCGATCCTTCGTAATGTCGGCGATCGTTTTCAGAGCCTTCTCTGCCGTAGGTAGCGGCTCAGGCAATTGTACGAGTATGAACTGCCGGTTGCCCGCATCCTCGGCATTCTGCTTGAGTACAGTATGCCCCGTCGAGCCGCCGCCCGCAAAGAAGTCTAGGACTATGTCCTGACCATCGGCTGTGGTAGCAACTTGAAGCATTCGTTGAATGAGTCGGGTTGGCTTGACCGTGTCAAGCACATTGTCCGTGTTATTGAATTTCACATGCTCCAGCAGTTCTTTCTTCGCCTCCTGCGTATGCCCGACTTCGCGATACATCCAAATGGTCTCAGGGACAATGCCCGCCTTAACCTCGGAGAGGAACCGCTTGATTGCGGGGACTTGATTCCTGTCTGAGCCCCACCAGATCCGTCTATCTGCATCCAGCTGCCAAAAGTTCTCCTCCGAGTACCGCCAGTAGCTACCAGCTGGCGGGCCCTCAATCACACGGCCACCGGGGCACTTGATAGCGTACTTGCCCTTGCTGTAATAATTGCGGGCGTCCAAGCCACCCGGCTTCCATGGCCCTCTTGGGTCATTATCTGGGTTGTGATACCTGGCGTTCTGTTCATCTGTTCGAGGGAGGAGTTCAATGCTCCAGTCAATCTTGGTTCGGGAATAGACAAGAATAAAATCATGGTTTTCTGAAAAGTATTTGGCAGTGCTTTTTGGGGAATAGACCTTCTCCCATATAACTGTTGCCACGAAGTTCTCTTCGCCAAATACTTCATTACAGACTTTTCTGAGGTTGTCCACTTCGTTGTCGTCAATGCTGATGAAGATCACGCCATCATCGCGCAAAAGATTCCGTGCCAGGTACAGCCGCGGGTACATCATGTTCAGCCACTTGGAGTGAAAGCGTCCGTCGGTCTCGGTGTTGGTGCCGAACTTCTTCCCTTTGGCGTCCACTTGGCCGGTGTATTCCAGGTAGGTCTGCAAAGACTCACTGAAGTTGTCGGGGTAGATGAAGTCGTTCCCCGTATTGTAGGGCGGGTCGATGTAGATCATCTTCACCTTGCCCAGGTAGGACTTCTGGAGGAGCTTGAGCACTTCCAGGTTATCACCCTCGATGATGAGGTTCTCGGTAGTATCGAAATTGACGCTCTCTTCCGGACACGGACGCAGGGTGCCGATGCTCGGAGCCTGGATAGTCTTGAAACAGTCGGCCTTGCCCGGCCAGTTCATGCCATAGCGTTCCTTGCCCACGTCCACGTTCTCACCCAGTGCAAGCCTCAGCCGCTCGAAGTCGATGTGTCCTCCCTCGGTGCGGATCTCTGGGAAGAGGCACAGCAGCTCATGCTTCTTATCATCGGCGACGTCATTGGATCGCAGGTCCAGCTTTTCGGGTTCGTTCATGTCGAGTCCTCCGGAAGCCATTGTATCCTCCCTCAATTAAGAACTAGCGTTAGGGAACATCTTGCCCGGGTTGAGGATGCCCTGGGGATCCAGGGCTTTTTTGATGCGCCGCATTACGGCCACCCCTTCCTCACCGAACTGCCAGGGGAGGAAGCGACTCTTGAGCAGGCCGATGCCGTGCTCCCCCGTTAGCGTGCCCCCCAAGCTAAGGGCCATCCGAAATATCTCCTCCGTGAAGCGCTCCACCCGGGCCATCTCCTCTTTATCACTGGCGTCGCACATGATCTGGGGATGGGTATTGCCGTCTCCCGCATGGGCCATGAGGCCCACCAGGAGATTGTAGCGCTGTGCAGCCTCCTTGATAGCCCGCACCATCTGGGGCAGGGCGGGGCGGGGCACGGTGGCATCCTCGATGACGATGGAGGGCCGCGCCCGGGATACGGCGGCGAAGGCGGCCCGCCGCGCCGTCCACAGGGCCTCTCGCTCCTCCTCGGAGGCGGCCACACGCACCTCTCGCGCCCCACAGTCCCGCGCCGCCGCTACCATCTCTTCAAACTGCCGGGGGACGTCTTGGGGGCTGCCATCCACTTCCATGAGGAGGACGGCCTCGGCGTCCTGGGGGAGACCCGTCTTCTGGTAGCCCTCGATGCACTGCATGGTAACATCGTCTATAAGCTCCAGGGTGGTGGGGATAATACGGCGGCCGATGATAGAGGCCACCGCTTGGGCAGCGGCATCAATAGTATCGAAGATGGCGAGGCAGGTTTTCTTGGCCTGAGGGAGGGGCAGCAGTCGCACCGTTATCTCCGTAATCACCCCCAGGGTTCCTTGCGAGCCCACGAGAAGGTGGGTCAGGTCATAGCCGCTGACGTTCTTCACCGTCTTGGCGCCGGTGCGGATGAGGCTTCCCTCGGCCAGGGCCACCTCCAGGGCGATGACGTAGTCCTTGGTGGTGCCGTATTTCAGTCCCCGGGGCCCCCCCGCCCCTTGAGCCACGGTGCCCCCCAGGGTGGCCACTTTCAGGCTGGCAGGATCCGGGGGGTAGAAGAGGCCCCGTTCCTCCACTGCCTGGTGGAACTGGGCCAGGATAACCCCGGGCTGGGCAGTGGCGGTGAGGTTGTCGGCATCGATCTCCAAAATGCGGTTCATCCGCGATGTTGCCAGCACGATGCCCCCCGCCACGGGCACCGAGCCGCCGCTAAGATTGGTGCCCGACCCCCGAGGCACCACGGGTGTCAGAGCGTCATTGGCGATGGACAGAACGGAGGCCACCTCCGCGGCGCTACGGGGTAGAACTACCGCCTCGGGAAGGTGCCTTACCGGGGTGGCATCGTAGGAGTAGCAAAGGAGATCCTCGGCGGCGGTGAGAAGGCCATCCTTGCCCACCACCGAGGCCAAGCGCCGCAGTATTTCCCCCTCTAGTGCCATACCCTCTACACTTTCTAGCTAGTCCTGTCTGTTGAAAGACCACACAGCCAGGGAGAGCACCACCGCCCCAAAGAGCGCCACGACGCCCATGTCCTGAAGCATAGTCATAGGGTGCCCGAAGAGAGTGACCGCCAGGGCATAAGGGGCATCCTTGCCGGGGGAAGCCCCCAGGGCACCCAGGGTGGGGTTGATCCCCAGAGAGGGGTTAACTGCCGGAAGGGTCATCCCCTGTAGGAAGAGCTGGCGGATGGCGTCCACCCCGTAGGTCACCGGGTTGACACGGACCACCAGCATCAGCCAGGGGGGCAGATTGGTCACCGGGAAGAAAACCCCAGAGAGGAAGGTCATGGGAAAGAAGACCAGGGTCATAAGGAACTGGAACGCCTGCATAGAGCGCATCCGAGAGGCGATAAGCACCCCCAGGCTGGCGATGGCCAAAGCTACCACTAGTAGCATGGGCAGGAGAAGTGCCACCTTGATCGGTGTCAGGGCAACGCCCACTACTGGGGCCAGAAAGAGGAGGAGGCAGCCCTGAAGCATGGCTACTGTGGCCCCGCCCAGGGTTTTCCCCAGGGCCACCCCCATCCGGGGGATGGGGGCCACCAATACCTCTCGGAGGAAGCCGAACTCTCGGTCCCACACTATGGACATTCCGGACATAAAGGCCGTCATCAGTACGGACATGGCTACGATGCCGGGATACATAAAGGTAACAAAGTCTACCCCCCCGGCCAGGTTGCCCACCAGGTTCTTGAACCCGGCCCCGAAGATGACCAGGAAGAGAAGGGGCATGGCCAGGGCAGAAAACATCCGGCTCCGCTCCCGCACAAAGCGGAGTAGCTCCCGATACCAGATGATATAAATAGCCCGCAGCATCTCCATCATCGGCGAGGCCCTCCCCGCTGCCGAAAGTGAGCCCGAATCTCCGCCCGGGAATCCGGTTTCTCGTCCCGTATATCGTGGCCGGTGAGACTCAGGAAAACGTCGTCCAGAGTGGGCCGCCGCAGGTTGATGGAGCGGATTCCCTGGCCCAGGCTGCGCATTAGCTCCGGAATGAATTGGCTTCCTCGATCCACGGTGAAGCGCAACGATCCGTCCCGCAGCTCCGCAGCCAGAGAGTAGCGCCTCTCCAGCTCCAGGGCTACTCCCTGGTTGTCGTCGGTCTCCAGAATAACCACGTCGCCCCCCAGGCGGCGCTTCAGACCCTCAGGGCTGTCCAGGGCCACGATACGCCCTTCGTCGATGACGGCGATGCGGTGGCACGGCTCCGCCTCGTCCATGTAGTGAGTGGTCATGACGATGGTCAGCCCCTCTTGCTCCCGCAACTCCATAATATACTCCCAAATGCGACGGCGCGTCTGGGGGTCCAATCCCAGGGTGGGCTCGTCTAGGAAGAGGACGGCAGGGTAGTGCAACAACCCTCGCGCTATCTCCAGCCGTCGCTTCATGCCTCCGGAAAAGGTTTTGACCTGGTCGTTCCGTCGCTCCCAGAGCTGCACCATCTCCAGCAGCATTCGAATACGCTCTCTCCTCACCCCTCCCGGGACGCCGTAGCACCAGGCATGGAAAGACATGTTTTCGTAGGCCGTCAGATAGTCGTCCAGGCTGGGGTCTTGAAAGACCAATCCGATGGAGCGGCGCACCTCATCTCTCTGTCGGGCCACGGGGAAGCCGTTAACCCAGGCCTCACCGGAGGTAGCCTTTTGAAGAGTGCACAGGATATTGATGGTGGTAGTCTTGCCCGCTCCATTGGGCCCCAAAAGGCCGAAAATCTCGCCCTTTTCCACAGATAAGGAGATTCCTTTTACTGCCTCCAAGGTTCCATAGCGTTTGGTGAGTTCTTTTACCTCAACCGCCTTCATTACCCTTCCTCTCGTTTCCGGCCCCTCGAAGCAGTTCCTGAACCTCCGCCAGCCGGGTCATGGCGTGCTGGATGAGGGCTGAGGCCGTATCGCCGGGAATAAGAACCAGGCCCCGCCCTCCCAGGGCAGCGAAGATGAAGACCTGCGTCCCCGTCTCCATCCCCAGCTCGCGGCGGGCATCGGCGGGAATCACCAACTGGCCCCGCTCGCTCACCGTCACCGAGCCGTAGCACCGGCCAAAAGGGCCCATGTCCTTCACCATTATATGATTCTCCTTGCTTACAAGAAATACAAGATTTATACATCAAAGTATTATAAGGCTCGCCGCAGGGGTTGTCAATCCCTTGTATTCACTCATGTAAAATGTTACCGGATGGGGTATGGTTCACTCAACTAGAAATGTTACTGAGGGGGATCATGCCGAGCGATGACAGGATGACCGTAGATGAACGAAGGAAGTACCTCAAACTAGTGGCACCGCGGTACG
>JACPEP010000013.1 GCA_016183425.1 Chloroflexota bacterium
TGGTGATACAGTCGTCTTGCACTCGCCGCACCTCCTTCGCTTTGAGATGATCTTTGCTTCCCAAAGCTACTGAGGCCAGCGGGTGCTTTCAACTCATTTCATCCCCTCTTTCACACTTAACAGCGTAGACCCGACGAGTACAATTGATTGACCTAATAGCAGATTCATGCTATAGTCTCGCTGAATTTAAGAGCACCGGTAGATGCTATGGCGGAGTCTTTTATGGAGACATCCGGGATGCAGCTAGGGGATAGCTCTCGGGTCGCAGTAGTGGGAGGGGGTCCCGCAGGTTCCCTCGTCAGCTACTTTCTACTCGACCTTGCTGAGAGGGTCGGGCTGTCAATTGATATCGACATCTACGAACGCCGCGATTTTTCTGTGCCCGGACCCACTGGTTGTAACATGTGCGGCGGGATCGTCTCCGAATCTCTGGTGCAGATGCTGGCCACCGAAGGCATTAATCTGCCGCCCACAGTGGTGCAGAGAAGCATAGACTCGTATGTTTTGCATAGCGACGTAGGCACTGTCTACATCAGTACGCCGTTACAGGAAATGAGGATCGCGGCAGTACACCGAGGCAGCGGGCCGAAGGGGGCGCTGGGTACTCGGTGGGGCAGCTTTGACGGCTACCTGCTGGAGTTAGCCCAAGAAAAGGGTGCCCACCTCATACGGGGGCGGGTTGAGGAAATTAACTGGAACCATAGCCGGCCCCAAGTCTGTGCCAAAGACCGCCCACCCCAAAGCTACGACCTTCTCATAGGGGCGGTGGGGGTCAACTCGCCTTCTCTCAAGCTTTTCGAAGGATTGGGTTTCCGCTATCAGCCACCGGAGACGACAAGGACTTTCATCGCCGAATTCCACTTGGGCTTGGAAGCAATAAAAGAGCAATTTGGCGCTTCCATGCATGTCTTCCTTTTGAATATGCCTCGCATCGAGTTCGCAGCCCTTATCCCTAAAGGTGAATATGTCACCATGTGTCTCCTGGGAGACGAAATAAATCGGGGCCTGGTGGATGCTTTCCTCAGTAACCCGGTAGTGAGGGGGTGTCTCCCCTGGGAGCTGGCCAGTGTCGGTCCCGCCTGCCAGTGCTCACCTCGCATAAACGTAAAAGGAGGGTATCGGCTCTTTGGTGATAGGGTAGTTCTTATTGGGGACAGTGGCATCACTCGGTTATACAAAGATGGCATCGGGGCCGCATATCGGGCCGCTAAAGCGGTCGCAGTAACGGCGATTTTCGATGGTGTATCGGGCCGGGACTTTCATCGGCATTATTGGCCGGCGTGTCAGGTTATTGCCAGAGATAACCAGTTTGGGAAACTGGTCTTCATGGTGGTCAGCATCATTCGCAGGCTGCGCTTCTTGCGTCGCGGCGTGCTGCGGATGGCTGAAAAGGAGCAACTCAAAGAAGCCAAAGAGCGAGACATGAGCATGGTTTTATGGGACACTTTTACGGGCAGCGCTCCCTACCGGAACATCTTTTGGCGGGCTTCTCAACCTGCTTTTCTCCTGCGCCTCGGATTGGAGGCCGGCAAGACCTTGGCTTCATTCAAGTTAAGGGGTTAGAGGGGTAGCATATGTATGTCGGAGAGCTGGGTATGATATACCGGAAAGGGGAGAAAATTGTCCGCCAGGGAGAGACCGGCGACTGTATGTATGTGATCCAGGCCGGAAAGGTAGAGGTCGTCTTGGAGAGGTCAGGCGGTGAGATTCCCTTGGCCGTGCTGGAATCCGGCGACATATTCGGCGAGATGGCCCTTTTTAGCAGGGCGACACGGTCGGCCACGGCACGCGCTCTTACTGAGGCCAGAGTGTTGACTATCGATAAGAGAGGGTTCCTGCGGCGGGTTCACGAGGACCCTTCATTAGCATTTCGAATTCTGCAGAAGATGTCAGACCGCATCAGGAACTTGAACAGTGAGGTGGCGAAATTAAAGGAGCAGCAAGGTAGCGGGCAACCGGAGACGGCCCAGGGGAGCCGATGAAATGTCTGGGTACTGTCCTCTTGGGATGAATAAGATGCGTTGCTTTGTGATTTGCAAGGGGGAATAGAAGCATGAGCGCTTTGCGGGAAAAGAAAGCGGACGAATCAATAATGGGATGGTCTTTCAAGAGAAAGCTGCTCCTTGTCATGGTGCTGGTCGCCCTGATTCCTGGTTTTGCCAGCAGCTTCATCATTTACCGCGACGCGTCAGACAAGGTTGCCTGGACCAAACTGAACGATCTGATGAACATAGTGGATGCCAAATATATTCATCTCTTGGATATGCTGAGAACTCAGAGGGCCTTTGTGGCTGGCTTGGCGGATAACGCGTTTATCCAAAAAGAGCTGCGGGAACACTATGAGCTCCTTCAGGGTGTGTCACATCAAGGTAGAGAAACCCCCATGGATGAGATTAGCGAGTATCTGGAGGATTTGCAGCGTGACTCCATGCTGGACGAGCACGCTATGAAGGCGGAGAGGGACAAGGGCACTGTGCTGAAAGAGGTCTTTGGCCGAGATGTAATGTGGGACATGTATAGATTGGACGAACGGATATACCGGTATGAGGAGCTTTTCATAATGGACACCAGTGGCAAAGTCACGGCGTCGTCCAACAAGAAGAACATAGGTGTGGATATGGCGCAGACAGATTTCTATATAAAGGGTGGGAAAGGCTTGTTTACCCAGGATGTTTACCGGGATAGAGATGGCAAGACAGTATTTGGCTTTGCCGCCCCCTTTGTTTCCGAAGGCGGAGAGTTCTTGGGTGTCATGGGGGCAAAAGTGAGCACCGATTTCCTAACCGATCTTGTCACGGGGGATTTGGGGAACGAGATAGGTGGTAAGCTGTTCTTTGCCGGGTTTACTCCCTCCACCAGTTTCTACGTAGTTAATAAAGACGGTTTCATGATAACCCAGCCTCATGGGCTTATGGTGGCCAAGGACACGGTCTTGGCGCAACCAGCGAAAACGTTGCCCTGGCAACGGGGCATGGACGAGGGCAGCCCAGTGCGTGAAGCCCAAGAGTTCTATAAGAACTATGCGGGCAAGGAAGTGGGCGGGGCTTCTATGACTATCTTTGACATGAAATGGGTAGTAGTGGGTGAACAAAACAAAGAAGAGATACTGGCCCTCTCCTCTCGCTTGATGTGGATCATATTGGCGGTTTCCATCACGGTGGCTATCATGGTGGGTGCTATCTCCTATTATCTGGCGGGCAAGATATCTACCCCTATCGTCAGGCTAGCCGAGGCTACCAGGGAAGTGGAGAGGGGCAATTACGGTGTTCGGGTAGACGTTCGGTCCAAAGATGAGGTGGGGATGCTGGCAAGTACCTTCAATCGGATGACTCACCAGCTTGAAGTTTACCGAGACAGCCTGGAGCAAAAGAGTCAAGACCTGGAGGTGGCCAAAGAGGTTGCCGAAGCGGCCAACCAAGCCAAGAGCGACTTCTTGGCGCGGATGAGCCACGAGCTGCGCACCCCCATGAATGCCATTATCGGCTACACGGAGATGCTGGTGGAGGAGGCGGAGGGCTCGGGTCACGAGGAGTATGTTGCTGATCTTCACAAGATCCATACGGCGGGCAGGCATTTGCTTCAGCTCATCAACGATATCCTTGACCTTTCCAAGGTGGAAGCCCATAAACTGGAGCTCTATTTGGAGACCTTCGACATAGCTGGCCTAACCCGGGATATAGCGACCACGGTGCATCCGCTGGCCGAGAGGAATGACAATACGATAGAGGTCCGTCTTGACGATGATCTGGGCTCCATGCATGCCGACGTGACCCGGGTGCGGCAGGTGCTTTTAAATCTGATGAGCAATGCGTGCAAGTTCACTGAGGGAGGGGCGGTATCCCTGGAGGTCTCCCGCCAACGGTTTGACAGCCGTGATTGGGTCACTTTCAGTGTGATCGATACGGGCATTGGCATGACCCAAGAGCAAATAGAGAAGCTGTTTCAGCCCTTTTCCCAGGCTGATGTCTCAACGACGCGCAAGTATGGAGGCACCGGTCTTGGTCTAGCTATTAGTAAGCGCTTTTGCGAAATGATGGGAGGGGACATCTCTGTGCAGAGCGAGATGGGCAAAGGAAGCACCTTTACGGTTCGGCTTCCGGCGAACGTCGCCAAGCCCTATGTGGAACCAGTGGTTGCGGCTACGGCGCCTTCCCTATCTCCGGGGGCGAGCCAGGTGCTGGTAATCGACGATGACCCCACGGTGCACGACCTGCTGGGGCGTCTTTTGGTCAAGGAGGGTTTTGGGGTGCAAAGAGCCTTAGGTGGTGAGGAGGGATTGCGGTTAGCCAAGGCAAGGCGCCCCGACATCATCACCCTTGATGTGCTGATGCCAGGCATGGATGGCTGGGCGGTTCTGAGCGCCCTTAAGGCTGACCCCGAGCTAGCGGATATCCCGGTGGTTTTGCTGACCATCGCGGATGAAAAGAACTTGGGCTTTGCCTTGGGAGCGGTGGAGTACATTAGCAAACCCTTTGAGGCGGAGCAGCTTATCGCTGTCCTCAAGAAATATGGGAGAAGGTATCCCGCCCACCCCATCCTGGTGGTTGAGGACGACTTGGCTACTCGTCAGTTGTTGCGTCGCCTACTCAAGAAAGAGGGATGGGAAGTGGATGAGGCTGAAAATGGGCGTGTTGGGCTGGCTCGAATGGCGGAGAGCCGGCCCGGGCTGATTCTTCTTGACTTGATGATGCCCGAGATGGACGGTTTCGAATTTATTTCCGAGGTACGCAAACGCGAAGAGTGGCGGTCCATTCCTGTGGTGGTGCTCACAGCAAAGGATCTCAGTGAGGCAGATCGCCGTCGTCTAAATAGCTATGTGGAGAGAATCTTGGAGAAGGGGGCGTTTGGCAGTGCAAGCTCTTTTGGCGAGGTACGCGATGTGGTCAGGGCGTATCTAAGGCAAGAGAGCCAGGGAAAAGAGGAGACGAACCATGCCTAAGATTTTGTATGTGGAAGATGACGAGATGAACCGAGATATGCTATCGCGACGGCTGGAGCGCCGGGGATACCAGGTGGTTATGGCCACTGATGGTGAACAGGGAATTGCCGCAGTTCACTCGGAAAATCCGGACCTGATTCTCATGGATCTGAGCTTGCCGGTAGTGGATGGATGGGAAGCCACCCGACGGCTCAAAGAAGCGCCCCAGACCCGCTCCATTCCTATCATTGCCCTTACTGCCCACGCCATGGTGGGCGACCAGCGGCGGGCCCAGGAGGCGGGTTGCGACGATTATGACACCAAACCAATAGAATTTTCTCGGCTGCTGGCAAAGATCGAGACGTTGCTAAACCGGGGGGCGGCACCATGACAAGCCCACCCCCCGAAATGGAACCTACGGAGCCTGACCGGGACACATCCTCTCGGGACAGGCGTCGCCATCCGTCCCCCGCACTCCGGGCCAAGAAGGCCTTCCTCGCCCATATGCGCCACGAGTGTCGCACTCCTATTAACGCCATCATCGGTTACAGTGAACTGCAATTGGAGGACGCAGTTGAGCGAGGGCACTCGGCCTTTGTCGTCGACCTCCAGCGTATCCGTTCATGCGGCCACGAATTGTTGTCTTTGGTCAACGGTATCCTGGACCCCGCGGGAATCGAGGCCAGTACAGACATCGATATGGAGGAGTTCGGGGTGCACATGCGCCACGCATTACGCACCCCCATTAACTCTGTTATCGGCTATGTGGATCTCCTTATGGAAGAGGCGGGAGACCAATATGGGGAGGACCTGGTTCCCGATTTACAGAGAATCAAAGGCGCCGCGAATAACTTGCTGGCCCTGATCAGTGACATCCTTTCTCTGTGGCAAATTCAGGGTGGCAAGAAGGACATTGAAGTCAGCACCGATATGTTTCAGGTTATCCAGGATGCTATGACCGCCATTCGCCCCCTGGGGGAAAGCCAAGCCATTCTGGATGCCACCGGAGGCTCTTTGCTGGTGGTGGACGACAACGCCGTTAACCGTGACCTCCTCTGCCGTCGTTTAGAGCGTGATGGCCATAGGGTTTGGGCAGCGGAGAATGGGCGTCAGGCCATGGAACTGCTTAGGACGGGCAATTTCGATCTGGTGCTTCTCGACATCTTGATGCCCGAGATGAACGGCTATGAAGTATTGACACAAATAAGGTCCAGCGAGGGTTTGAAATATATCCCTGTCATTATGCTTTCCTCCTTGGATGAGGTGGATAGTGTGGTTCGTTGCATAGAAATGGGGGCGGATGATTATTTGCCTAAACCATTCAACTCCGTCTTGCTCAAAGCCAGGATCGGGGCTTGTTTGGAGAAAAAGCGGCTTCGGGATCGGGAGCAGGCCTATTTGGAGCAGTTGCAGACGGAGCGGGAAAAGTCGGAGCGTCTCTTGCTCAATATCTTGCCAATGCCCATTGCCGAGCGACTGAAACAGGGTGAAAGGCCAATTGCCGATACCTACGCCGAAGTTACCGTTCTTTTTGCGGATTTGGTGGGGTTTACCCAATGGTCAGCTCTGGAGCCCCCGGCAGAACTTATTGAATCTCTCAATCGGATATTCTCTGCCTTCGACAGGCTGGCTGAGGAGCACGGCTTAGAGAAGATTAAGACCATCGGTGATGCCTACATGGCTGTTGCCGGCCTACCCATGCCCCGTCCAGATCATGTTGAGGCAGCCGCTGGCATGGCACTTGATATGTTAGAGGCCATTGCTGGAGTCCGTCGCAGTACCAACAAACGGTTTAGACTAAGGGTCGGCATGAACACTGGCCCTGTGGTGGCGGGCGTAATTGGAACGAAGAAATTTATCTATGATCTGTGGGGTGATACCGTCAATACAGCCAGCCGAATGGAGTCCCATAGCATGCCTGACGAGATATTGGTTACCGCCGAAGTTTATGAACGGTTGAGAGACAGATACGTTTTTAAGCAACAGCCTCCCCTTTCTGTGAAGGGCAAGGGACGTATGCAGACCTATCTGCTCAAGGGCAAGGTATCCCGCCTTTCTTCGCCACCGGTCCCCTCATTTCCTCAGGAGTCTATCAGCTAATAGCCCAGGTGCTTATTGGGGTCCATTTTCACCTTTCGTGGTGTGTCGTGGGCGTATGGACGATTGCCATCTAATACCTAAGCTCCTATCTCCAGGGAGCCTTGTCCGATATGTCCTGCCCCGGAGTATATTTGCTTACTACTGGCCCAAAGATATGTTAAAATTTATACATAGTGTTCGTTTTGGTTAATGGTGGTTTTTGGTGAATAGCCGGAAGGGTCCTGAGCGGGTTGATCTCGGTAGGGGCACCCCTTCGGGGGTAGGAACTACGATGCACAACATCAGCGTGACTAAGGAGAGTAGAGGGGCAGCCAGCCAGCACGCAGTGGGGGAGCTGTTTTATGATTTGAGTCGCTTGCCCTTGGAGCAAGGGCTTGCCAGAGCTCTGGATATCCATCTCCAGATTACCAAAGCTGAGGCGGCGGAAATATTCCTGCGCGATCCGGTCACGGGAGATATGATCCTGGCCGCTCACCGCGGTTTGTATCCGGCAGCTTTTTCCCAGATAACGCGATTTCGCTCTGAGGAGGGCTATCCGGGGATAGTTGTAGTGCGACAAGAGCCTATTCTCACCACAGACCTCCGGGGCGACGCTCGATATCTGCGGAGCCGGGTCAAGGAGAGAGGATTCCGCTCCTACATGTGTGTACCGCTACGGTTTAAGGACAACGTTTTAGGGTGTTTGAACCTGGCCTCTCGGGAATACCGAGATGACTTTTCTAGCTTCATACCTTACCTCTCTGGGACTACTTCCGTTATGGCCATGGCAGTTCAGATAGGCCTTTATGAGGCTGAGAAGGCTTTAGATAATGGGATGGGTGAGGTAGGCAGGGGCTTTGATGATGCGCTTCGGCACATCCTTCGTTCTATGATGGGCCTGGGCGAGGCCAAAAGGGCGATGGCCAGGCTCTATGACCCTGGGAACGGCCACCTGATGTATTTGGTGGTGGAGGGGGGAGGGGTTTCCTGTCTTCCTGAGCACGCCATGGCCTGTCCCGCCCTGGCGGAAAGGGGAACGTTTCTTCCCAGGGGTGGCCAACGGCGAGAGGGGATACCATGCCGGGGTATTTTTGCAGGAAGCGGGCTGACAGTGTGCTTTCCCTTGGTCTTTGAAGGACAGCCGCTGGGTGTCCTTCGCCTTGACTACGAAAAAGCGCCTCGGCCTCCCACTCGGGATGTGCCTAGGCTGGCCGGCATGACCGCCCGGGCTTCCCAATTGCTGGGCACCAACTGGGGTTATCTCAAAGACCGGGAGGCTCCCCTTTTGATAATCCAGGGCGGGAGTGAACACGGGGGGCGGGCGCAAAGCCTTCCCCGGTTGAATGAAGGGGTATCCGCTGAAGGCGTAGAAAACGGCAGTGTAGATACTGGGGAGAACACACCCGTCTTGGATATTCGCTGTTTGGGGACCTTCCAGGTCTTCCGTAATGGCGAACTTATTCCTCGGCAACGGTTTTTGAGACGCAAGGCGGTGACCTTGCTCCAGGTCCTGGCCACCTACCACGGCAGCTCGGTTCCCGCGGATACCCTGGCGGAATACCTATGGCCGGAGGAGAACCCTGATTTGACGGCTCACCGCCTCCAGGTAGTGGTGTCCACCTTGCGCCGCGTCGTCGATCGCTGTTGCCCGGACCAGCGGTGGCAATTCATTCGTAACGAGAGGGGCAGCTATTCTCTGGAGCTTTCCTCTGCCTGCCGTGTAGATGTGGCAGAGTATGGGCAGCTTCTTTCCCGGGCGGGCACTCTGGAGAAAGGGGGCCGAATCGAGGAAGCCCTTTATTTGCGCCAAGAGGCGGTCCAACTTTACCGGGGCGACCTGCTGGAGGATGACCCCGATGGCGAATGGAGTTGGATGAGGAGAGAGACGCTGAGGGAAACCCAGCTGGATATGTTGAGGTGGATCGCCCTCACCCTGGCCCAGCGGGGGGATGTGGAGGTGGCTATCCTCTATTGTCGGCGGGCTCTGAGCCTGGATCCCTTGCGGGAGGAGATTCATCGCCAGCTAATGATCTTGCTGCTTCAGGCGGGCCGACGAGACGAAGCCCGGCGCCAGTACCTCCGTTGTCGCGCTGTCCTGGAACGAGAGCTAGGGGTAAGCCCCATTCCCGAGACCGAGGCCATCTACAAGGCCCTGTAATTCGTGGGCTAGGCAAAAATTCCCCTTAGGCCCGCCCTTATGGTCATTGATTAAATAAACCGACATCTAGCCCCACACAGTAGTGATACATTCCTATCCCTGCCCTGAAGGATTCGTACGTAGCGGGCGCAGCATGCTGCGCCCCAACACCCCCCTGGGCCTGCTCTTCAGGGCGGCGGCTTATTTTGTTGATGACCTCCGAGGCGGCGACATTAATCGACACTCTTTGTAACACGGCCTCGTAGGTACCGCTGGTCAGAATCTCTGTGATTTTCTTCTGCTCCTTGTGAGCTAGCTGTGACCTTCAGGTTGTATCATTGTTTTTGTCGGGCTCTCTTCTGGCCAATAGCGGCTCGCCAAAGGGCATGAAATATTAGGAAAGTTTGTGAGTCTTGTGTTAGCAAGGTCTGGTAAGCTAAAATCCACAGTGCAGAGTTCCATGGCGCGGCGCGGCAGGGCGAGCCCCCCGGGCAGCGTATCCTTCGTAATGACGCTTTGGCTGGAGCCCAGGGAACATAAGGAGCAACCTGAATGGCGATGGCGGGTAAGGCATGTTCAAAGTGGAGATGAGGCCTGTTTTCGGAGCATGACCGGCGTGTTGCAGTTCATCGAGGATAAGGCGGGCGTCTCGGGCCCGGTGTGATTTTAAACCTATTTCAGTGATAAGTTCTATGGTACAGGTAGAGAGAAATGGTGCCTAAAGATTGTGAAATTATAGACAAAGAATGGCGCAAACCCTCGCGGGGAGGAAAGCCGCGCTATGTTATAGGTGAAAGGAAGCGCATATGACACCCATCTTGAAGGTCACCATGGGGTTGGGGGGTGGTATCTTTCTTTTGGTGGCTGCCTTGCTTATCGTGCCCCGACTTCAGCCAGCCCAGATTGTGTCCACGGGCCCGGGGGTGAAGGTGGCTTTCGATGCCGCTCTGGCCGGGCAGGGAAAACAGTTGTTTGCCAACCGCTATGCCTGTTCCGTGTGTCACCAGGTTAGCTCCGCAGGGGTGAGTGGGGCCTCTGTGGGGCCAGACCTATCCCGGGTGCTTTTAGCCCAGGTGCCTCAAGGTACTCGTCCCGAGTTAAACCCTTTGGAGAAGTGGATGAAAGAAAAGGGCCTGGCCCGCCCCGAAGACGATCCGGAGAAGGCGGCGGGTTTGGTGACTCAGTATTTAGCGAATCCTCCCGACTACTCGTCGACCATGAAAGGACAGGTACTCCGGTTTAAGGACACGGCGGGGGGAGACGATGCGTGGCTCAAGGACGTGAAGGCCATCGTCGAGCTTCTTAAGCAGGCGGCGACGAAATGACAGTTGTTGCTCTTGGGAAATAGATAAGGAGAGATAGATTTTATGGCTAGTTCAAAAGAGATTCAGCCCCGGGCGGGGGTACGCTGGTTTCAGATGGAGGCCACGCCGCGGGCCTGGGAAGAGTTTTACCGTCGTCGATGGCAGCATGACAAGATGGTACGCACCAGCCACGGGGTGAACTGCTCCGGGTCGTGTAGCTGGATGGTATACGTGAAAGACGGCATTGTCGGCTGGGAGCTTCAAGCCACCGATTGGCCCCAAATCAACTCCGATACCCCTAACTATGAACCCAGGGGCTGTCAACGGGGAATTAGTAGCTCCTGGTATGTGTATAGCCCCGTCCGCCCTAAGTATCCTTACGTTCGGGGGGTGCTTTTGGACTTCTATCGGGAGGCGAAAGCCAGGGGCCTGGATCCGGTGGAGGCCTGGGCCAACATTGTGGAAGATCCGGAGAAGGCCCGTAAATACAAAAATGCCCGGGGCAAGGGGGGGTGGCGTCGGGTAACCTGGGACGAGGTCACGGAGCTGGTTAGCGGGGCGTTGATTCATACCATAAAAAAGTACGGGCCCGACAGGGTGGCGGGCTTCTCCCCCATCCCTGCCATGAGCATGGTGAGCTGGTGCTCAGGGGCGCGCCTGACCAATCTCCTGGGCGGCAGCCTCTTGAGCTTCTACGAGTGGTATCACGATAATCCCCATGTTCAGCCTAAGGCATTCGGGGAGCAGACGGACGTCCATGAGAGCGCCGATTGGTATCAGAGCACCTACTGGATTAACATGGGCACCAACCTCCCCATGACCAGAACTGCCGATGCCCATTACGCCTCGGAGTTTAAGTACAAAGGTGGCAAGCTGGTCGTCTTTTCACCGAACCATAGCGACGTGGTGAAGTTCGCCGATACCTGGGTCCAGTTGCGTCCTGGCACCGACGCCGCCATTCTGGCGGCCATGAACCACGTGGTGGTCAAAGAGTTCTTCGTAGACCGCCAGGTGGAGTATTTCCAGGACTACGTCAAGCGGTTCACTAGTCTCCCCTTCCTTCTCACCCTGAAAAAGCGGGGGGAGCACTACGTGCCCGGCCGTCTGCTGAGGGCTTCCGATGTGGCTGATTACCATGGGCAGGAAAACGCCCAGTGGAAGCTCCTGGTGTGGGACAGCGCCAGCGGCCGGATAAGACTTCCCAAAGGCACTATGGGCTTTCGCTGGGAGAAGGAGCCGACGGGCAACTGGAACCTTCAGATGGAGGATGCGGTTACCGGAGAGGCTCTTGACCCCGCCCTTAGCCTGCTGGATGGGAACCATCAGGAGGTGCCGGTGGCCTTCGCCGACTTTACCGGCACTTTCAACGTCACGCCCGGCCAGAGTCAGCCCGATGCCAAGCCCAAGATGGTCACCCGGGGTGTGCCCGTCCAGGTGGTAAAGACGACGGACGGCGCGGAGGTACTGGTCACCACGGAGTTCGACCTCCTGGCCGCCCAACTGGGCGTTCCCAGGGGCCTGGGCGGCGATTACCCCACGGACTACGACGATCCCAAAACCTATACTCCGGCGTGGCAGGAGCAGGAAACGGGCGTCAGCCGGGAGGTGGCCATCCAGATCGCCCGGGAGTGGGCCCTGAATGCTGAAAAGACAAAAGGAAAGTCCCTCATCATCGCCGGCCCGGGCTGCACCCACTGGTATCACAGCGACCTCTATCAGCGCTTCGGAGTCCTGCTGGGCGCTTTGACCGGGTGTCACGGTGTCAACGGCGGCGGCTGGTGCCATTATGTGGGCACCGAGAAGGCGAGGAACGTGGCCGCCGTGGTCAATACCATCGGCACTGCCCGGGACTGGAATCGGCCTCCCAGGTTGATGAACAGCACCTCCTACTGGTACTTCCATACCGACCAGTGGCGGTATGACCCGGAGAGCCTGGATCCTTTCCTGGTGCCCTGGGCGGAAAAGATGCGCCGCTACAACCACGCCGCCGATATGAACGCCTTGGCCGTGCGGCTGGGCTGGCTTCCCTGGTATCCCACTTTGGACAAGAAGAGCAGCCTGGAGGTGGTTCGGGATGCGGAGGCGGCG
The DNA here is from genome assembly GCA_016183425.1 of Chloroflexota bacterium. Taxonomy (GTDB): domain Bacteria; phylum Chloroflexota; class Dehalococcoidia; order JACPEP01; family JACPEP01; genus JACPEP01. The sequence goes on from JACPEP010000013.1 coordinate 12,527, forward strand.
GGTGCCCAGACCGAGGGCGAGATCGTGGATTATGTAGCGCACCAGATGAAAGAGGGCAAGCTACGCTTCGCCATCGAGGATGTGGACGCTAAAGAGAACTCTCCCAAGTGTCTCTTCGTATGGCGAGGCAACCTCATAGGCACCAGCATGAGGGGACATATGGCCGCCCTCAAGCACCTCCTGGGAACCCACCACAACGTGCTGGCAGAGCCGACGCTGGCCAAAGGGAAGGTTCATGAGGTGGAGTGGCGGGAGGAGGCTCCTGAGGGCAAGCTGGACCTTCTGTGCACCATGGAGTTCCGGATGATCTCCAGCGCCAACTACGCCGACGTGGTGCTTCCCGCTGCCCACTGGTATGAGAAGAACGATATTACCGTCACCGACCTGCACACCTTCATCCATCCTTTCCAGGCGGCCATCGACCCGCCCTGGGAGACCAAGCCCGACTGGGAGGGCTTCAAGGCCATTGCCAAGAAGTTCTCTGAGCTGGCTAAGAAGCATTTCCCAGAGCCGGTGAAGGACCTGGTGATCACACCTTTGATTACTGATACCCCGGATGAGATGGCGCAGCCCATGGGCGAGCTCAAGGATTGGAAGCGGGGTGAGGTGGAGGCCGTGCCGGGGAAGACCATGCCCCGTATGCAGGTGATAACTAGAGACTATACCAAAGTCTACGATATGTACTGTAGCCTGGGCCCCTTGGCGGCCACCAGTTTCGGCGCCAAGGGCGTCGTCTATGATATCACCCCTCTCTACGAGGAGTTGAAAAAGAGCCACGTGGTGGGAACCTTTAATGGGGGTCACCCGTCTTTGGAAATGGACAAGCAAGTTGCCGAGGTCATTCTGGCCATTTCTCCCGAGACCAATGGGGAATCCAGCTATCTGGGCTTCAAGTCGTTGGAGAAGAAGGTGGGCAGAAACCTGACCCATGTCATCGAGGGGCACCGGGAGCTCAGTTACAATTACGATGCGCTCTGTTCCCAGCCCCGGAGGGTCCATACTTCACCCCACTGGTTTGGCATCGATGAGCCTGGCCGTACCTACTCGCCCTGGAGTCTTAATATCGAAACCCTCCTCCCCTTCCGTACCCTTACCGGCAGGATAGATAACTACCTGGATCACGAGGTCTACCGGGAGTTGGGTGAGGCCCTGCCCATTTACAAACCTCCTATAGATACTACCCTGACGGGGCTTTTGGATCCCAAAGGCCTGGAGCCCAACAGCAAGGTTTTCCGGTTCCTTACCCCCCACGGCAAGTGGACCATCCATAGCACCTTCTGGGACAACCTGTGGATGCAGAGGCTATTTCGGGGTGGCCAGGTGGTCTGGATCAATCCCCAGGATGCCGGCGAGATAGGTGTCCAAGACAACGACTGGCTGGAGGCCTACAGCCAGATGGGCATCATTGTGGCTCGGGCCGCCGTCAGCCATCAAGTGCCCCGGGGTTCGGCCATCATGTACCACATGTCAGAGCGAAATCTGAACATCCCCTTTTCCAAGCTTGCCCAGGAGAAAGGCGCCAGCGACTGGCGGGGGGGAAACAACAACGCTCCCACCCGTATTCAGATGAATCCTTCCTATATGGTGGGAGGCTATGCTCAGTGCACCTATTACATTAACTATTGGGGACCCAGTCCGGCGGAGAGGGACATGGTGATAGCCATTCGTAAGATGCCCTTGGAAAAGGGTGAAAAAGTCAGGTATCAGTAGGGAGAGAAGCAATGAAAGTAATGGCACAGATGGCGATGTGCTTCAACCTGGACAAATGTCTAGGTTGCCACACGTGCAGCGTCGCCTGCAAGAATGTCTGGACCAATCGGGAAGGCGCCGAATACATGTGGTGGAACAATGTGGAGACCAAGCCCGGCATCGGTTATCCCCGAGAGTGGGAGAACCAGCAAAAGTACCAGGGGGGCTTCGTGGCGCGGAACGGCAAGCCCCAGCTCCGGTCGGGGCGTCGGTTGTGGGAGCTGCTGAATATCTTCTACAATCCCAACATGCCCACCATGTCCGAATACTATGGCCCCCACCCCTTTACCTTCACCTACGAGGACCTGCACACTGACAAGCCGCAAAGCCAGCAGCCCATCGGTCGGCCCAAGTCCCTGGTTACTGGAGAGGAGAACATACCCATAACGTGGGCGGCTAACTGGGAAGACAATGCCGCGGGCACCTACCGAACGGGCCAGCAGGACGTGAACTTCGCCGGGATCACCCAGGCTGAGAAGGATGCTCTGCTGAGCTACGACAGGGTGTTCTACTTCTACCTGCCCCGCATCTGCAATCACTGTTTGAACCCGGCCTGCGTGGCTGCCTGCCCCAGTGGTGCTGCCTACAAGAGGGAAGAGGACGGGGTTGTTCTCATCGACCAGGAGAGGTGCCGGGGATGGCGTTTCTGTGTCTCTTCCTGCCCTTACAAGAAGCCTTACTACAACTGGCGCACCGGCAAAATGGAGAAGTGCATCCTGTGCTACCCCCGGATAGAGGCGGGCATGCCTCCCGCCTGTTTTCACGCTTGTGTGGGCCGGATCCGATTCATGGGGGTTCTCCTCTATGACCAGGATCGGGTGGTGGAGACAGCTACTGCCCCCGACGCCGATTTGGTTCGGGCCTATCGGGAGCTTATCCTTGACCCCTTCGATCCGGCCATCATAGAGGCCGCCCGCGCCGCCGGCATTCGGGAGGACTGGCTGGATGCGGCGCGCCGCTCCCCTACCTACTTTATGTTTAAGAAGTGGCAGATTTCCATGCCCCTGCACCCGGAGTTCCGAACCCTTCCCAGTCTCTTCTATGTGCCCCCGGAAAGCCCGATGATAACTCTACTGGACAATAAAGGACTGTGGAAGTCCTCTGGCGAATGGTTGCCCAAGCTGGGAGATTTTCGGGTGCCCTTGAGGTATCTGGCCAATCTGTTGGCGGCGGGCAACGAGGGGGAGGTCAGCAAGGCGCTGAGCCGTCTGCTGGCCATGCGGCAATACAAGCGCAGTCTGGAGGTGGATGGTAAGGCCGATGTGGATGTGCTGGCCCAGGTGGGGCTGTCTCAGGAAGAGGCCCAGGCTATGTTTCGTCTGCTGGCCCTAGCTTTCAACAACGAGAGGTTCGTCGTCCCCACCAGCGTCAATGAGGCGGCGGTGGAGCCTTATATCGAAAGAGGCTTCGCCGGGTTCCCCAACATGAGGCGGCGAAAGGTGTTTCATCGTGAGCCGCAAAGGACGTATCCCTACTAATGTCTGAAGAACTGGCCCAAGCCTACAAGTTGATCGCCGACCTTCTCTCCTATCCGGAGGAGATGGATGTGAAAGGGCTTCAGACCACCAGCCAGGAGGTAGCCGACGGTCTGAAGCCGCAAGACCCGGAGGCGGCGGACCTCATCCGCTCTTTTGCCCGAGATCTGGGTTCCGTTACTGCGGAGTACTATGTAGAGGTCTTTGAGCTAGCGCCCCAATGCTCTCTCTATTTAGGTAGTTACGGCCTCCCAGAGCCGGAGACCTGCTCTTCTCTGGGGACATCAGAGAGGAACCAGCTCTTTATGGAAATGGCGAACATATACCGGCACTACGGTTTGTCCCTAGGGGGTAAAGAGCTTCCTGACTTTTTGCCCGCCGTGGTAGAGTTCCTCTGGCTCACCGAGGATAGGGAGGATGGGGAACCTCGGGGCACCCTCATCGCGGAGTTCGTGCTGCCTTACTTGCCCAAGATGCGGCGAGGTCTGGAAGAAATCGGAAGCCCTTATGCCAAGCTGTTGCGGGCCCTGGAGGCTTTGCTCAAGCTTGAAGTTAGTGCTAGACAGGAGAGCCATGCCAAACCTGTGGGATGAAATCCTTTTCGGTATCCTCCCCTACGTTGCCGCTGCCCTCTTCTTTGGCGGGGCTATATATCGGGGTGTGGTCAGACCTCTGGAGTGGAGCACCCGGGCCAGTGGCTTCTTTGAGAGGCCGTCCATGGGCATCGCTTCCCTGGCCCTTCATTGGGGGATAATCGTCCTCTTCGTCGCCCATCTTTTCGGTTGGGTGGGCGGCTTGATGGGCTCCATGACCATGAGCCAGATTTTCTACTGGATGGGGGTGGTGGCGGGAGCTTCCGTCCTATACGGGGTATTGGCGGCGCTCATAAGGAGAATAATGGTGCCCGAGATGCGGGCCATGAGCATGGCTGAGGACTATATCCTCCTCACCTTCCTGTTGGTTATTGTGATTCTTGCCCTGTATCAGGTGCTGGTGGGGCAGCTCTTCGGCCTGGCGCTGACGGTGGCTCCCTGGCTGTCCAGCGTTTTCCAGCTTTCCCCGGATGTGAAGCTGATGAGCGGGCTTACCCTTATCATCAAGGCCCACATCACCCTATCCCTGCTTTTCATTGCCTACTGGCCCTATACCAAGATGGTACACGTGTTGGCCTTGCCGTGGCGCTACTTCTATCGTCCCTACCTAACGGTGCGGCTGTATCGAAGGATGGTGCGGTAATGAAGGATGCTGTTAAAGAACTGTGTTCTGCCTACTTCGTCATTGTTATGACCAGGCGAGTCTACTGAGCCCGTCGCCTGTGAGTATTCACAATGGTTATTTGAGAGGTGGGTTTCAATGACTAATCTGAGCGCGCAATACAGGGCTGTAGCTTTGAGTACGCTCGCTTTTACGATTTGTTTCGCCGCCTGGATGATAAACGGGGTGCTCGTGGCCTTCCTGGTGGACAAGGGGGTATATGCCTGGAATGTCGACCAGGTGGGATGGCTCATTGGCATTCCAGTTCTTACGGGCGCGGTTCTGCGCCTTCCGATAGGTGTATTGACCGACAAATACGGCGGTCGAATCGTCTTCACGGTGTTGATGCTGCTATCGGCAGTGCCAATGTACCTGGTCAGCTACGCCAATACATACTATGATTTCATGCTCACGGGGCTGGGCTTCGGGCTGAGCGGTGCCTCCTTCGCGGTGGGGGTAGCCTATGTTTCCCTATGGTTTCGGAGGGATCAGCAGGGCACTGTCCTGGGGCTTTTTGGCCTGGGCAATGCGGGGGCAGCTCTCACCAGTATTGGAGCGCCTATAGTGCTAGCGATGGTTACGGATCAAGGAGCCAATCTAGATGGTTGGCGAGCTTTGCCCAAGCTGTACGCCGTCGCGCTAGTGGTTACTGCTGTCATATTCTTCCTTCTTGCGCCCACCAAGATGGTGGAACAGAGCCAGAAACGAACCTTCGTGGAACGTCTGGCCCCGCTCAGGAACGTTCGCGTTTGGCGGTTCGGTTTCTACTACTTTTTCGCTTTTGGCAGTTTTGTTGGCCTGTCCATGTGGCTCATCGCCTATTACGTCAATGTGTACTCCATGAGTGTGACTACGGCAGGCATGATCGCCGCCTTCTTCAGCCTCCCTGCGGGTTTGGTACGAGCGGTGGGGGGGTGGCTCTCGGACAGAACGGGGGCTCGGGTTCTCATGTACTTCGTGCTGGGCACAAGCCTAGTTTGTATGGTTCTCCTTTTTGTGCCCCGTATGGAGGTTTCTGTGGCGGGTGAAGGCGTGACGGCAAAACGTCCGGGTACGGTAACTGCGGTTTCCACAGGCGAAACAGTCATCGGTCAAGATGTGTACAAACTGCGCCAGGTGGAGAATATCAGAGGTCTCCACAACGATAGAGGCGAACTCCTGCTCGTTTTCCCTATCGTTTCATCCTTGCAGGAACCAATGGTTAGGGTCGGCGACGAGGTGGCAAAGGGGCAGCTCATAGCTCGCGGTGTGACCCATGTGTACTTTCAGGCGAATGTGTGGATATTTACCGGGTTGGTCTTTATCGTTGGCATGTTGTTGGGGGTAGGCACGGCGGCCATTTTCAAGCATGTGGCAGACTACTTCCCGACAAACGTGGGTCTGGTTGGGGGGTTGGTTGGAGTTCTGGGCGCTCTGGGAGGGTTCTTCAGCCCCATCATTTTCGGCTATCTGCTGAGGCTTACCGGAATATGGACCGTTACCTGGATGTTTCTCGCCTTTGTCGCTCTGGCTTGTTTGGTCTGGATGCACCTGGTCGTCCGAAGTGTGGAGCGCAACAAGACGACTGCCCCCTTCCGTCGCATTGAAGAGGCTGTAACGAAGGATTCATTCGCGAATGAGCCGGTGATGGACTACAGACACGCCGACTGAGGAACTCGGTATGAATTTGCACCTACTTCACACCCTGGGGACCTTACCTTTTAGAACCGTGAGTTACCTCCCTGCGGTCTTGAGGGCTGAGGTCAGAGACCTATCCCCGTCCTATTTTGCACTGGTTATGGCGAGTGGGATTGTTTCCATCTCAGCCAATTTGTTAGGGATAGGGATTATTGATGTTGTTTTGTTCTGGTTGAATATTTTAGCCTACCCGACATTGTGGCTGTTGACCATTCTACGTTTTGCCTGGTACACGAGGGAATTCATCGGCGACATGACTGACCATCAGCGTGGCCCAGGTTTCTTCACGGAAGTGGCCGGCACGTGCGTTCTCGGAAGCCAGTTCATAATAATTTTCGGAAATTACCTGATGGCAACCCTCTTGTGGGTTCTGGGAATCTTTCTTTGGGTATCCTTGACTTACATCATTTTCACCAGCTTTGTCATCAAGGAGAACAAGCCTTCCCTTGCCGAAGGGATAACGGGGGGGTGGCTGCTTGCCGTCGTGGCCACACAGTCGATAGCAGTCCTTAGTGCACTTTTGGCCGCTCACTGGCAACAACCTTACCGACTCGAGGCAAACTTTTTGGCTCTGTCCATGTGGCTGTGGGGGGGCATGCTCTATATCTGGATGATTTCACTCATCTTCTATCGCTATACCTTTTTCAAGTTTTTCCCCGGCGACCTTGCACCGCCTTATTGGATCAATATGGGTGCTATGGCTATCTCCACCCTCGCTGGAGCTGCGTTAATAGTGAACACCCCGGATGCCCCATTTCTGCGATCGCTGCTCCCTTTTCTCAAAGGCTTCACTGTTTTCTACTGGGCAACTGGCACGTGGTGGATCCCAATGCTGGGCATTTTAGCCATCTGGAGGCATCTTTACAAACGCTTTCCTCTGGCTTATGACCCCTTGTACTGGGGGGCAGTCTTTCCTCTGGGGATGTATACTGCTGCCACATTCCAAATGGCCCGAGCAATGGAGCTGGAATTCTTGGACGTTGTTCCGCGCTATTTCGTGTATGTGGCCCTGACGGTGTGGCTGATCACTTTTGCGGGGATGGTTCGCTCCTTGGTCAAAGGTCTAATCCAGGCGCAGCGCCGCCATCTCTTGTCCCCATGATAAGGGAAAAGAATATGGGGCGAAGATTCCACAATTATGCGCCCCTGGTAGAAACCATTGGCGACGCCAGTTCCGCCGCCGAAGCCAAGTGCCAGCTTAACGTCGGTCAAGGCATTGCTTTGGGAGTGGTAGCCGCAGCCTATCTGGCTCTCGCCACCACGTTGTCCTTGGCGGTGGGGGCTACTATTCAATCGCCCAGCGTCCAGAAGTTGCTCATGGGGGCCGTATTCCCTGTGGGCCTCATCGCTGTGGTGGTGGCCGTCTCAGAGTTGTCCACGGGGAACTATCTGGTAACGCCTCTGGGGGCCATGACAGGCTGCATCCACTGGAAACACGTCCTTTATAACTGGGCCGTCAGCTACGTGGGAAATTTCCTGGGCGCCTTCCTGCTGGCGGTAGTTATAATCGACGGTGCCCACGTACTTACGGGGGCTATGTGGGGTCAGCCATGGGTGGATTTGCTGACAAAGATGGTGACCCTCAAAGCGAGCCTTTCTCCCACTGAGGCTTTCTGGAGGGGCTTTCTTTGCATATGGTTGGTAGACCTGGCGGTATGGCAGGCCTATCGGGTTAAGGACTATACGGCACGATTCCTTCTTATATGGTTTCCTACCTTCACCTTCTTTACCTTGAGTCTGGAGCACAGTGTAGTCAATATGTTTCTCTTTCCCGCCGCCATCTTCGCCGGCGCCGACATTTCGTGGCGGGCGTTTCTGTTGAACAACCTGACACCTGTTGTCCTGGGAAATGTAGTGGGGGGCCTGTTTGTGGTGGGCATGCTCTACTGGTTTTCGGCTGGTCTTCCTGTGGTAAGCTTGTCATTAGGAAATGGGAACCCCACTGGCTCCGGTGTCCATCACGTCCAGGGTTCTTATGGCCTTTTGGGAGCGAATCTATTCAAGGGGTTAACGGTGATCGCCGTCTTCTTTGCCCTTTTTCCGGGGGGCGCCGCTTTGGTGTCCCTGGTGATGCCACAGGGTCTGGGGGTTCTGGTACCTACTGCCGTCATACTTTACCTTGCAGTTGTAACTTACCTTGTTTCCCTTTCTGGGAGGAGGGGAGAGGGGTAGTCCGGGTTGATACAGGTGTGGTTTAGCCACCCCGCTATCCCCGTCGTCATGCTGGCTCGCCGGAGGCCACCGGCATCGGTCTTGCCAGCACCCGCCGTAGCCACTGGCCGGTGAGGGAGTGCTCCACCTGGGCTAGCTCCTCTGGGGTGCCGGTGGCGATAACGTAGCCCCCTTTGTCCCCGGCCCCCGGCCCCAGGTCGATGATGTAGTCGGCGGCCTTGATGAGGTCCAGGTGATGCTCGATGAGGACGACGGTGTTGCCGGCATCCACCAGGCGCTGAAGAACCCGGAGCAGGGCGGCCACATCCTCGAAGGCAAGACCGGTGGTGGGCTCGTCCAGAATGTACAGGGTGCGCCCGGTGGCGCGCCGTGATAGCTCCGTGGACAGTTTCACCCGCTGCGCCTCGCCACCGGAGAGGGTGGTGGCCGGTTGCCCGAGACGGATGTAGCCCAGACCCACATCGTAGAGGGTCTGGAGCTTCTGACGGATGGCGGGGAAGTGCTCAAAGAAGTCCAGGGCATCGGCCACCGTCATATCCAGCACGTCGGCGATGTTCTTATCCTTGAAGCGGATCTCCAGGGCCTCCCGATTGTAGCGTTTTCCTTTGCATACCTCGCAGGGAACGGTGACATCGGGAAGGAAGTGCATCTCGATGTGGACGTAGCCCTCGCCATGGCAGGCCTCGCATCTGCCCCCTTTGACGTTGAAGGAGAAGCGCCCCGGCAGATAGCCCCGCACTCGGGCCTCAGGGAGGGCGCTGAAAAGCTCCCGTATGGGGGTGAAGGTGCCCGTGTAGGTGGCCGGATTGCTGCGGGGGGTGCGCCCAATGGGGGACTGATCTATGTTCACCACCTTGTCGATGTTTTCTGCCCCCAGGATGTCGTCGCAGTCGCCGGGGCGGTCTCGCGCTTGGTATAGCATTTGAGCCAGCTTCTTGTACAGGATCTCGTCGATGAGGGTGCTCTTGCCGCTGCCGGATACGCCGGTGATGCATACGAAAATCCCCAAGGGGATGGACACGGTGATGTTCTTCAGGTTGTTCTGCCGGGCGCCGACTACGGTCAGCTCCTTCCCCATGGGGGGGCGACGGTGCTGGGGCATGGGGATGACCTTTCTTCCCGCCAGGTAGTGGCCTGTTAGGGAATCCGGGCAGGCCATAATGTCATCCATGGTGCCCGTGGCCACGATGCGTCCCCCCTGCTCCCCCGCCCCAGGCCCCATATCGATGATGTGGTCGGCGGCTAGCATCATGGCCTCATCGTGCTCTACTACGAGGATGGTGTTCCCCAGGTCCCGAAGCTTTTTCAGGGTCTGAATGAGGCGGAAGTTGTCCGCGGCGTGGAGCCCTACTGAGGGTTCGTCGCAGATATAGAGAACCCCCATGAGACCGCTGCCGATCTGGGTGGCGAGGCGGATGCGCTGCGCCTCGCCACCGGCGAGGGTGGCCGCCCCTCGGTCCAGGGTGAGGTAGTCCAGGCCGATGTCCACCAGGAAACCCAGGCGGGACGCCAGCTCCTTGATGATTTGTCGGGCGATGATAGACTCCCTTTGAGTCAGGGGAGAGGGCTGCTGGCCGTCTCCCTCGCCAGACAGCATTTTCACCCACTCCAGAGCCTCGGCCACGGAGAGAGCGGTCACATCTATGATGTTCTTGTCCGCCACCGTCACCGCCAAAGACTCCGGTTTGAGGCGCTTGCCGTGACATGCCGGGCAGGGGTTGGATACCATGTAGCGCTCGATCTCCATGCGCACATAGTCGGAGCTGGTTTCCCGATAGCGCCGCATTAGATTGGGGATAACGCCCTCAAAGGTAGTATCCCAGGAATAGTGGCCGTGACGGGTGTCTCCCCGCATGGTGACCACATCCCCTTTGGTACCGTAGAGAATGACCTTCAACTGGTCGGGGGTCAGATTCCTTACCGGCGTGTCCACGGAAAAGCCGTGGGTTTTGGCGACGGAGGAGAGGAGGCTGAAGTACCAGGGGCTGGACGTGGCATCCCTGACCCAGGGGCGAACGGCTCCCTCGGCCAGGGTTAGCTCCTTGTTGGGAATGGCCAGGTTGGGGTCTATCTCTAGCTGGGTACCCAAGCCGGTGCAGGTGGGGCACGCACCGTGGGGGGTGTTGAAGCTGAAGGTGCGGGGGGCGATCTCTCCGACGCTGATGCCGCAGCGGTCGCAGGCGAAGTGCTCCGAAAAGAGAAGCTCCTCGCCGTCCACAACCGATGCCTGTACCACTCCCAGTCCCAGCTTGAGGGCGGTTTCCACGGAGTCCGTCACCTGGCGGCGCTGGCTATCAGCCTCTTCTCCCGCCAGCGTGCTTATGGCCAGCCGATCCACTATTACCTCAATGCTATGGCGGCGGTTCTTGTCTAGCTTCAGCTCCTCGGACACGTCGTAGATACGGCCGTCTACTCGCACGCGCACGTAGCCTGCCTTGCGTATGTCTTCCAGAACCCCCTGGTGTTCTCCCTTGCGGTCTCGGATAAGGGGGGCCAGGATCATAATGCGGCTTTCGGGGGGGAGCTCCAGGATGGAATCCACGATTTGCTGCACCGTTTGACGGGCGATTTCTCTCCCGCAGCGGGGGCAATGGGGGTGGCCCACTCGAGCGAAGAGGAGACGGAGGTAATCGTAGATCTCGGTTATGGTACCCACAGTGGAGCGGGGATTGTGTCCCGCCCCTCTTTGGTCAATAGAGATGGCCGGGCTCAGACCGTCGATCTGATCCACATCCGGCTTTTCCATACGCCCCAGGAATTGACGGGCGTAAGCAGATAGGGACTCTACATAACGTCGTTGTCCTTCCGCGTAAATGGTGTCGAAGGCCAAGGAGCTTTTCCCCGAGCCGGAGAGGCCGGTGATGACCACCAGCCTGTCTCGGGGAATGGTGACGTCGATGTTTTTTAAATTGTGCTCTCGGGCGCCGCGGACGACGATGGCGTCTTGAGGCATGATAATATTAGAACACCTCACTTTGAAGTTTGGTCAACCTTAAAGTTTAGCAAAGAATGCGAGGGGCGGCAAGGGTTCTAGGGCATCCCGAAATCAGGATTCAATTCGTAGGTCGGGTTGGGAAACCCGATCTACACGGCCTGGCAGGTTGGGAAACCTGCCCTACAGGGGCTGTATTGACATCGCTCAACTATGGGCAGGGCCTTGACAGGCCTGCGGTGGGGGGTAAAAATAGTCCATGCTGAGTTGTAAAGAGGGTTTCCCTCCCGCACTTTTTTCGGGAAAGAAAGGGGCTTTGAAAATGGCAGGGGGCGGAGTTTGAGGCCGCCTATCCGCGTCCTTCCCCAAGAGGTGGCATCGCAGATCGCCGCTGGCGAGGTAGTGGAGCGGCCCGCTTCCGTGGTGAAGGAGCTGGTAGAGAACGCTCTGGATGCGGGAGCAACCCAGGTCTCGGTGGAGGTGGTGGAGGGTGGCCGTCGGCTCATCCGGGTAGCCGACGACGGCTGTGGCATCCCTGAGGACGAGGTCGAGCTGGCTTTCCAGCGCCACGCCACCAGCAAAATCGCAGACACCTTTGATTTGGAGGCTATCGGCACCCTGGGGTTTCGTGGGGAGGCCTTGCCCAGCATCGCCGCCGTGGCTCAGGTGACCATGGTCACCCGTACCCAAGACGCCGCCACCGGGACATACCTCCGTCTTGCCCCCGCCTCGGGCGGTAAGGTCGCCAGGGAACGAAGGGCCTGTTCCTCCGGTACCTCGGTGGCCGTAAGCGACCTTTTCCACCATGTACCGGCCCGTCTCAAGTTCCTCCGCTCTCCCACTACGGAGAATGGCCACATCGCCCACCTGGTGACTCAATTTGTTTTCGCCTATCCTCAAGTGCGTTTTACCCTCAAAGTGGACGGCCGTACCCTTATTCAATCTTCGGGCAGTGGCGATTTGCGGGAGGCGGTGGCGGCGGCATATCAGTGGGAGGTAGCTCAGAGTTTGCTGGCCATAGAGAAAGACCCGAGGCAGGAGGACTCCCGTCTTCCATCTGGGGTGGTCGTTTCGGGCCTGGTGAGTCCCCCCGCACTGAGCCGGGGCGGCCGCAGCTACATGAGTTTCTTCGTCAATGGGAGATGGGTTCAGAGCCGTATGCTGAGCTATGCCCTGGAGGAAGCTTACCAAGGTTTTCTCCTCTCTGGCAAGCATCCTATAGCTATTCTTCTCATAGGGCTGCCTCATCGGGAGGTAGATGTGAATGTTCACCCCACTAAGGCCGAGGTGCGATTCGTCCACGAACGGGAGGTTTTCGGTGCCGTCAACGGCGCGGCGCGGCGTACCTTAGCCATACTGGCGCCGGTGCCTCAGATGACACGGGTCGCCGCCCCCGTGCCTTCGGGAGAAGGTCTGCCACTAGCTCTGGGTTCCGGGGAGGGTGTTTTGGTATCTCCGGTCATCTCTCCTCCGTCCTCTTCTCTCCCCGTCCTGCGGGTGCTAGGACAGGTGGCCAACACCTACATCATTGCCGAGGGGCCTCAAGGGATGTATCTTATCGACCAACACACGGCTCATGAGCGCGTTCTCTATCATAAGCTCAGGACTCAGCTTGCCGGGCGGGGGGTGGAGAGGCAGGGACTCCTGGAGCCTCTAACAGTGGAGGTCACCTCTCGCCAGGAGGAGCTTCTTCAAGTCCACGGCGAGCTTCTTTTTCAGTACGGCTTCGAAGTGGATCATTTTGGGGGACGCAACTATCTGGTGCGCTCTGTGCCCGCCCTTCTTTCTGTTAAAGGAGATACGGCTCAGGTTTTGCAAAGATTCCTGGATGAGCTGGCGGATGAAAAAGAGCCGGGCGATTGGGCTCAGAAAGTAGCCATCTCTCTGGCCTGCCACACCGCGGTGAGGGCGGGGGATACCCTTACCCTATCTGAAATGCGAGCTCTTGTTCAGGATTTGGAAGCCACGGACCAGCCTCGAACTTGCCCCCACGGCCGTCCTACCATGATCTACCTCAGCCAGTCGCAGCTAGAGAGAGAGTTTGGACGGCGATAACGATGGTGGCCTCGGCCTTCGTTGATGTTGAGCACTTCCGGGCGGGAGCTCCTGTTTCTTTCTCATGGGCAGCGACTTTAGTTACTGGGAATAGTCCGCTTTCTTAGCCCAGCCCCACCTCGGCCCTGGCTCTCATGCAGGTGTCGATGATGGCATGGATGTACATTTTGGTGACGTTCACCATGCGCTGGATGTGGGACCATTCCCCCACGTGGTACGGTGGGCCGCCCTCAGCCACGCTGGGGGCGCCGGGCCCCAGTTGTGCGGTGGGGATGCCCCAGCGGCGCAGGACGTTGCAGTCGTTGGCGCCGGCGCTGCGGGTGCGATAGACGTGCTTCTGACCGCTGACGTGCTCATAGCCTCGGATGAGTGACTGAACGATCCAGTTGTCGGGGTCGGTACGGGAGGCAGGGTCGGAGAGGTACAGCTCGTATTCCACTTCCAGGCCCGGGTGCTTGGCCATTATTCCCTCCAGAGCCTGGGCGAACTCCCGCTCCACCTCCAGGGGCCGCTGCTCGGGAAGAGTGCGCACATCCACATAAAGGTTACAGATGCCAGGCATCATCCCGGGCTTGAAGGGCCAGCCGGCCTCAATAGCGCCAATGGTCACGGTGGGGGCGAGCTGGTCTCGGGCGTGGCGCTGGGTGTACTCCCGTCCCCACTGATCCAGGTCGATGGCTAGCTTGGACATTTCAACGATGGCATTTTTGGCCGTGGGCTCGGTTCCGGCCACTCCGGCATAGGTCATGCGTCCCTTGGCCTGAACCTTGAACCAACAGAGGCCGGTGCACTCGTAGCTTACCGGATGCCCCGGCTCCACGTTGATGGCGAAGTCGGCCTGGACGCCATGTTTGAGCATGAAATCACAGCCGATGCCCTCCCCCATAAAGTGGCGACCGGAATAGGAGTGGAGGGCCGCCTGGATCTGAACCTTCTGGATCTCACCGGAGACCAAGGTTAGAAGAACATCTCCCTTAAGAGGTGCCCCCGCCCGCTTTACGGCGTCCACCGCCATGACAGTGCAGGCGTCAGGGCCTTTCATATTCCGAGCCCCTAAGCCTTTGACCCAGCCGTCTTCCACCACAGCGTGGGGACGGAGGGCGGGGGGCAGGGGGCCGGTCATGGGATAGTCCTCCACCTCTACCCCCGTCCAGGAGGTGTCCAGGTGGCCATTGAACATTAGGGTAGGACCGCTACCGGAGCCTCGCAATCGACCAATGGCATTCCCTCGCCGCTCTGACATGTGCTGGTAAAAGGCCTCCAGTCCCAGTCCAGCTATATAGTCCACCATGAACCGGGCCAGGTCTTCCTCTTCTCCCGTGCGGCTAGGGATGTTGATCATGTTCACCAGGAGGTCCACTAGCCGGTTTTGGTCAACCAGGCGATAGGCCTTTTCCAGGTAATGCTTTTGCTCTGCCGTCAGCTCAGTCAATCTAGTCCCCATCTCAGAGCTCTTTGCTACGCGAACAACAGGTGGCAAATGTCTAGTTCTCTCGGTGTTGGCTTTCATCACCGATACCAAACTAGGTGATCAGAAATCAGCCTGTTTCTTAGTCTCGTCTAGCCGGCTGGTTGCAGAGATTGAGGGTTACTAGGGCGTATATCTTGGCCGCTGTTATCATATCGGGGATTTTAACCCAATGGGTATCCTCTATGTAGGGAGCGCCGGCATAGGTATATCCGGTGGGAAACCCATAGGATATGGACGGTATGCCGATTTCGTTGTAGGGATTGAGATCGCGCCACATGCTGACAAACCATGATTTGACGTTCTCAGGAGGCTTGTTGAACATCTTGGTGTGGGCTTCCACAATAGAGCCCTTGAGGGTATCGAAACCCTTAACTTTCCACGCCTCGTAACCGGGGAGATTTTTGTATATCTCCACCTTGCCCTCTATCCCCAACTCCTCCAAGATATCTTCCAGGTCTCGTTTCATATCCAGGGGGTTTTTGCCCGGAGGTACCCGGAAGTCGCAGTAAATGCTGCATTCTTCTTGGGTCATAAAGGGTCTGGTGGGATGTCCCGCCCGTATCGCCCCGATGAGGGCATTGGGGATCACCGTGCCACCGTCAAAGGAGTAAGTGTTCTTTTTCATATACTCGGAAGCATACTGCTCAAATCGCTCAATGAACTTATTCATGCGGACAATGGCATTAACACTTTTCTCCATGGATGGTTCGGGCCGTACCAGGCTCCACGCGGTGCAGCGAGGGCCGCCATATACCGTGATCTTAAAGAGAGCGAGACCGGTCATCATGGGGACGATGGCGAAGTGGGAAGCCTCGGCGACGAGGGCGTAATCGGCTATCCCACCGTGGCTAGCTACATACCTCGCCCCCAATTCCTGAGAATCGTACTTAGGCGATTCGAACTCGTCAACGGGAGAGCCACCGGTTTCCCCAATAACCGCCGAAAGGAGGACATCCCCAGGGAGCTTGATTCCCAGGTCTTTAATGGCCTTGGTCGAAACCATCCAGCAGGCCATAGGCCCCTTGCAGTTGGCTACGCCGTGACCATGAAGGACATCTCCTTCTCGCCATGCCTGTCCTTTTCCAGCGTCCAGATGGCTACAGAACAGCAAGCTAGACCCCTTGCCGGTTCCCTGCCACTTGCCAAGCACGTTAAACCGGTCGGGGGCGCCTATTTTCTTAGGTTCAAAGCCATTCTCCTTACACCAGGCAAAAACGTAGTCGCCGGCCTCTTTTTCATTGGGCTGTGTTGCGTCTATATTCGACAGGTCCAGGGTAAGCTTGATTAGCTCAGGCTTTAGCTCTTCGATCTTCTTACAGACTTTGTTTTCTAGATCACTTAGCTCTGACATTAAGCCTTCCTTCTCCCGTTATTTATGACTCTAAATGCCTGTTCCTGGCGTCCGAGAGTCTCGGGCTATATCTAAAACCTTCCGCAATAACGATCGTTTCGTTGTCAGCTTTACACCGCCGATACCAAGTACCCGGTGGGAACCCACTTGCCCCACTCCGCTTTGAAGTCGACCTTCTTCTTGTTGTAGCCGAAGATGTCCTTGGTCTGGAAGCCGGAGAACCAGGGAGCGTCATCCTTAATGATGCCCAGAGCCTTGGCATAGGTCTTCTTCCTCTCCTCCTGGTTCAATGTGCTGCGCCCTTTGTCCAGGAGATCATCCACCTCCTTGTTGGAGTAGTAGAACCAGTTCCGGGGGCTGGTGGAGTAGAGGTTCTGGTAGGTGGTCACGTCGGCGTCCCAGATAATGGAGCCGCGGGAGAAGTACCACAGTCCACGGGGTCCAGTCTTGGCGGCGAACTCCTTGTTGGCGAAGTCCTCTGTTACCAGGTGGGGCACCATCTTGGTCTTTATGCCCACCTGGGCCAGGTAGCCGGCCACCGCCTCGGAAAACTCCTTTTCTCGGGGCACGTACCCGCCTCCGGTTACGAAGTCAAAGATGATCTCGAAGCCGTCGGGATAGCCAGCCGCAGCGAGAAGCTCCCTGGCCTTCTTGGGATCGTAAGGGTAAGGCTGCAGGGTAGCGTCGTTACCGAAGTAAGCCGGTTGAAGGGCGCTGGGTGCCAGGTTAGCGTAGCCTCCCAGGAGTTTATCTATCATCTCCTTGGTGTTTACGGCGTAGCTGATGGCCTGTCTGACCCGCTTATCCTGGACGGGGCTGCTCTTGTCAAAGAGGCTGATGGCGATCCAGACGCCGCTGGTGCCCACGTTGGCGGAGACCCCCATGTCCGGCATGCCTTCCAGGGACTTGGCCTCATCCGGGCTGATGCCGAAGGCGATGTCCGCCGCGCCCGTCTTGAGTGCCGCCACTCGAGAGTTGGACTGGGGGATAAGGGAGAAGGTCATCTTCTTCACCTTGGCCTTGCCTCCCCAGTAGTCGTCAAAGCGCTCGACTACTAAGCGTTCGTCCACCACATGCTCTATAAACTTAAAGGGCCCGGCCCCCACCGGCTTGGTGAGCATGATGGCGTTGCCATTGTCTTTGATATACTTCATGGGCACGATGCGGGACTGGATGAGCTTGTTGGGCAGGATGGGGTCGGGTGCTTTGGTCACCATGCGCGCCGTGTAGGGGTCGACGATTTCAACCTTGATATCCGCATAGTCGGTGATATAACGGGGCTTGAAATTCACATCCTGCTGCCGTTCGATGTTGAACTTCACCACCTCGGCGTTGAACTCCTCGCCGTTGTGGAACTTGACCCCTTTGCGTAGCTTGAATTCCCAAGTAGTGTCGTTAACCGCCCGGAAGCTCTCGGCTAACTGGGGGGAGACGGCGGGGTCTATGTTGGTCTTGCGCCAGGTGAGGCCATCGTAGATGTGGGGGAAGATGATGGCGGTGGCAAGCTGGGAGTCCAGGTGGGTATCCAGGTTTAGGATGCCGCTGGGGATGGCATAGTTGAGGGTTGCCAACTCTTTGGCGGCGGGGGCGGGGGAGGCGGCGGGCTTGGTAGGGGTGGCGGCAGCGCCCGGCGCTTTAGTGGGGGCAGGTGCCTTCTTCTGTCATTTAATGTCTCCTTTGCTGTTTCTTAACGGCCCGAAGACAAGATGTAGCTAACATAAACTAGTTAGCAGGCTTTGTCAAGACTTTTTAGGGATAATGTTATCTACGACTGAAAACAAGACTGTTTAGGGATAAGTGACGACTTGAGGTTTCTACACGCGGGCGGGAGGCAGGGGGCCGGTCATGGGATAGTCCTCCACCTCTACCCCCGTCCAGGAGGTATCCAGGTGGCCATTGAACATCAATGTGGGACCACTACCGGAGCCGCGCAGCCGACCAATGGCATTCCCTCGCCGCTCTGACATGTGCTGGTAAAAGGCCTCCAGTTCCAGTCCAGCCATATAGTCCACCATGAACCGGGCCAGGTCTTCCTCCTCTCCCGTGCGGCTAGGGATGTTGATCATGTTCACCAGGAGGTCCACTAGCCGGTTTTAGTCAACCAGGCGATAGGCCTTTTCCAGGTAATGCTTTTGCTCTGCTGTCAGCTCACTCATTCCAGATCCTCCGTTGTAACTCCCTCTGCCTTCTTTTCCAGGGGGATAGTAAAGGTATCAATACTTAAGGCGGGTGCCCCATTCCGCTTTGAAGTTTAGCTTCTTCTTGTTGTAGCCATAGATGTCCTTCATCTGGAAGCCGGCGAACCAGATGGCGTCGTCCTTGATGATGCTCAGGGCCTTGCCGTAGGCTTTCTTTCTCTCCTCCTGGTCGAGGATGGTATGCCCTTTGAGGAGGAGGTCATCTACCTCCTTATTGGAGTAGTAGAACCAGTTCCGAGTGCTGGTGGAGTAGAGGTTCTGGTATATGGTGACGTCGCCGTCCCAAACAATGGAACCCCGGGAGAAGTACCACAGGCCGCGGGGCCCGGTTTTGGCGGCGAACTCCTTGTTGGCGAAGTCTTCCGAAGACAAATGGGAGACAACCTTGCACTTTATCCCTACCTGGGCCAGGTAGCCGACCACTGCCTCTTGGAACTCCTTCTCTCGGGGTACCCAGCCGCCTCCGGTGACGAAATCGAAGATGATCTCGAAACCGTCGGGGAAGCCCGCTGCGGTGAGAAGCTCCTTGGCCTTTTTGGGGTCGAAGGGGTAGGGCTGTAGAGCGGGGTCGCTGCCGAAATAGGCTGGTTGGAGGGCGCTAGGTGCCATAGTAGCGTAACCGCCCAGGAGTGTGTCCAGCATCTCCTTCTGGTTTACGGCGTAGCTGATGGCCTGCCTCACCCGCTTGTCTTGGACGGGGCTGCTCTTGTCAAAGAGGTTAACTGCGATCCAGACGCCGCTGGTTCCCAGACCGGCGCTCACCCCCATGTCGGGCATTCCTTCCAATGACTTAGCGTCATCTGGGCTGATGCCGAAGGCGATGTCGGCGGCGCCTGACTTCAAGGCTGCTACCCGATTAGAGGCGATGGGTATGAGAGAAAAGGTCACCTTCTTTACGTTGGTCTTGCCCCCCCAGTAGTCGTCAAAGCGCTCGATGGTTAGATGGTCGTCTACGACATACTCCGTCAGTTTGAAGGGTCCGGTTCCCATGGGCTTTTGAAGCATGATGGCGTTGCCATTGTCTTTGATATACTTCATGGGCACGATGCGGGACTGGACGAGCTTGTTGGGCAGGATAGGGTCCGGTGCTTTGGTCACCATGCGCGCCGTGTAAGGGTCAACGACTTCAACCTTGATATCCGCATAGTCGCTGATGTAGCGGGGCTTGAAATTCACGTCTTGCTGCCGTTCGATGTTGAATTTTACCACCTCGGCGTTGAACTCCTCGCCGTTGTGGAACTTGACCCCTTTGCGCAGCTTGAATTCCCAAGTAGTGTCGTTAACCGCCCGGAAGCTCTCGGCCAACTGGGGGGAGACGTTAGGGTCCACGTTGGTCTGGCGCCACGTGAGGCCATTGTAGATGTGGGGGAAGATGATGGCGGTGGCCAGACTAGAATCCAGGTGGGTATCCAGGTTTAGGATGCCGCTGGGGATGGCATAGTTGAGGGTTGCCAACTCTTTGGCGGCGGGGGCGGGGGAGGCGGCGGGCTTGGTAGGGGTGGCGGCAGCGCCCGGCGCTTTAGTGGGGGCAGGTGCCGGCCGCCAACCCCAGCGCCCGGCGGCGGGAAAGATGCTTACGAAATATCCCCGTCCAGTAGTTCTGTTCTTCTGTCATTTAGTGCCTCCTTTGCTGTTTCTTAACGGCCCGAAGACAAGATGTAGCTAACATAAACTAGTTAGCAGGCTTTGTCAAGACTTTTTAGGGATAAGTGATGACTTGAGGTTTCTACACGAGGAAGAAAGACTCCTCTAGGGTATCAGGCTGCGCCCCACCGCCTGGGCAATGGAGATGAGGGGCTCGGGGAGAATTCCCACCACCAGCACGCCCACGGTAGCCACGGCTAGGGCAGCCAAGGCGGGGCGGACGGCAGTGACTCGCTCCAGGGAGAGGGGTGTGCCCATAAACATGGCCTTCACCACTCCCAGATAGTAGTAGGCGGAGATAACGCTGTTGACCACAGCGATGATAACCAGCCAGGCGAGGCCCTGCTGCACAGCGGCATTGAAGAGGTAGACCTTGGCGATGAAGCCCGCGGTGGGGGGTATACCTACCAAGGAGATGAGGCAAAAGGTGAGGGCCCCTGCTAAAAGGGGCGAGCGATGGGCCATGCCCGCATAGTCGGAAATGAGGTCGCTATCGATGCGATGGGAGATGGCGATCACAGCAATGAAGGCCCCCAGATTAGTGAAGGCATAGCTGGCCAGAAAGAAGATGATTCCGCTTCGCCCTAGATCCGATAGGGTGGCTAACCCTACCATAAGGTAGCCTGCCTGGGCAATGCTGGAATAGCCCAGCATACGCTTGATGTTTGCCTGGGGGATGGCCAGGATGTTGCCTAAGGTCATGGAGGCCACCGCCAAGATGGCAAAGATGAGGGACCAGTCGGCGGCCTCCCGAGGCCCTCCCAGGGCCAAAGTGAAAACACGCAGTGTGATGGCAAAGCCCGCCGCCTTGCTGGCCACGGAAAGGTAGGCCGTTACCGGGGTGGGTGACCCTTCGTAAACGTCGGGGACCCACATTTGGAAGGGCACGGCCGCTATCTTGAAACCGAATCCGGTCACGATAAAGATGATGCCCAGGAAAAGAACGGGGTAGTTGGCCCCGGGCATCCGCCCCAGGGCGTTGGCGATGGCGTCTAAGTGGGTCTCTCCTGTGAGGCCGAGGAGAAGGGCCATGCCATACAGAAGCACCGCCGAGCTGATGGCTCCCAGGAGGAGATACTTCAAGCTCGCCTCGTTAGATCGGGGGTCCTTGAGGAAGCCGGCCAGGGCATAGAGGGAAAGGCTGGTGAGCTCCAGAGATATGTACAGTGTGATAAGCTCCCGTCCCGAGGCCATGAGCATCATTCCGGCCGCCGAGGTCAGCACCAGGGCATAATACTCCCCCTGGAAGCGGGCAAATCGGATGCTGTAGCCTGTGGAAGCGAGCACTACCAGAGCGGCTGCCCCCAGGAAGAGAAACTTGAAAAAGAGGCTGAAGTTGTCCACGGCCAATGTGTCGCCCAGGGCGGTGCCCTGCCACCCCCCGGCGGTCAAAACCGCCGTCCACGCCGCCGATGCTCCCAGCCCCACCAGTGTCAAGGCCGCCAGCCACCCCTTGCGCCGCACCCCCAGGTCCAGAAGCACGATCAGAATGGCAAAAAAGCCCAGGATCAGTTCCGGCGAGAGGCGATAGGCGTCTTCAAAAGTCACCAGCTATCCTCCGAGGCGATTCAAAAGCTGGGGGATAGCGGTGGCGATGACGTTGGTCATCACTGCCGGATAAACGCCGATGATGACGATGACCCCCACCAGGGAAAACAAAGGTATTCGCTCCAGGGCATCGGCGTCTGCCAGACTGGCGTGGCGGGGGTTCAGTGGCCCGAAGAAAGAGCGTTGTAGCATCCAGAGCATGTAGCCGGCGGTCAGTACGATGCCGAAGGCGGCCAACACGGTGGCGACGTTCCATACCGGGAAAGTGCCCAGGAAAACCAACATTTCGGCTACGAAGCCACTCATGGTAGGTAGCCCCAAAGAGGCCAGACCGGCCACCACAAAAACTATCCCGATGACTGGCATGCGATGGGAAAGGCCGCCCAGTTCTGGTATCTGGCGGGTGTGGGCTTTGTCATAGACCAGGCCTACCAGCAAAAAGAGGAGGCCAGTAATGGTGCCGTGGGTGAACATCTGAAGGGCGGCCCCGGTCAAGCCCACCGGGTTCAGGGCCGATATGCCCAGAAGTACATATCCCATGTGGCTGATGCTGCTGTAGGCG
Organism: Chloroflexota bacterium; assembly: GCA_016183425.1. Lineage (GTDB taxonomy): Bacteria > Chloroflexota > Dehalococcoidia > JACPEP01 > JACPEP01 > JACPEP01. The sequence continues at coordinate 34,615 of JACPEP010000013.1, forward strand.
ATCATTCGCTTTAGGTCCTGCTGCAACAAGGTCACCGCTGCCCCATAGAGCACGTTCACTACTCCGAGGGTTGCCAGAAGGGGGGCGTAGGTGGAAATTACCTCGGGGAAGAGGCCCAGGTTAATGCGAATCATGGCGTAGCCCCCCATCTTGAGAAGAACCCCAGCCAGGATGACGCTTACCGCCGTGGGGGCATCGGTGTGGGCATCGGGGAGCCAGGTGTGCAGGGGGAAAACCGGCAGCTTGACGGCGAAGGCGAAGAAGATGAGGAAAAAGATGGCCGTGGCGGGAAGCACCGTGGCCGGAATGGGATGCTGGCTCATCTCCACGAGGTCGAAGGTGCCGGTGCTAAAGTAGAGGGCAAGCAAGCCCACCAGCATGAAGGCGCTACCGGTCAGGGTATAGATAACAAACTTGGTGGCCGAGTACACCTTGCGGCCGGAGCCCCAGATGGAGATGAGCATATACATGGGTACCAGCTCCACCTCCCAGAAGAGGAAGAAGAGAAGGAAGTCCAGAGAGGCGAACACTCCTAGCACTCCTGTCTCTAAAAGGAGGAGCCAGGCAAAGTACTCTTTGATGCGGAGGGATATCTTCCATGAGGCGAGGATGGCCAGGAAACCCAGCAGTGCAGTGAGGAGTACTAGGGGCAGACTCAGCCCATCCACGGCCAGGAAATAGTTCACGCCCAATCTGGGTATCCAGGGATACTTCTCGACGAACTGGAGTCCCGTGGTCCTGGAGTCGAAGGCCAGAAAGAGGATGAAGGATAATACCAGGGGTAAAAAGGAGAAAAGGGCAGCGGTGAGCTTGATGGCACGACCCGGCGCCGTTGTCTGTTGTAGGACGACGGCTAAAGCCCCGACTACAGGCAGAAAGATAATTATGGTCAGATAAGGCAACTCAGGCAGGGTCAAAATCGCTCTCCTGGGATCATCTTACTCCTACGATTAAGTACACCGCCAGCATCACCAGCACCCCAAAGAAAATGGCCACCCCATAGCTTTGGGCCTGTCCAGATTGCACCTGGCGTAACTCCTGTCCCGTCTTCATCGTCACCCAAGCGACTCTGTTAACGGCGCCGTCCACCACGTAGCGGTCGAAAACATCGGTGATGCGACACAGGCCCAAGAGGATGCTGTCTAATATCTTCTGGTACAACTCGTCCATCCAGTACTTATTGAAGACCAAGGAGTGGAGGGGGGACAGGGCGTGGGTCACTGTCTCGGCGGAGAGCCATCGGGCGCCATATATGGCGTAGGCCGAGAAGATTCCCAGCGCTGATACCAAGATGGAGACCCCGGCTATGGTGTAGTTCAGACCGGCAAAGTGGGCCTCCGGCTCCAGAAAGCGGGTAAAGTCTCCGTTCAGGTTCACTAGCCCGGAGACTATGGATGGTATCGCCAAAAGTACCAAGGGGAGGATCATGACCCACGGCGATTCGCGGGGCGCGCCATGGGCACCATGACTGCTGTGGGCGGGCGCTGCGCCCCGGTAGCTGCCGCCGTAGACGATAAAGGCGAGGCGGAACATATAAAAAGCGGTCATGAAAGCGGCTGCCAGGCCAAGGGCAAAAAGGAGGTATTGGCCGGAGTCAAGGGCATCGGTGAGAACCTCGTCCTTGCTCCAGAAACCGGAGAAGGGCGGTATCCCGGAGATGCTCAGAGCGGCGATAAGGAACGTAAAGAAAGATATGGGCATGGTGCGACGAAGGCCTCCCATGCCGCGAATGTCGTAGGTGCCTGTGGCGTGGCTGGCACTCCCTGCCCCCAGGAACAGCAGAGCCTTGAAGAAGGCGTGGTTCATGAGGTGGAAGATGCCCGCGCTTAGTCCCCCCACCCCTAATCCCAGCATCATATACCCCAACTGGCTCACCGTGGAGTAGGCCAGCACCCGCTTGTAGTCGAACATTACCAGCCCCATGGTGGCGGCGAAGAAAGCGGTAAACCCTCCGATGACGGCCACTATGGTCAAGGCTTGGGGAGAGTGCTCGAAGAGGGGAAAGAGACGAGCTACCAAGAATACGCCGGCGGCCACCATGGTGGCGGCGTGGATGAGGGCGCTCACCGGGGTGGGGCCTTCCATGGCGTCGGGGAGCCATACATGGAGGGGGAACTGAGCCGATTTCCCCGCCGCCCCGGAGAAGACCCCCAAAAGCACCCACGTGAGAAGGGGCAGCCCCAAAAGTCCCGCTTTACTGAGCAGCTCCACGTTTTGAGAGAGGAAAAGCTCTCTAATGGATAGCGTGCCTGTGTTAGCGAAGATTAATAGAATGGCCAAAAGAAAGCCGAAGTCTCCCAGGCGGGTAACGATGAAGGCCTTCTTGGCCGCTGCTGCCGCCGAGGGCCGCTCAAACCAGAAGCCGATGAGGAGGTAAGAGCAGAGACCCACCATCTCCCAGAAGACGTAGAGAACCAGCAGGTTGTCTGCCATAACCAGACCTAGCATCGAGGTAGTAAAGAGGGACATGAAAGCGAAGTAGCGGGAGTAGCCTCTGTCCCCGTGCATAAACTCCAGGGAGTAAAACTGAACCATCAGGCTTACACCAGTGACCACAATGAGCATTACCGCGGTGAGGCTATCTATCATGAGGCCCACGGACAGGCTGAAGTTACCTACCGTGAGCCAGGCAATCTGGGGGATGCTTAAGGCCTTCTCCGTCGTCCCCATCACTTTTATCAGTGCAATAATAGACACAATTAGAGAGCCGCCGATGGCGGCCACGGTGACGTAGCCACACCATCGGGGGTAGGGGCGGAGAACGAAGACGATGAGAGCGAAGGATGTGAGGGGTAGGAAGAATATGAGCCACTCTGCGGCCATAACTATATCTTCCTCAACGCCTCGGCAGCTACGTGGGACTTCTGTTCTGGGATGTAGATGAGGCGGGCGGCAGCGTCTCCCATTCCTGCCTCATCCGGGGCCACCAGGATGCGCATGGGCACCCCCTCGCTCTCCAGAAGCTCCTTCCACATATCGGCCATGATAACATTGGGCACGCGCCGGAAGAGAATCCACATCTTTTGGCGTTACCCCTTTAGGAGATCCATCTCATCCACGTGAACGGTGGCCCGGCTGCGATAGATGCCGATGATGATGGCCAACCCCAATGCCGCCTCTCCTGCCGCCACCGTGATAACGAAGATGGCGAAAACCTGACCGGTGAGGAGGGTGGGAGTGACATAGCGGGAAAGGGCGACGAAGGTGACGTTGACTGCGTTGAACATGATCTCAATTGACATAAGGATAGCAACGGCATTGCGCCGCGAAAGGGCGCCGTAAAACCCGATGGCGAAGAGAATGGCCCCTAAGACTAGATAGTGCTCCAATTGTACGCTCAAGGCCCTTACTCCTTGCCCATCACAAAGGCCCCCATCATGGCCACCAGAAGCAGCACTCCGGCTACCTCAAAGGCCAGGACGTACCGATTGATGAGGGCGTCAGCGATAGCGGTGGTCGTCTCTGGCAAGGGCAGCTCTTTGCTTAAGGGCCACTGAGCACTGAGAAGAATGAAGGCTATCCCCACGGCGAAAAGAACTGCCAGCAGCAGCACCGGCCCGGCGATACGGTTAGCGGGGTTCCCCTGGGACGCCTCGCGGGTGAGCATAATGGCAAATATGGTCAGGATGGCGATGGCTCCGGCATAGATCAGTACCTGCACTGCAGCCAGAAAATCCGCCTCCAGGGTAACGAAGAGACCGGCAACCCCGGCGAAGGAGAGCACGAGAAAAAGGGCAGCGTGGAACAAGTTGCGCACAGAGACAACCCCTACGGCCGCTATCACCGTTATCGCTGCCATAACCCAGAAGGCGATGGTCAGGCCGTCAGGCATCAGGTGCCTCCACTAGCGGAGATGGAGCGGCTATCCATTTGGCTCCCAGGAGGCGCGCCCAGCCCACGATCAAAACCACTGTCAGGGAAAAGTTGATCACCACTAGGAGGGGGATGGCTAAGGGTGGCGGCGCCGCTGTATTCTCCCATACCAGGATCTCAAGGCCCGTGATGAATACGTTTGCCAGGGCCAGCGGGAGGAGAAACTTCCAGGCGAAAGCCATGAGCTGGTCGATGCGCAGGCGAGGGAAGGTGGCTCTGAGCCACACCAGGACGAAGAACAAGAAGTATATCTTTCCGATGAACCAGGCCCATGGCGGCACGATCCGGTTCAGCCACCACAGCCCGGTGGCCTCGGCGATGCGGTCCAGCCAGGGCACGCTGGACCAGCCGCCCAGGAAGAGGGTGGTGATGACAGCGGCTACTGCCAGTGAGTTGGTATACTCGGCGGCGTAGAAGAGGCTGAACTTCATGCCGCTGTACTCGGTGTGGTAGCCGGCCACGATTTCCGACTCCGCCTCCATAATGTCCATAGGGGTGCGGTTCAACTCAGAGACAGCACAGACGAAGAAGAGAAGAAAGCCCAAGGGTTGCAGGAGGAGGAACCACGCCCCACTTTCTATCTGTGCCTCTACGATACGGCTCATTTGGAGAGAGCCGGCCAGGAGGACAACGCCTACCACAGACAGAACCATGGGAATTTCGTAGCTTACCATCTGGGCTACCGCCCTCATGGCTCCCAGAAGGGAGAACTTGTTATTAGAGGACCAACCGGCCATGAAGACTACGATGGCGCTCAAAGAGGACAGGGCTATGATGTAAAGAAGCCCCACGTTAAGGTCGCTCAACACCATGCCCGGTGCAAAGGGGAATACAGCATAGACCATGATGGCGGGAACGAAGGTGGCTATGGGAGCCAGCCAGAAGACCCACTTATCGGCGGCGGCCGGCGTTGTCGCTTCTTTGGCCAGCACCTTTATGGCATCGGCTATGGGCTGGAGAAGGCCGAAAGGCCCCACCCGATTGGGTCCCCAGCGGATCTGAAAACGGCCGATGACCCGCCGCTCAATCCAGATGACGGCCAACTGGCTGGGAACCATAAAGGCGAAAATGGCGATGACTCCCATGAGGAAGGTTACCAGGTAGACAACCCAGGGAGCCATTATCCCTTCTAAGGCGTTGATGATAACGCGGCTAATGTTAGAGGGGTTGTAGACATAGTCCCAGGGGCCCACTAACGATCTACCTCCCCCAGCACGATGTCGATGCTTCCCAGGATAACCACAGAGTCGGCCACCTTGTAGCCGCGCATCATCTGGGCCAAGGCAGTGAGGTTGATGAGAGAGGGGGGGCGCACTTTGAAGCGATAGGGCGATATGGAATTGTCGCTTACCAGGTAAAAACCCAGCTCGCCTCGCGGCGATTCCACGTGGGCGTAAGCCTCCCCTTTGGGGGGACGATACCATTGAGGGAGGGAAACCCGCACCGTGCCTTCAGGTATCTGAGCCAGGGCCTGTTCCAAGATACGGACGCTCTGCTTCATCTCCTGCAGGCGCACCCAGAAACGATCGTAGCAATCCCCTTGGATGCCAACTGGGATATCGAAGTCAAAACGATCGTAGACGCAATAAGGGTCGGCCTTACGGATGTCCCACTTCACCCCACTTCCCCGGAGCACAGGGCCGGAGGCAGAGGCGTTAATGGCTAAGTTCCGCGGTAAGATCCCCACTCCTTTGGTGCGCACCAGAAAGATTTCGTTTTCCACCAGGAGTTGCTCGTAATCTTTGATGCGGCTGGGCAGCTCCGCCACCAACGCTTTGGCTCGAGGCAGAAACTCCGGAGGCAGGTCTAGTCGCACACCGCCAATGCGCATGTAGTTATAGGTCAAGCGGTGGCCGCTAGCCATCTCGAATAGGTCAATTATCCTCTCCCGCTCCCGGAACATGTACATGAGAGGGCTGTGCCAGGCCCCGCAATCGTTGATGAAGGTGCCCAGAGCCATGCAGTGGCTGGCGATGCGCTGGAATTCGGCCATGATGACTCGTATGTACTGGGCTCGCTCAGGCACCGGGATGCCCCCCAGTTTCTCTGCTGCCAGGACGTAAGCCAGGTTTCCTGTCATGGAGGCCAGGTAGTCCATACGGTCGGTGAAGGGAATGTTCTGAGTGTAGGTTCGCTCCTCAGCCAGCTTTTCCACCCCCCGGTGGAGGTAACCCATGACCGGCTCCACGTCCACCACCTGCTCTCCGTCCAGGGTCATGCGCATGCGGAAGACGCCGTGGGTACTGGGGTGCTGAGGACCGAAGTTGACGATTAACGGTTCAGTCTTCAGCGCCATACTCTACCACGCTTCCTCTCAACTCTATTTTGGAGGGGCGAAGGACGTAGTCTTTACGTAAAGGATGGCCGTGAAAACCGTTCCAGGTGAGGAGACGCTTAAGATTGGGGTGGCCGACAAAGTGGATCCCCATAAGGTCATAGGCTTCTCGCTCCTGGAGGTCGGCCCCCAGCCATACCGAGGTCACCGAAGGTACTTGGGGGTCTTCCCGGTCATAACAGCGAACCTTGAGCACAGCGCTGTGATTGTGCTTAATAGAAAGCAGGTGATAGACTACTTCCAGGTAATCCAGGTAGTCCACACTGCTGATGCAAGCCAGATAGTTCATATCCAGGGTGGGATTATCTTTTAGAAAGCGGCTCACCTCCAGCCAGGCCTCTTTGTCCATCACCACCGCTTCCCCTTCCACTGTCACTGCCGTATCCGGAAACTGGGCCTGGATATAGCCGGCCAGCCGCTGAGGAGGCAAGGGGGCGGTCATGGATGATGGCTCATTTCCACTCCAGGCCCTCTTTTTTCCAGTCGTAGACCAGGCCCACAACCAAAACCAGGATGAAAAGCAGCACGGCCAGAAAGCCAAAAAGCTTCAACTGCCGGATAGCTACCGCCCAGGGATAAAGGAAGATTACTTCTACATCGAAAACGACAAAAAGCAAGGCCACAAAGTAGTACCGGAAGTTGAACTGCACCCAGGCAGGCCCCACCGTCTCTATCCCGCATTCAAAGGTGGTTCCTTTTATGGGGTTAGGACGGTCGGGGCGCATACGCAGTTTGCTCAGCAGGTAGGAGGTGACGATAGCGCCTATTGGGAAAAGGATAGCTACAAAAAAAAGTAAACCTACAAAGCCAAACTCCCCGAGCAAAAGGGCCATCCTTTCTGCGTGAAGTTGGGCACTAGTATAACATAGCCCTTAAAGCCTGTGCAAGGGTTTTCCGCTAGAGCCATCTGTGGGGTATTCCATCTATTTTCAATATTACGCCCAATGTCCCGCCTGAAGCCGGTGGCGATGGTGGTGCCTTAGGGATATGAAGGGTGATTTCCCATGCTGATAGATCGAAGACTTGGGGATACCAAGAATTCAATGGACTTGCTCTTGAGAGAAGATTCGTATGTGAAGCCAGCGTCCCCAAAAGAAGTATGGGATGTATATGACAACTCTGGCTGCCATGGAGATTACGACGGCCCAGGCTACTCCGAACTCTTCCAGGGGTGTGGAGCGTGATAGCAGGAGGGCCAGCGGCTGTTGAACTAACCACATAGTGGCCAACGATACTACCATGGGCATGATGGTATCACCGGCGGTTTGGAAGGACTGCATGAATACCTGAGTGACGCCCATGGTGAGGAATCCAAATACTAGGATTCGTAGCCAGCTCTGGGCCAAAGAGAGCCACTGCGGGTCCTCATTGAAGATGGAGAGGAAGTTACCGGGGAAAGTGAGCAGCAAGGCACCCAAAATACTTTGGATAAAAAGGACATAGCCAACTGCCCAAAGGACCGTCTGTCGGCTCCGCTCCGGCTTCCGTGCTCCCAGATTCTGTCCCGCAATGATCCCAGAAGCCTGGCCAAACCCCTGACTACCCATGTTTGAGAACATTTCCACACGCCGCGTCAGGGTGTAAGCAGCCAAGGTGTAGTCCCCAAAGGGCGCTACCAACCCTACCAGGATTAACTGCGAGAGCGCCCGCTCCGTTTGATTAACGGCGGCCGGCCCGCCCAGCTTGAGAAGTCGCACCATTATTCCCCAATCCACACGAAAGTCCTGAAGTTTCAGATGAATACGAGAGGTTCCTCTAAAAAGGATAACAAGGAGCATGGCCAGAGCAAGACTATGAGCAACGATGTTCGCTACCGCAGCGCCAGCCAGTCCTAAGGCAGGAAAACCCAGCCAACCGAATACTAGGATGGGACTCAGCGTGATGTGGACGATTCGCGCCAGAATAGTAGATTTCATGGGTGTTAGACTATCGCCGCTGGCGGCCAAAGCGTTACCGCTAAGATTCTGCAACCCCACGGCCAGTTGTCCCACAAACTGGATACGCATGTACAGGGCCCCTTGGGCGATGACCGCGTCCGATACGTTCAGAATGCGGAGCAGAGGTTCGGTGAAAAAGACGCCTATAAAAGCGAACAGCAACGCCACGAGGAAGGTCAGGATGGCCGCTTGAAAAACGATGAGGTTCGCCAGAGGAATATTTCGCATGCCCATAGCTCGGGCAACCATGGCCCGCATTCCAGTGTCTAGGCCTAGTCGGGCGGTGAAAGTCATCTGGACATATTGCTGCGCGACGCCCAACCCGGCCAGTGTCTGGTAGCCTATGTGGCCCGCCCAAACCAGATCCGCCATCCAGTCCACCACTCGCATAGCGCCCTCGACCATCTGAGGCCAGGCGAGAAACCACAGATTACGGGGGATGGAGCCTGTGGTCAGGTCCTTTGTGACATAGGCAGACTGTTCGCGCGAGCGTCTATCTGTCCCCATCCTTGCCTCAGGGGCGGGGATGGGGGCTTTGGAGGCTTCTGTGGGGTCAATTTGTGTACTGATCTTCGTGGCTCAAGTAGTCAAGCCCGTTGGATTAACTAGCGGGATTCCTCATTTAAACCTCTGAAAGAGGCGTGCTTCGCTTCCCCCCGGTTGCAGCCATTATAGACCACGTTCCGTGGCCGGTCAACCAGCTTCCGAAGTTCAGCTAATACCACGGCCCGCCAGTCAGGGGATCTTGAATCGCAGGGCCGACCAGATGTCGTCGATGGCCACCTGGGTTACCGCTTTCAGTCCGATGTTCTCCGTCACTTCGCGCACGATGTCCCGCTTCAAATCGGTGGCGATAGCAGTACCCTTGGGATATGATATCCAGAGGATGCCTTCGGGTTTCATGGCTGTCTTAAGGTTGGGTGCTGTGCTCTCAAGTTGGGCTTTGCTGGCGGCGAAGTAGTGAATGAAGTCGAACTTACCTTCCAGCGCCTCGGCCAGTTGGATGCCCTCAGGAAGCGCCTCCAGGACAGCGCGGTAGCTATTGGGGGCGCCAAGGACGATAGCGCGTTGCCCGCTCTTGATGCGGAGTTTGGTGAGGATTTGGCTGGCATTCATTTTACCTCCCCATGCATCGGCCTTGTTGGGCTGCTTTTTGAGAAAACGGCATAACGGGGGATGAAAGGCCCTTTATCTATATGTGTCCTCATGTGTCCTCTCATCCGCGCCCTACCAGAACCATTAGAAAAGGGGCCAACCCGACCAGGATTGAGGCCAAGAAAGCGCCCGCCACCGCCATGGGTATATCGATCCCTGCCACCTGGGGTACGAGGGGAAGGAGGGCGTGGCCGGCATAACTTCCCCCCCATCCTCCCAGTGTACCCGCCACTATGGTGAGGAGGCGACTAGGGGGCAACAGTAAAGGGGCCATGCGGCGGCCCGCCATCCTGACAAGGATGGCTATGGCGACCAGGATAAAAAGCCCCCCCAGATTCAATTTGTCTCTTTGCTATCAGTATCCTATATAATATACTAACCTGTTAATAATTAGTGCAGGAATTAGAGCTAGTAAGGGTCTTTCATTTGCCAAGGTAACGTAATCATGGGCACCAGTTTAGCTCCTTGCTTCGGGATGTCAAGGGGCGCCGGCTAGCCATAATCCGTGGATACGGATTGCTCGCCCACTGGGTGTCTTTCCCCTCCTCTGGTGGGAGGGGATTAAGAGGAGGGGGACTACTCACCCTTACCTAACCCTCAAGGGAGAGAGATTTACATAAGAATTCACGGATTATAGTTCGGCGGGGAAACGATTGACGATAATCCAAAGGTGTGCTATATTGACCTGCGGAGAACATTCGAATACATGGGAGGTGTGGAAGAATAGCTAAAGAATTTCGCATAAACAGCCGGATAAAGGCGAGAGAGGTAAGGCTTATTGGCGAGGAGGGGGAGCAGTTAGGACTTGTCTCTCTCCTAGAAGCACTAGCCATAGCTCGAGAGCGAAGCGTTGATCTGGTGGAAGTTGCCCCCACTGCGGAGCCGCCAGTGTGCCGCTTGATGGATTATGGCAAGTTCAAATATGCCCAGGCCAAAAAGGAGCGTGAGGCAAGGAAGAATCAGAAGGTAGTCCTTGTTCGTGAGGTGCGATTAAGGCCCAAAATCGACGAGCATGACATAGATTTCAAAACAAAGCAGATCCATCGTTTTCTGACCGGGGGCGACAAAGTGAAGCTATCGGTCATGTTTCGGGGTCGAGAGATGACCCACGTTCATTTGGGCAAAGAGCTGTTAGACAAAGTGCTGGATGACCTGAAAGACCTGGCCACCGTGGAGAAGCCTGCCGCTATGGAAGGAAGGTTCCTGACCGTGATTTTATCTCCCGCACCGACCAAGGGCAAGGAAGTTCCGCGGGTTAAGGAGGTGTAGATGCCCAAACTGAAGACCCACAACGGCGCTCGAAATCGTTTTCATATTACCGGCACGGGGAAGATTATGCGGACCAAAGGGGGTAAAAGCCATCTGCGGCGCCGGAAGCCCCGTCGCGTGCGGGCTCTTTACGATGCCAAGATTCCCCTCAACCCCGCCGACGAAAAACGTATCAAGCGCCTTATCCCTTATGGCGTTCAGTGATGTGTCGTGCCATACTTTTTCCTGAGGAGGTACTGTGACTCGCGCTCGTTATAGGGTCGCCCGCCATCACCGACACAAGAAGGTACTTTCCCTTACGGCGGGGCATCGCGGCACCAAACATTCCCTCTATCGCCGTGCCCACGAGTCCATGCTTAAAGCCTTAAGCTATGCCTATAGCCATCGGCGAGACCGCAGAGGCGATTTTCGCCGTCTCTGGATCGCTCGCATCAATGCTGCCGCCCGCCAGGCTGGAGTGAGCTACAGCCGTCTCATGAACGGTTTGAAAAAAGCTGGGGTTGTTCTTGACCGCAAGGTGTTGGCGGACTTGGCGGTAAGGGATACGTCCGCCTTCAGCCGTCTGGTGGAGGTGGCGAAACAGCAGCCCTAGAGGTTCACCACCAGGCAGGTGGTGGTTCTTTTGACCCCGGCGATGCGTTGGATGCCCTCGGTTACTCCCCCTCCAATGGCGTTGAGATCGTCCCCCTCCAGGGCCACGATGAGGTCATAGGGGCCAGTGATAGCTTCCACCAAGGTGATTTGGCCTTTTCCGCCTTTGCCTGCCGGGCACCGTTCGCCACATCTCTGGTTTTACCCGCCTCTGTTTTTATCAGCACGTAAGCCTTCATGGTGTTTGCCTCCCCTCTTGACCCAGAGAGTCAGATTACCCTTTCTTCCTTAAGGCGTTTTATCTCCTCTTGGCTGAGACCCAGAAGCTGGCCGTAGACGTATTGGTTGTGCTCTCCCAGGCGTGGGGGTGGTGTCTCCACGGTGGCTTGGGTTCGAGAGAACTTGGGTGGGGTGGCCTGGAACTTCAACGTGCCCAAATCAGGGTGCTCTACAGAAACCAGGTTGCCTCGAGCCAACCAGTGGGGGTCATCCACTGCGTCAGCTACTGTGTTCACCGGCGCCGCCATAATGTCCGCGGCCAGAAGGGTATCCATGATCTCCTTTACGGTGCGTGTCCTGGTCCACTCCGCCAGCACCTGTCCACACATCTCAAGGAACTCGTATTCCACGGGGTCTCGGGGGTTCTTGGGGTAGCGGGGGTCCTCTTTCACGTCCTCCCGACCGATGGCCGTCAAGACGTCTCCGCGGCGGATGCCGGCCATAATGAACACGTCGCCATCTTGGGCGGGATAGCTGCGCTCCAGGGGACTAAGGCCTCGGCTTCCCTTCCGCCACGCCACCTCCCCCAGGTAGGTGTACTGAAGGATCTTGTGCTCCATAAGCCAGACGGCGGAGTCAAAGAGGCTGTTATCTATCCACTGGCCCTCTCCCGTTTTCTCCCGATGATAAAGGGCTGCCTGGACGGCATAGGTATTGAGAAGCCCCGCCACGTAGTCTACCAAGGCGATGCCGTAAAAGGTGGCTGGGCCATCGGGTTCCCCGGTGACGCTCATGAGGCCGCTGGCTGCCTGGGCGATGTGATCCACCCCGCCCCGCCGGGAATAGGGACCGCTATGGCCGTACATGGAGACGGAGAGCATGATGATTTTTGAGTTGACCTTTTTCAGGTCTTCGTAGGCCAGGCCCCATTTGGCCATGGTTCCGGGCCGGAAGTTCTCCGTGACCACGTCGGAAATCCTGACCAGCTCTTTGAAAATCTCCTGGCCCCGCTTTTGGCGCGTGTCCAGGGTGATGGACTTCTTGTTTCGGGCTGTCCATAGGAAGTAGGGCCCGACGCCATTGATGAGGGGGGTGTAGGCGTGGCGGAGGGGGTCGCCTCGGGTGGGCTCCTCGTATCGGATGACCTCGGCCCCCAGGTCTCCCAGCAGCATCCCCACCATGGGCCCCGCCAAGCGCTGCCCCGCCTCCAGTATCCTTATCCCTTCCATGGCCTTGGGCATAGTTACCTCCTTCTCGCCGAATAACAAACTTTAAGGTTATTTTAAACCCCTCCTTGCTCTTGTCAACCAGAGCGTTGCGGGAGTAGGTGACACCAGTAGGGGCGGGTTTCAAACCCGCCCCTACCCCGATGCATGTAGTCGGCGTCGTCTCTGATCCGCCACAGGCGCATACACCGTCGGCCTCGGGGACGAGGCCGACTACAGCCAAGGGTTCGACAGGCTCACCATGAGCGGATATTTTTATCCTTCGTGGACGATTCTGATCCGCCAGAGGCGGAGAAGGGGTCTCCCCTGTGATCGTCTCCTTTCTCGCCCTGCCCTGAAGAACAGTTCGCCATAGGCGTTCATCCGTCGGGGCGCAGCGTGCTGCGCCCCTACACCCCCACTAATACTTGCTTGCATAAATGCCTAATCGATAAGAAGAATCACCTCTCCCTTGATGGGAGAGGTCCGGGTGAGGGTGAAATTGAAGCCCCCTCACCTTAATCCTCTCCCACAGAGGGGCGAGGAAATGTTTAGACTTCTACGCA
>JACPEP010000014.1 GCA_016183425.1 Chloroflexota bacterium
CGAATCCGAGGCCCTGGACAGGCGCCCCGTAGCCCCAGGCTTCAGCCTGGGGCATGAAGAGATTTTCTATACCCCAGACTTAAGTCTGGGGTATCAAGACCACCCAAGTCTGGGGTATCAAGCGGCGTCCGAAGCCCCAGGCTTCAGCCTGGGGTATGAAGAGACAGCCGCCCCACCCCAGCCCCAGCTCATCATCGGCAGCAACACCACCTGGACCCTGGCCGGCAGCCCCTACGTCATCACCTCCAGCGTCCTGGTGAGCACCGGCGTCACCCTCACCGTGGAGCCGGGGGTGGTGGTAAAGTTCGACGACAACCTGGGGATGCAGGTGGACGGCACCCTCATCGCCCGGGGCACCGCCTCTCAGCCCATCACCTTCACCTCCAGCCGCATCACCCCCGCCCCGGGCGCCTGGGGCTTCATCAAGCTCACCGATAGCAGCGGGGATGCCACCTTCGATGGCTCCGGTAATTATCTTAGCGGCTCCATCCTGCAATACGCCGTGGTGGAGTACGCCGGCGCCACGGGGAGCGGGGCGGTGTGGCTGGAGAGGGCCGCCCCCTTTGTTGACCACAGCACCATCCGGAACAACAGCCAAAGCGGCATCTACGCCTACAACAGCGTCAACCTGAAAATAGCCAACAACACCATCTTCGGCAACACCGCAACCTTCGGCGGCGGCATCTACGCCTACAACAGCACGGTTACCATCACCATCAACACCATCGTCAGCAACACCACCTCCTCCGGCTTCGGCGGCGGTGGCGGCATCAATGCCTACTACAGCACGGCCACCATCTCCGGCAACACCATCTCCGGCAACACCGCCGCCGGTGCCGGTGGCGGCATCTACGCCAACAATGGCACGACCACCATCACCAACAACACCATCTCCGGCAACACCGCCTCCCACACCGGCGGCGGCATCCTCTCCCCCGGTGGTACAGTAACCATCTCCGGCAACACCATCGTCAGCAACACCGCCGCCGGCTTCGGCGGCGGCGGTGGCATCTCCGCTACTAACGGCGGCACGGTTACCATCTCCGGCAACACCATCTTCGGCAACACCGCAACCTTCGGCGGCGGCATCATCGCCGACTACGGCAGCACGGTCACCATCTCCAGCAACACCATCTCCGGCAATACCGCCTCCAGCGGCGGCGGCATCTACGCCTACCACGGCAGCACGGCCACCATCTCCGGCAACAGGGTGGTGGGCAACATCGCACCAAACTATGCCGGCATTTACAGCGGCACCACCGTGGTCACCAACAGCATCGTGGCCAACCAGGCCACCAGCGGCTCCAGCGGCTACGGCAGCGTCTATGTTAGTTCCGGCTCAGCCTTCAGTTGCAACACTGTGGTGAGCAACACGGCCGTCACCTGGGCGGGGGTGGCCATCGGTGGCAGCCCCGCCGCCCTGGGAAACAACAACCTGTACGGCAACACCTCCTACGAGGCCTACAACGATAGCAGCAGCGCCATATCCGCTACCAACAACTGGTGGGGCACCACGGACACGGGCGCTATCGATGCCGAGATCTACGACTTCTTCGACGATATCGCCAAAGGCGTCGTCAGCTACAGCCCCTACCTCACCGCCCCCGCCCCCTGTGCCCCGCCCGCCCCGCCCACCGGCCTCGGCGCTATCCCGGGCTCGGGTTCCCTCCGCCTCTCCTGGAACGCCAACCCGGAGGGGGATATGGCCGGCTACCGGGTCTACTGGGATACGGACGCTGGCTTCCCCTACGCCAACGTTATCACCGCGGGCAACACCACCGCCTACACCCTCACCAGCCTCACCAACGGCATCACCTACTTCGTGGCGGTGACGGCCTACGACACCGCCGGTGACGAAAGCTGGTACTCAGGGGAGGTATCCGCTCTGCCCTCCATCATCACTACGGGCGGCACGGTGACTGGACGAGTCGACGCGCAGGGCCGGGCCAACGACGGTGGGGTTCTCATAACCGTAGTCGGTAGCCTTTTCACTTCCACAACCGCCGCCGATGGCATCTTCACCCTGGTCGGGATACCCAGCGGCACCTACACCGTCACTGCTTCTATGCCTGGATACCTCTACGCGCAGCGAGCAGGGGTGGCCGTGAGCGACGGGACCGTCACCGCCTTGTCTGGCGTCAGGCTCCTGGGCGGCGACGCCGATAGGGACGGCGACATCGATATCGCCGACCTGGTGCTTCTGGGGGCCAACTTCGGCCTCCCCGTGCCCCCCGCCGATACGCGGGCCGACGGCAACGGAGATGGTTTGGTGAATATCTACGATATTGTACTAATAGGGATAAATCTGAGCCGCGCCGCCCCCAGCCCCTGGCCTTAGTAGGGGCGGGTTTTAAACCCGCCCCTACGACCCCGATGCATATAGTCGGGGTCGCCCCCGACCCTCCGCCTCTGGCAGATCAGAGACAACGCTGACTACTAGTGGGAGATGCGGCCTGAGACCCAGGCTTAAAGTCACATACTATACCCCAGACTTAAGTCTGGGGTATAGTTCATTCACAAACACCTTGGGTTAATGCGACCTAATTAGCAAGACTTTACCCTAGCCCCTCTCCTCCCTTAGGGCCTGGTACACCCGCAGGGTGTTCATCCTCTGCCACTCGGGGTTGAACTCTCGCCAGCCGGGGCGGCCCAGGTAGCGCTCTCGAAAGGAAATCCTCTCCGCTGTTTCCTGGGGGCTCCATCCCCTGTCCAGGGCCTCCCCCACCCTTTCCAGCCACTCCTGGATGAGGGCGGCCTCCTCCGCGAGATAGCTGCGGTCGCATACCTCCCCGTGGCCGGGCACCACCCAGTCCACCTCCAGGGCGGCGATGGTCTTCAAGGAGTCCAGCCAGGGGCGGGGAAGGGAGTTGGCCATGTAGGGCATGCTCCGATAGACGACATTGTCTCCGGTGCAGACCACTCTTTCTTGAGGGATGAATACCGCCGTTTGTCCCGGCGTGTGCCCCGGCAGGTGAAGAAGCTCCATGGTATGCCTGCCCAAGTGCAGTTGAAGCTGCTGGGAAAAGGCGATGCTGGGAGGGCGAGGAGCGTAGCTGTCCAGAAGGGGAAGGCCCGAGGGGTCCAGGGGAGCGATGCGCCCCCGGGCATCCTCTGGGGTGGGCGGAAAGGCGAGAAAGTATTCCCTGGTTTTGGCGCTGGCGACGACGGGCGCGGAAAAGAAGAAATTGCCCAGGGTGTGATCTATGTGGTACTCGGTGTTGATGACATAGCGCAGCTCCCCCCGCCGCGCCATCTCCTGCCGCCAGGCCATGGCATCGGTGGGACACTGAGGGGCGTCTATCATGACCAGTCCTTCATCGGTGACTACGAAGCTGGTATTGCACCCCTGGAAGCCGGTCTCCACGAAGACCCGGGATGTCAGCGACTGCACGGCAACTTTCCCCTTTCTACTACCCTCTAAAGAGCCACAGGATCCCCAGGGCAACCACGATCCATAGAAAAACATCTATCATGATGGGCAAATCGCTGAGGAGGATATCCTCCGGACTGCCTCCCTGGTTCTTGGAGTGAACCAGGTATAGATAGCGAAAGATGCCATATAGAACAAAGGGGATGGTGGCCATCATGGCATTGTTAGTGGGCAGGTTAGGGGCCGTGAAGGTGTACAGGCTGTAGGCGATGACAGTGGCCGGAGTCACCACCCCCATCATTTCATCCAGGAGACGGGGGGAGTATTCTGCCAGAATGCCCCGGTGTTGAGAAGCGTTGCCCTCCAGAAGGACAAGCTCATGGCGCCGTTTGCCAAAACCGAGGAAGAGGGCTCCCAGAATGGCGCAGACGTAGAGCCAGGGGGATACCGGCACGCCGATAGCCACGGCCCCCCCCAAGGCCCGCAGCAGAAAACCAAAGGCGAGGGTGAAGACATCGATGATTACCATATGTTTGAGAAGGAGGGAGTAGGCCACCATAGCGGCAGCATAGGCCAGGAGCACCAGGCCAAAGGCCCCTTTCCACCACAGCCCGAGCGCCAGGGACAAAGATAAAAGTAGAGCTGCCCCCAGTCCGCCATAGATGATGGGAAGCTCCCCGGAGGCCAGGGGGCGATGCCGCTTCTGGGGATGCTCCTTGTCCTGTTCCAGGTCCAGAAGGTCATTGACCAGGTAAATCCCGCTGGACAAGGCGCAAAAAAGGAGGAAGGCCAGGACGGACTGGCCCACGAAAGTAAGCGCCACATCCCCGGCTGTCGGTCGCCAGGATTCGTTGATGGAGAAGAGGAGGGCCAGAAAGACCAGCAGGTTTTTAGTCCATTGCTTGGGGCGGAGGGAAACCAAAAGGAGTGTTAACAACTTGCTTTGGCCCGATTTTCTTTCCTGCCCGCCACCCCCTGAGGTCAACTTTTGCATAGAAGCATGATAGCCCAGGCGGTAGAGGAGGTCAACATCGAGACTTCAAAGCCTCTCATGCCTTGACGGTAGGGCAAACCGTTGGTACAATCGGGCCAACAAAAAGGAAAAGGGAGGTTGATATTTGAACTGTCCCCGGTGTGGTGGCGCCAACGGAGAGAATAGCCGTTTTTGTAGTGCCTGCGGCACCCCTCTCCGGGAAGCCCGGCTGTTAGCATGTCCCCGCTGTGGCACTCAAAATGCCGGGGATAGCCGCTTTTGCTCTTATTGCGGTATGTCCCTCTCCGCTGCGGTCCCGGAAAGGGAGCCCGAAAAGCCAGGCCGGGAGACTAAGGCAGGGCCCCCATTGCTCCTTTCAGCTAATATCCCCCTAGAGCCACACTGGGATGACATTACCCCATGGTTATTGGAAGCCGAGGAGGCGCCATCGTGGCTGGAAGAGGATAATCAATCTTGAACTCCCTATGAAAAGTGATATAATGAACCTAAAGGCCTAGAAGGAGGGTCGCCTTGGAGGCCAGCCTACTGGCAAAAAAGGCGGTGGACGTAGCTTCAGAAAAGCAGGCTACCAACATCGTCCTCCTTGACCTAAGGGAGGTTTGCTCTTTTACAGATTACTTCCTCATCTGTGAAGGAGAGACAGAGCGCCATCTGGAGTCCCTTTCCCAGGAGATAGAAAAAAACCTTGCCCAGGAGGGTATATCTCTCCACCATCGGGAGGGCACTCCCAGTTGCGGTTGGTTGCTCTTGGACTATGGTTCCTTGGTTGTCCATATCTTTGCCGCCAAAGAACGGGGGTACTATCAACTAGATAGCCTATGGAGTGACGCCACTCCTTTGGTACGTATTCAGTAGCGCCTATCCCTTTTGTTCCTCGAAAACCCAGGGGTCTATGTCCCGAGGCGCCGAAAAAATCTCCTGGGGAGAGAAGAAGAGGGAGATCTCTCTGGCGGCTGTCTCGGCGGAATCTGAGCCATGCACCAGATTGCGACCGATGTCCAGAGAGAGATCGCCCCGAATACTTCCGGGAACAGCGTTTAGGGGATCGGTGGCGCCCATGGTTTGCCTCACTGCTTCCACGGCTCGGTGGCCCTCCAAGACGGCGGCGATGATGGGATATGATGTTATGTAGCCTATCAGCCCGGGGAAAAAAGTCTTGCCCCGATGAACGGAGTAGTGCTCCTCGGCCAGAGCTTGGCTCATGTGAATCATCTTCATAGCCACTATTTTCAATCCCCGCCGCTCCCAGCGGAGAATGATCTCTCCGGCCAGGCCTCGCTGCATAGCGTCCGGCTTGATGAGAACCAAAGTACGTTCCATTAATGCTCCTTGCCTGGTAATTCTTCTTCAAAGAACAGTTGACCTTGATGGTGATCGTCCGCTTCCGCTGTCGGCAACTGGGGGGTGGCGGTATGGCTGACAGTGAGAAGGTGCTCTCCCAGGCGTTCTAGCTTCCGCCTGGCATCGTCGTAGCGGTCCCGGGCGTTCTTTAGGTGGTTTCCCAGAGTATCGAAGTCCTTCTGAAAGTGGTTGAAGTCCCCCTGGAGGCGGCTCAGAAGATTCAAGATCTCTTTGGCGCTGGCCTCGATTTGCAGCCCTTTGAGACCGAGGACTATCGCCTGCAGGTAGGCGTAGAAGCTGTTCGGAGAGACGGGAACCACCCTCCGCTCTAGAGCGTAGCCTGCCAGGCTCTTGTCCTCTCCCGAGGAATTGTCTTTGATGATGGTCTCGTAGTAAACGTTTTCGGCGGGGATATACATGAAGGCGAAGTCGAAGGTGCCCTCGTCGGGGAGGATGTAGCGGGCCACGGCGTCGATGTGCTTCTTCACGTCAGTGGCGAAACGCCGCCGCGCCGAGCGCTGCTCTTCCTCGGTGGCCGCCTCGGTGAGGCGCTGGAAGTTGTCCAGGGGAAACTTGGCGTCTACCGGCACCAGCCCCCCGCCCAGGCGAATGACCGCATCGGCGATCTCTCCGTTCTTAAATCGGTGCTGAGGGTGATAGTAGCCGGCGGGGAGCATTTGGGCCAGGAGCTCGCCCAGGAAAAGTTCCCCCATCACCCCCCGTGGCTTGGGAGCCCGCAGTGCCTCTTGAAGGGAAGAGAGGTCCCGGCCCACCTGGTATACTTGTTTTGTTGCTTCGGATAGCTCCCCCAGCCTCTCCCGAAGGTCTCCCACCACCCGTGTCGTGTTATCCAGGCGCTGCCCCACCGTCTGATGTAATCCATCTCTGA
Source organism: Chloroflexota bacterium (assembly GCA_016183425.1). Lineage (GTDB taxonomy): Bacteria > Chloroflexota > Dehalococcoidia > JACPEP01 > JACPEP01 > JACPEP01. The sequence continues at coordinate 6,595 of JACPEP010000014.1, forward strand.
GCTCCCTCTGAAAGGTGTGAAGCTGTGCCTCCAGAGAGCGGCGGTGCTCCAGTGTACTCCAGACGAGAACACCGGCAAGTACGACGAGTAGAAGGATGATGACTAGTTCCACGGCTTCATCCTTCTATTTTACCCCGTTAACCCCAATGACGACATGCCTGACGGGGGGGTGGGGAGCGACTCTAGCACGGCCACAAGGCTCGGAGTCACTCCGGAGCATATGGGGCAGTCGCTGTGAGCAATTGAGATATGACTGTTTAGATTCTCCACCAGTTTACGGATCTCCTCTGACATCCAGTAGCGCTGGTTCAAGTAAGAGCGCGTGATACGATTCAGTCCGTCGATCTCTCTCACCCGGTGCGTCAAATCCCGTTGCTGCTCCTGGATGGTGTTCCAGCCCCTTCGCACTATTAAGAACAAGGCCAGGTAGAAACCTATAGTGGCCATGACTGCGAACAGGTATATGGCCTCACGCGTCCGGTCAATGAACTCGGCAAAGGGGGCATAGTACTGGTATATCTCGAAGGCGCCCGCCGGCTGCCGAGGCTCCGAAAATATGATCGGGGCGTAGACCTCGATGAGGGTACCCAACAGCCGCTCGCGGGCGTTCTCCGCGCTGGAGGGCACCGAGATCTCGGCGGCGGTGCCGCCACCCAGGGCGGTGGCTAGCTCCGGCTTTATGGGGTATTGCTCCCCCACCTGGCCTTTGTCAGTGGAGTAGATGACCCGACCGTCTCGGCTCCAGATCTTAATGCGTGCCGTGCGTCGAGAAACCACGCTTTCCTGGACAAAGCGATGAAATTCGTCATACCGTTGACCAGTCATGGGGTTTTGCAGGTCGGCGGGTGTCAGCTTATTCAGCACCCGATCGGCCAGGGTGTCTACGGCCTCGTTTTTGGCCTCATCGAGGATATTTTGCCTGGTGATGGTGGTGAGGCCCCAGGTCATAAGAAGGGCTGTCGCCACCGTGACGAAAAAGCTGACGATAGAAAACTGGACTAGCAGGTTCTCTCTCAAGGTTTTCATCTTTGCCTCCTTATTTACGGGATGAACCGATAGACGTCAGCCAGGGGAAGTCGCCATGTTTTGCCTTTATCTCACCTTCTTACACCACGTGATAGATGGCCTTAGTGCCGCAATGGCGGCATCGAATCTGTAGCGGCATAAACGGCAGGGCCAACAGGTAACTTCCCAGAGTGAGCATGGCCAGCACCCAGAAAGAGGTGCCCAGATAGCGTCCCAGGGCAATGTTCTTACTTTCGCATTTTGGACAGTAGCTAATGACCATACTAACCTCCTAACATTTCACAACAGGGAGGGGCTTTGGGAAAAGGGCTGTTTGGGTTGGGTAATGACGGGGTGGCGGAGGTAGAGGGGTTGCAGGGTGGCCAGGTCTTCTGTCTGGCCTTGAGCGAGGCGCTGCCAACCCAGCAGAGCCAGAGGGGCGGCTCTGGGCCAGGCGGCGGCTCCGGCAGCTATCACCCCCCGTCGCCCTAGCACCCCCTTCAGGCGAGATACCGTTGCTGGCGACAGAGTGCCGCAACAGAATATGGGGCCTGACGGGGGAAGGGGAAGCCCTTCTATGACCGTGATGTGCTCGGCGACCAATTGAGTCCATTTGCTTCGCCTGGTGTAATATAGAGCAGCGGCCACCTCTCCCCGCCCCACCTCCAAAAGAGGGCAGACGGGCCAAGGCAGAAAGGCATACTGATAGGCCATGGCCTCCAGGGTGCCCACGGCCACCAGGGGGATCTCCAGGGAAAAGGCCAGCCCCTTGGCGGTAGCTACACCGGCACGGAGACCATTATAGCTTCCTGGCCCCTTGGTCACCACCAGCCCGGTAAGCTGCTTCAGGTCAGCACCGGCTTGAGCCAGCAGATACTGGGCCACTGGCACCACCTCGGCGGTGGCACCGTGTTGGGCTCGCCAGGTGTACTCCGCCAACACATCTCCCTGGCGGGCCAAAGCCAGGCATAAAACCGCCTGAGAGGTATCGATGGTCAGTTCCATCTCTCTCCCTCCCTTTCGGGCAACATCTTACCCAGGGCGACCACTACCTCTCTATAGTGCTCGCCTTGCGGGACGAAAAACAGGCGCCGGATATGCTCCCCCAGGTACTCTATATGAACCTGGAGATGCTCCCTGGGAAAGGCAGACAACCCCTTTTCCGCCCATTCTATCACCAGCACCCCGCCCTGGTATACCACGTCGTCCAAACCGAGCTCCGCCACCTCCTCCAGGCTGTCCAGGCGAAAGAGGTCGGCGTGGTACAAGGGAAGTCTGCCCTGGTACTCTCCCAAAAGAACGAAGGAAACGCTGGTGACATAGTCGGTCACCCCCAAAGCATGGGCGATACCCTGGGTGAAGCAAGTCTTCCCCGTGCCCAGGCCGCCGATAAGAAGGATAACATCCCCCCTTCCCACCAGCCGCCCCAAGAGTGCTCCCAAAAGGTGCGTTTCCTCCGGACTGTGGCTGACAACCCTCAGGCTCTCTGGCTGTCTTCCCCCAGCTACCTCTGGGCTCGAAAGTGGTCCCATCCTCCTTTGCCAATAGAAAGGGCCTCGTCCCTCTCGTCCACTACTGTTACCCCCTGGCCGGGCATCACCTGGCCGATAACGGTGATGGGCACCCTCACCCGGCGGGCTACGTCAGCCACCGTTTCTCTCGGAGCGGCGAACAGCAGCTCGTAATCTTCGCCGCCTGATAGGGCCATCTCCCGCCAATCCTGAGGAAAAGCGGCCTGCAGTTTGGGGTGGACGGGTATGGCCTCCAGGTTGATTCTGGCCCCGACGCCGCTGGCGCGGCACAGCTTGGCCAGGTCATCCACCAGGCCGTCGCTGACGTCTATAGCCGCCCGGATCCCTGCTTCCACCAAAGCCCGGCCTTCGGCCAGGCGGGGCTCAGGTTGCAGGTGGGCACGACGCAGCCAGGTCGCCGTCTCTCGGTCGAAGGATAGCTTCTGGGATAGCAATCTACAGCCGCCCGCAGAGGATCCCAGATGCCCGGTGACGGCGATTGCCTCTCCCACTTGAGCGGCGGAGCGCCTCAGTACCTGGGGCGAGCCGTCCAGAGCGGTAGGAGCCTCCCCCACCACCGCCACAGTGATGGTCAAAACAGGCGAAGCCACGAAATCCCCCCCGGCTACCACCACGCCCCAGGGTTCGGCCAGTTCCAGGAGTCCGCGATAGAATTGGAGAACCTCCTCCACCGCAGTTTCAGCAGTGAGGCCGAGGGTTACCAGGCAATAGCGGGGCAGGCCGCCCATGGCGGCGATGTCGCTGAGGTTGATGGCCAATGCCTTCCACCCTAACTCGTGCCAGGTGGCCTCCGGCACAGTAAAGTGGACACCCGCAACCAGGGTATCTGTGGTGGCCAGCTCAAAGGTATTCCGGCAGTGCCAGAGGGAGGCATCATCACCGATGCCTATTAGAAGACGCCCTCCTGCGGAGCTAGCAGGAGCGTCCTTCTCACCCCGGCCCACCAGGTCGGCCACCAGCTCTATGAGGGGAAACTCTCCCAACTCTCGTACCTTCATGACAAAGGGATTATAAACCTTTTATCCGCCCTCTCACAACCTGACTGTGGAGGGTGTTGGCTTTTGCCCGCCCGCCCTGAAAATTTGGATCAGATACCTCACACTTGAGTGTGGGGTATCCTCCCAGACCCCGGTCAAAGGGGTGAATCTCTCTGGAAAAATTCCGTAAGGCTAGACCGAGGACGCCGGGGCTGGTATAATCTCAAAACGATAGCGACGAGGTGACATTTTGAAGACAGCCATCGTCATGCCCACCTACAACGAAGCGGAGAATCTTCCCCTTATGGCAAACCAGCTATTCTCCCTGGGAGTCGAGGGCCTGGGTCTGATTATTGTAGATGACAACTCCCCCGATGGCACGGGCCAGATCGCCGACTCCCTGGCCCAGCAGTATCCTCATCAAATAAAGGTCGTTCACCGGCCGGGAAAGATGGGCGTGGGCTCGGCCTATATCCATGCCTTTCGAATGGCTCTTGATATGGGAGCCGATTATATCTTCGAGATGGACGCCGACTTTTCTCATCCTCCTGAAGTCGTACCCACTATGATTGCCATGATGAAGGATTACTATGTGGCGGTGGGTTCCCGGTACGTAGATGGGGGTGGGGTAGACCCTAAGTGGGGTCTCTGGCGTAAGTTTCTCAGCTGGGGAGGAAATGTTTACGCCCGCTGGGTGACTGGTGTCAGGGTTAAAGATGCCACCGCTGGCTTCAAATGCTTTCGCCGCCTGGTCCTGGAGGAGCTGGATCTGGCCAAGGTAGAAAGCGGGGGCTACGTCTTCCAGGTAGAAATGGCCTATGCTTGCCAGAAGCGGGGCTATCGGGTGGTGGAAGTGCCGATAACCTTCATCGAGCGTGCCCGCGGTCGCTCCAAAATGTCCTGGGGCATTATCTGGGAGGCGGCGTGGCGGGTATGGCAAATCAAGAGACGCTACTGAGAGGGCCCTGAGGCTTGGGGCAGGGTCTGGGGCGACGGGATATACTGGCGGTTGCTTTCCTCCTGGCGTTAGCCTTCGCTTTTTTTGGCCCGGTAACCCTAGGCGATGAGGTTCTTCTCCCCACCGATAATCTTTATCTTTTCCCTCCCTGGCGAGAGTTCGCCTCTCGCTTCAACATTACCTATCCTCACAACGAGCTCATCAGCGATATGGTGCTCCAGAACTACGCCTGGAAGGAGTTTATTAAGAAATCCTACCTCAGCGGCTACTTTCCTTTGTGGAATCCCTACATCCTCAGCGGCACGCCTTTTTTAGCAACGGGGCAAGAGGGGGCACTATACCCCTTAGGGATTATTTTCATTATTCTGCCCGTACCTCAGGCCTACGGCTGGTTCTCTCTACTCCACCTGTTTTTGGGCGGGCTCTTCATGTACCTCTACCTGCGCACTCTGGAAGCGGGACGCTGGGGTGCTTTAGTTTCGGCAGTGACCTTCGCTTTCGCCGGTTTTCTTATCGTGAGCCTTCTCTGGCCCATGATCGTGAGCACCATCATATGGCTGCCGTTACTCCTTTTGGCCACGGAACAGGTGATACGGGGTGTGGAGGCAAAAGAGTGGTCACGGGTCACCGCCTGGATGCTGGCGGGAGCGATAGGAATGGGGATCCAGCTCCTCACCAGCCATGTGGAGTACAGCTTCTACATTCTGTTCACTCTTCTTTTCTATTCTGGGGCAAGGCTGATCTTTTTGGTGTTCCAGACCAGGCGGCTAGGGCCATCGGTGAGGGCGGGAGCTATTCTGGTGGCTATGGTGGGCTTGGGGACAGGACTAGCGGCGGTTCAGCTTGTTCCTTTCTCTGAGTTGGCAGGGCAGAACTACCGCATCGGTCAATTGAGCTACGAAGAGGTGGTGGGGTACGCCTACCCTTTGAGGCAGGTGGCGGCCTTTTTGATGCCCGATTTCTTTGGCAACCCCACTCACAGCCAGTATTGGAATGTCCTCGATGGTGGGATGAAGACGGTTGTGGGGTCAATGGATGCCTTTGGCAATGCCAGGGGCTACCCCTTCTGGGGCGTCAAGAACTATGTGGAGGGCACGGCCTATCTGGGTTTCCTACCCCTGGTCCTGGCCGCCATCGCCATCCTACGCAAAAGAAGCAAATATGTCTGGATTTTTGCTACCTACGGCGCTTTCTCCCTTCTATTGGTCTTTGGCACGCCTCTATTTCGACTCTTCTTTTACGGCATTCCTGGCTTCCAACAGCTCCATACCCCCTTTCGCTGGGTGTTTCCCTACTCGGTGAGCGTGGCGATCTTGGCGGGGCTGGGGGCCGATTATCTTGTTAGAAACCTTGGGGACCGGGGGAAGAGCCTGGCTACTTATTGGGGAGGAGTTGGGTTAGGAGCGGGTGGTTTTTTTCTCCTTGTTGGCTTGGTGCTGAGCCGCCTCTTCGTCGCTCAAAGCCTGGCCTGGCTAGAGGAGATACGGCAGCGCTCCGAGGCCTTATCTCGGGCTTTCCCCACCCCCGAGATGCTCTACTCTTACCAGTTTCGAAACTTCCTCCTTTTTGCTCTTTTCATCACCGCCTCGGGCCTGATAGTGGCGCTGCTGGCCCGAAGGCTTCACCCCTTCGCCTTACTCAGGGCAAGCTCTGGAGGGCTTATGCCCGAAGAGGTGAGACGGGGTTGGCTTCTTCCCGCAGCCTTGGTGGGGGTGGTAGCGGGAGAGCTCTTTCTCTTCGGATACAACTTCAACTCAGCGACGGAGGCCAAGCTTCTAGATTTTGTGCCGCCATCCATTGAATGGTTGCAAAGACAAGAAGGCGAGGAGCCTTTTCGCGTGGTAAGCTTCCACTACCAGGATGTCTTGCCGCCCATCACGGCCATGGCGGCGGGGTTGCAGGACATTAGGGGATACGACACCATTATTTTGAAACAGTACGTGGAGTTCTGGAGTCTCCTGGAAGAGCCCCATGGTCTCCTGTACAGCAAAATCCACAAGCTGGTGGATACCAGGTCTCTCTCCTCTCCCCTTCTGGACCTGATGAACGTAAAATATGTCCTTACCACAGAGTCCCTTTCCCTTCCTCACTACACCTTAGCCTACCAGGGGGAGGTGAATATCTATCAGAACGAGGATGTTCTGCCCCGGGCCTTCGCCGTCTTCGGAGCTCAGGTGGCGAAGGACAAGGAGGCGGCTTTGGCCTCCCTGGCCGCGCCAGACTTTAACCCAAGTCAGAGGGTTATCCTGGAGGGCGAGGCAAGTCCTATGGAGCCCGGCACATCTTATCCTTTTGTGCCAGGTAGCGTTACCCGCTACGAGCCAAACCAGGTGGAGGTAGCCATAGAGATGCCTCGCGCGGGCTACCTGGTGCTGAGCGATTCCTACGACCCGGGATGGCGGGCGTGGCGAGACGGCCAGGAGGTGCCCCTACTGAGAGGGGACCGCATCTTTCGGGCCGTTTTCCTGCCACCAGGAAAACACACCGTCCTCTTCAAGTACTTCCCCGACAGTCTTCGTTTAGGACTCCTTCTCAGCCTGGCCAGCGGCGTGATTATATTGCTGGGAGCAGGGGCTTTGGGGTGGCGAAGGCTCTACGGGATGGAGAGCGACACTTCTACAGCCCGAAGAGTGGCCAAGAATAGCCTCACTCCCATGGCGGCCCAGATCGTAGGCAAGGTTCTGGACTTCGCATTTATCATCTTCGCCCTTCGCTACCTGGGTCCTGAGAACGCGGGCCGATATTCCTTTGCCGTAGTGCTCATCGGCTACTTTCTCATCTTCACGGATTTCGGCCTGGGCACCCTTCTCACTCGGGAGGTGGCCAAGGACAAGGCACAGGGTGTCCGTTACCTTGGCAACGCGGTGGCCGCCCGTCTGGGGCTGTTTGTCGTCTCCTTACCCTTTCTTTTGGGCATTGTGGCTATCTACTCGTGGCGTTTCGGCCTATCGGCCGATACTCAGTGGACGATATTCCTCTTCGCCGTGAGCTTGATTCCCAGCGGCATCGCCGGCGCCCTCAGCTCCGTGTTCATGGCCCACGAGAAGATGGAGTACCCGGCGGCCATGACTGTAGTCACCACCCTCATCCGAACTACCTTAGGCGTGATGGTCCTCCTCTGGGGGTGGGGCATTGTGGGCTTGGGCGGGGTATCGGTGGTGGCCAGCACTTTCACGGCGATGATCTTTTATTTCCTGGTGAGGCATCTACTCCTCCTACCTCAATTGAGGCTAGACATTCCTTTTCAACGCCAGATGCTGAGCAACGCCGCCCCTCTGATGGTTAACAACTTCCTGAGCACCGTGTTTTTCCGCCTCGATGTCATGCTCCTCCAGCCCATGCGGGGTGATCGGGACATGGGGTACTACACCACCGCTTACCGCTTCCTCGACGCCCTAAATCTTATACCCTCCCTTTTCACCCTGGCCCTCTTCCCAGTGATGTCCCGCTATGTGCCCCAGGCGCTAGACTCTCTGGCCCGCCTCTACCATAGGGCGCTTAAGGTACTGTTCATCATTAGCTGGCCCATAGCTGTGGGGACAACCCTTATCGCTGACCGCATTATTATTTTCTTCTTTGGGCAGGAATACGCTCCTTCCATCGCCGCCTTACAGATCCTCATCTGGTTCTTGCCCTTCAGCTTCGTCAATGCCTTGACCCAGTATGTCCTAATTGCCCTAAACCAGTTGCGATTTTTGACGAAGGCCTTTCTTATTGTCGCTACCTTCAACTTCGTGGCCAACCTGGTGCTCATCCCCATCTACGGCTTCCATGGAGCGGCGGCGGTGACCATTCTCAGCGAGATAGTTCTTCTCATTCCTTTCCTCTACGCCATCTTTCGCCATTTGGGGCCCGTCCCCCTTCTGCAACTGGGGTGGCGCCCTCTAGTGGCCTCTCTGGGCATGGGGCTGGCTCTCTTTCTAATGCGCCAGTGGAGCCCGGTGGTCTTTATCCCCCTGGGGGCAGTAGCCTACGTTGCCCTTCTTTTTCTCATCGGCACCTTTGACCGTGAGGATATCGCCTTGCTGCGGCAGTTACGAAGCCGCTGATCTACAAGGGGGGAGGGCTAAGTTGACAAGGTTGGCCGTCATGCTATAATCGTTTAGCGTGTTCTGCCTGGAAAAAAGGAGATAAAGAGAGGTCGTGACACAAGAAGCAAAATTGGCCACCGAGATGGGTTACCGTGGGCTCCGAGATTGGATAGCGGGGATGGAGGGGTTAGGTGAGCTACGGAGGGTGGAGGGAGCCACCTGGCAAGAGGACATCGGCATGGCCACAGAGCTGGCGGGACGGCGAGGAGGGCCAGCCCTTCTATTCGATGATATTCCTGGTTATTCCCCCGGCTATCGCGTTCTTTCCAACAGCTTCGGCAGTGTAAGGCGCATCGCCTATACCCTGGGTCTGCCTGTGGATGCTCCTCCGTCTCAATTGCTCCGCTTATGGCTGAATAAGCTCCGTACCAGCCCCCTAATTCCTCCCCGCTACGTTTCCCATGGCGCGGTGATGGAGGAGGTTCACATCGGCAGCGCTGTAGACCTTCTGGAGTTTCCTAGCCCCATTTGGCACGAGGCCGACTCAGGACGCTACCTGGGCACCGGCAGCGCCGACATCACCCGGGATCCAGAGGAGGGATGGGTCAACCTGGGCACCTATCGTGTTATGCTCCACGACCGGAACCGTCTCGGCTTCTATATTTCCCCGGGTAAGCATGGCCACATCCACCGGGAGAAGTACTTTGCCCGGGGAGAGCCCTGTCCGGTGGTGGTAGCCAGCGGCATGAACCCCCTTCTTTTTCTGGCCAGCGCCACGGAGATTCCGCCTCGAGTATGCGAGTACGATTGGGCGGGGGGTATCCGAGGTGAACCTTTTGAGGTCATCCAAGGGCCGGTGACCGGTCTCCCCATCCCCGCCGATGCCGAGATAGCTATCGAGGGGTTTGCCTATCCTCGCGAGCGGCACCTGGAGGGGCCCTTCGGAGAGTGGACAGGGTACTATGCCTCGGGGGTTCGAGAGGAACCCGTCATCCAGGTGCAGGCGGTCTATCACCGTCGCCATCCCATCCTGGTGGGATCACCTCCCAACAAGCCTCCCGACGAGCAGGCGCGCTTTCGGGCCTTCCTGCGCTCCGCCCTTCTTCTAGAGGACCTGGAGAAGGCCGGGGTACCCGATGTGGAGGGGGTATGGTGCCACGAGGTGGGAGGCTCCCGCCTTCTTTTGCTGGTGGCCATCAAGCAACGCTACCCGGGCCATGCCCGCCAGGCAGGCCATGTGGCTGCCATGTGTCATGCGGGAGCCTACCTGGGCCGATACGTCATCGTGGTAGACGAAGACATAGATGTCACCGACCTAGGGGAGGTGATGTGGGCGGTATGCACCCGAGCCGATCCGGCCACCGCCATTGACATAATTCATCGGGCATGGAGCGGCCCTTTGGACCCCGCCATCGAGCCGGGGAAGGAGGGTTTCAACTCCCGAGCTATTATCGATGCCTGCCGTCCTTATGAATGGCGGGACCGCTTTCCCTCTGTATGCGCCCCCTCTCCAGAGATGAAACACAAGGCAGAGGCGAAGTGGGGACATCTTTTAAAATAACCCCTTCTCTGTCTTGTGAGGTAACTATTGTCGTTGGTGCTGTGAAAGGAGGTGGCAATGCCCAGGTTCACCGGTAGACCGGCGGCGGAGTTTGACTTCCGGGATATTCTTTACGAGAAGAAGAACTGGGTAGCCACCGTAACTATCAACCGACCCCAGGTGTACAATTCCTACAGCACACTGGCCCTCCAAGAAATGACCCAGGCCTTTCACGATGCGGCTTGGGATGATAACGTGGCCGTGGTAGTTCTTACCGGAACTGGGGAGCGGGCCTTCTGCACCGGCGGAGATGTGAAAGAGTACGCCACCGACTACACGCAACGCCCTCGGGACTACTGGAAGTGGATGGGCATCTACGCCGAGTGTCATCAGGCTCTCCTCAACATAGGTAAGCCCACTATTGCCCGCCTCAACGGTATGGTGGTGGGTGGGGGAAACGAATTCAACATGGCCTGTGATCTGGCCATCGCCGCCGAGCACGTGGTCATCCAGCAGGTGGGGACGAGGGTAGGTAGCGTCGCCGCCGGCGGCGCCACCCAGTGGCTCCCCATCATAGTAGGCGACCGCCGGGCCCGAGAGATCTTGTACCTCTGCGAGCCTATCCCGGCCCAGAAAGCCCTGGAATGGGGACTGATTAACCAGGTGGTTCCCTCCCTAATGGGTGAGGGAGGGGCACCTATAACCGACCCTCAACAGAAGGCGGAGGCCCTTAAAAATCTGAGCCGCGCTCGGATTGACCTGCGGCCCCTGGATGAGGCAGTAGCTATCATGGCCCATAAGCTCATCGATAAATTTCCCGAGTGCACCCGCTACACTAAACAACAGGTGAACTTTTGGAAGGATATGGCATGGTATCAAACCATTGGCCATGCTCGAGACTGGCTCTCCGTCCATTTCTCTTCTCTGGAGCCTTATGAAGGGATGACCGCCTTCGTGGAAAAGCGGGCGGCCGGCTATCGAGAGCTGAGGGAGAAGGCGGCGGCGGGGGGCTCTAGCGAGTTCCTCTGGGGACCGTACACTCAGACCTGTCCCCAATGCGGGAGCAAGGGCATCCCCCAGGGGTTCAAATACTGCGGCTTGTGCGGGGCCAGCCTGGTGGAGGGAAAATAGGAGATGGCCCCCTTTGAGAGCCTCCTGTACCAACAGGGGGACCGGTATGTCAGAATAACTCTGAACCGGCCTCCCCTGAACATCCTCAATATTCAGATGATGCGAGAGCTGAGCCAGGCCCTGGCCACAGCGAGGGATGACCCACGGGTACATGCGGTAGCCATCGGCGCTCAGGGTAAGGCCTTCTGTGCGGGAGTTGACATAAAAGACCATATCGCGGAGCGGGTGCCGGAGATGATAGATGCCTTCCACGGTATCTTCCACACTCTTCGAGAGATGCCTCAGCCTACCCTGGCGTTAGTGAACGGGATGGCCCTGGGGGGTGGCTTTGAGCTGGCCCTCTTCTGCGACCTGGTTATCGCTGCCCAGGAGGCTACCTTCGGTCAGCCGGAGATAAAGGTAGGTGTCTTTCCCCCCCTGGCAGCGGTGATGCTACCTCGACTCATAGGTCGAAAAAAGGCCCTGGAGGCCGTTCTGCTGGGAGAAACCATGTCGGCCCAGGAAGCGGCCCGTCTGGGCTTGGTAAACAAGGCCGTTCCCCAGGACAGGCTGGAGGAGGAAGCCAACCTGTGGTTGAGCAAGCTCTCCGCCTTGAGCGGGACGGTGCTCCGCCTCGCTAAGAAGGCGACCTACGCTGGGATAGACACCGATTTCGGCCCCGTGTTGGGCCAGGTGGAGGCGATTTACCTCAAGGAGCTGATGTCTACCCACGACGCCCAGGAGGGGCTCAATGCATTTTTAGGGAAGAGAAGCCCGCTATGGGAGGATAAGTGAGGGGTGGGAGTAGAGACAGTGAATAGTATCAGCTTCAGGTTAGTCCACCTTTCGGTGAGCTATAATACAGCATTATTCCCTTTTGATATCCTGGAATTGAGTAGGATGTTGCCCTCGGTAGGCTATGTTATTTTACAGGAATTACCCGTACAATTTGGCGCTCGCCTTGGAATGAGCGGAGTTTTAGCTAAGAAAGGCGATACCGCACTCTCACTCAATTCTGAGCGTTATACGGTCACGACTCAAACTCAGGAACCAAATGCAGCTTTAGAAGAATTTGAGTTCATAGAAAGATTAATAGAGGAGGAATTTGGTTTCAGGGGCGAAGAGCATGCCTCATTTTATGAGGTGATTTCAGAAGCCACTGTAAGGACAAAAAAGAACCCACTTCTGATGGTAGAAGAACACTCAAGAAGCATCAGCTTACTTGGCAGACTATCGAAAGCCCTTGGGCATCCCGTGGGGGTTTTTGGCTTTCGGTTGGTTCCTCCGGGTGCAGACCCGAACCGTCCAGATTGGTTTGACATACGAATCGAGCCTGAAGTACTCAATTGCACGAGGCGGCTATCTATCAGCATCATCTTTAGAAATCATGAAAGACCCAAAGTTCTTCAGTTTGTAAGAACATTGCCGCAAGTTTTAACAAACCTGGTTGCGGAATTGGAGGAATAGCCAGATGCTGAATGCTGAGACAAGAGTGATTACACCGAACCTCGCAACCTTTTGGGCAACAAAAAGCATTGAATTTGAACAGGAGGTGGAGGGTGGTGATGGTGATAGGGAGGAGTTGAAGAACGTTCCTATCATAAGCAATCGAAGCTCCGCCCCCACGATGAGGTTTCCTTCAGTATTTGAACCCGTAATGGAGAGGAATGTCTCATTTAGAATTGCATGGCCGCTGGAGACGTTACCACGTCGTCCCCGGATTTCGCCATTCAAAGCAGAGATAAAAACGGAGCAAAAAGCTAAAGCCCTTCTTACTTCAGAAGTGAAGAGGCTCATCACTCCTCTCCAGGCGATTGTCCGAACAAAGTCTCTAGAAACTGGGATTGAGATAAGATCTATAGTTCTTTCATACTTCAGAGATCCTGAGGAGGATCACGCTGAGCTTGTTTTCGAAGTTCATGTGGCGGCTACTCCAAGCCAAGGCCTTGCCTTTTGGGATTGCCTAGGGTCTGCAATAGATAGGTGGAGGTCTAGATTAACGCCAAGACTGGCTGAGATTCTTAACGATCGGGTTGGTATTCATGTAGTTTGGTCTTGACATGCCTAATAATTTTGACCCAGTTGAATTCTTAAGGGTTGCGCAGAAATTGGGGAGGGGAACTGCGGTGCAGGGAGAATTGAGAACATGCGTTAGTAGGGCCTACTATTCTCTCTTCCTTCTTTCTCGTGAACGCGTTAAAGGAGCGTTGACACCGAAACAATTGAGGAAGGACATTCACAAGAACGTTATCAGTGAGGTTAAGAGAAGACATCTAACATTAGGCAACCAGTTGGATCGACTGCGTTGGTTAAGAGTCGAGGCGGACTATCACCTAATAGCCTCACAAGGGCAGTTTATGAATTGGGACAAGAATTGGCGGGATGCGGAAGTGATAGCCACAGCTATTTTGCCCAAACTGCGACGGATTTGAGTGCTATGATTACTGGTACCAAAGAAAGCCCGGTGATAGCAAGGGAGAAACTATGACTTATGAAAGCATCCTTTTAAGCAAAGAAGACGGCATCGCCACCATTCGCTTCAACCGGCCGGCGACGCTGAACTCTTTGACCTTTCAGACCTATCGGGAACTGGAACGGGCGACTTTGGAGGTGCGGGACGACAAAGACGTCCGGGTGCTTGTCATCACCGGCCAGGGTCGAGGCTTTTGCTCTGGGGGAGACGTGAATGAGATCATCGGCCAGCTCTTCGGAAAGAGCTCGGAGGAGGTGCTGGAGTTCACCCGTCTCACCTGTCGAGTAACCAAGAACCTGGTAGAGCTAGGAAAGCCTTCTATCGCCGCTATTAACGGCATCGCTGCCGGGGCGGGGTCTGTCATCGCCTCCGCCTGCGATATACGCATTGCGGCTCAAAGCGCCCGTTTCGCCTTTCTCTTCGTGAGGGTGGGACTCTCGGGGGCAGACATGGGCATCGCCTGGCTTCTTCCTCGCCTGGTGGGGACGGGCAAGGCCCGGGAGCTTTTGCTCACGGGCGACATCCTCGGCGCCCAGGAGGCGGAGCGGATAGGACTGGTGAACCGGGTGGTCGCCGATGGGGAGCTGGAGACAGTGGCCGTGGAGCTGGCCCGCAAGCTGGCCAAGGGGCCGCCCATCGCCCTCAAGGCCACCAAGGAGCTCCTGGACAAGGAGCTAACCATAGATTTTGCCTCTGCCCTGGAGCTAGACGCCTACTCCCAGGCTGTCTGTCTCCAGACTGAGGACCACAAAGAGGGCTATCGAGCCTTCCTGGAGAAGCGAGAGCCCCAGTTCAAAGGGATATAGCCTGGTGATCGAGCGGGAGATTGTCTAATGGTGGCCGTGGCACTGCAATCCAGCGCTGACGTCTTTCTGTCGTCCCATCTGGTGGAGATGAGGGCTCGGCTGCGCCGTCTGATGGACGAGTCTGCCGCTCTCCACGCTGAGGAAGAGGAGAACGTGGATGGAGCAGCGCAGAAGTGGCTAGGGCTACTGGCGCGAGAGGGAGCTCTACGTCTCGCCGTTCCACGGCGTTATGGGGGAGAATACGAGGAAGTGTGTGCCCTGCCCCTGTGCCTGGCCAGAGAAGAGTTGGCCCGGAGCTCGTCGCTAGCGGACACCATGCTGGCTATGCAAGGATTGGGGAGCTACCCCATAACCCTGGCCGGTAGCGAGGAGCAGAAGGAGCGCTATCTGCCCCCGGTGGCCCGAGGCGAGAAGATAGCCACCTTCGCCATCACGGAGCCGGACGCAGGCTCTGACGTGGCCAGCCTAACCACCAGGGCGGAGGGTAGGGCGGGGAGATATGTGCTTAACGGCGTCAAGCGGTTCATCTCTAACGCTGGCCTCGCCCATACCTATGTTGTTTTTGCCAAAACCGATCCCGGTGTTGGGACGCGGGGTATCTCTGCTTTTGTTGTGGAGGCGGGGACGCCGGGGTTGAAGGTGCGACGGATGGACTTGATAGCTCCTCATCCCATAGGGGAGGTGGTTTTTGAGAACTGCGCCATTCCAGAGGCGGCTCGGCTGGGGACCGAGGGAGATGGTTTCGCTATCGCCACGGGTACTCTGGCCCTGTTTCGGGTGACGGTGGGGGCGGCGGCGGTGGGGATGGCCCAACGGGCCCTGGAGGAGGCGCTGGCCTACGCCAGAAAACGCATCCAGTTCGGGCGGCCCATCGCTCAGTTCCAGGCAATCCGCTTCATGCTGGCGGACATGGCTACCGAGCTTCAGGCAGCCCGTCTTCTGGTGTATCAAGGGGCATGGAGCCGGGATAATGGCCAAGGGAAGCCTATAGAGTCCTCCATGGCCAAACTCTATGCCACGGAGATGGCCCAGCGGGTCATCGACCAGGCCCTTCAGATCCATGGCGGTATGGGGGTGGTCAAGGGGACGGCCGTGGAAAGGCTATATCGGGAGGTGAGGGTGTTGCGCATCTACGAGGGAACCTCGGAGATACAGAAGCTCATCATCTCCAATGAGCTGCTCAGGGAGTGACCTTTGAGGCTAGCGGGTAAGATAGTCATCGTCACCGGTAGCAGCCGAGGCATCGGCAAGGCCATTGCCCTGGCCATGGCTCAAGAGGGGGCACAGGTGGTGGTAGCCGCCCGCACAGAGCAGGAGTCGGCAGGCCCTCTACCAGGCACTATCTATAACGTGGCCGAGGAGATCCACGCCTTGGGAGGGCATGCCCTGCCTATAAAAGTGGACGTCACCGACGAAGACCAGGTAACGGCTATGGTAAGGCGCATCCTGGAGGAGTGGGGCCGTATCCACGTGTTGGTGAACAACGCCGGCATCCTCATCCAGGGGCGAGTGGTGGACGTCCCGCTACGGCGCTGGGATCTGGTGATGCGAGTGAACCTGCGGGGCACCTTTTTGTGCACCAAGGCCGTTTTGCCTCACATGATGGAGCGGCGGGAGGGGAGCATCATCAACATCTCCTCTTGGGTGGGACGACAGGCCAGCCCGGGCTCTGTAGCCTACAGCGTCTCCAAGGCGGGCATCGAGATGTTCACTGCTGGGCTGGCTGAGGAGGTCAGGGAATACGATATCGCCGTCAACTGCCTCTCTCCCTATCGCATCGTGGATACGGAGGGTGCCCGCTACCTTCATCCGGGCGCCGACCGTTCTCGATGGGAGCCGCCGGAGCTCATGGCTGAGGCGGCCGTCTTCCTGGCGACGCGGACGGCGGCCACCCTGACCGGCAAGTCCATCGTCAGCCAGGAGTGGAAGGCATTACAGGCAGGTATTGCCCATTAAGCGAGGTAATTCCATGGTCAAAGCTGTGTCTCGTAAGATAACCAGCCTGATAAACGAGGTGATTGATGCCGATGTCCTGGTGGTGGGCGGAGGTTTGGCGGGGTGCATGGCCGCCATCAAGGCCAAAGACCAGGGGGTCAAAGTGGTCTTGGTGGACAAAGGCTATATCTCTCGCAGTGGCCAAAGTCCCTTCGCTGCCGGCTCTATAAACATCTTTACCCCAGAGGATGACCTCTCGTTGTGGCTGCGGGAGATCGTGGAGCGGGGAGAGTACCTGAACGACCAGGAGTGGGTCAAGCTGCAACTGGAGAATATCTACTCCCTGACCACCGAGCTAGATGCCTGGGGCAAAGAGTACGGCCTTACTGTTTTGGAGCGAGATGAGAAGGGGAGCCTTCTTAGGCGTAAGGCCAGGGGCAATATCAACACTCTTACCTCCGTCATCAATGCCCTGCCCATGATGGATACCCTGAGGCGGCGGCTGGTGAAGCTGGAGGTGCCCCTCTATGAGCGTATTATGGTCACCGACCTGCTGACAGAAGATGGACGGGTGGTGGGGGCCCTGGGCCTCAACTATCGGGACGGTAAGCTGTATCTCTTTCGGGCCAAGGCAACTATTCTGGCGGCGGCGGGGTGTGGCTTCAAGTCTTTCTTCATCGGCCATCGTAACCTGACGGGCGAGGGGCAAGTAATGGCCTATCAGCTGGGGGCGGCGCTGCGCAACCTGGACCAGGCCATGTCCAACACCACGGCGCGAGAGGTGGATATTCACGGCCTAAGCTTCATGGTGGGCTTCGGGGGCCGCTTCCTGAACGGCCGGGGAGAGGAGTTCATGTGGCGCTACGACCCGGAGGTGGGAAATCGCGCCCGGCTCACCCGCCTTACCGTGGCCATGGCCAGGGAGGTGGCAGAGGGGCGGGGGCCCATTTACATGGACCTGACCCAGGTGCCCACCCATGACCAGACACTGCTGAAGCAAATCGTACCTGAGGGTTTCCGCTCACTGGAGAGTGTGGGATTGAAACCCTTCCGCGAGAAGATCGAATGGATGCCCGCTTTCGAGGGCACCCTGGCCCACGGCGGCGGCGTCCACATCGACCTGGGGTGCGCCACCGGCGTCCCGGGCCTCTTTGCCGCCGGAGACAATACCTGCACACCAGAGCACGGCACCTGGTCCATCACCGGACTTAACCTCTCCTTCTGCATCGTCTCTGGTAAGGTGGCTGCCGATAGCGCCGTCCCGGAGGCCTCCAGAGCCAGTCTTTCTGCTTTGGGGAACCTGGATGTAGCGCCCCTGGTAGACGCGCTCTTGGCACCGCTGGATCGAGAGGGGGGGTCTAACCCCGAAGAGGTCATAGCTCGAATCCAGCAAACCATAATCCCTTATCCCGTCGCCTACCTGAGGCGAGAGGAAACGTTGCAAAACGCCCTCGCCCGCATTCAAAACACTCGCCAGTGGGAGATACCCCGACTTCGGGCGCGCAATCTGCGGGAGCTGGTCAAAGCCAGAGAGGTGAGAAACATGGCCCTCATCGCCGAGGCCATAGTCCAGAGCGCCCTCTACCGACAGGAGAGCCGCGGCTTCCACTACCGGGAGGACTATCCGCTGACGGACAACGACCAATGGCTGAAGTGGATCATGGTGAAAGAGGAGAGAGGGGAGATGAAGGTTCGGGGGGAGGTCTTCCCCACCCCTTACATCCAGCCCCCCACTGGCAAATACCCACCGAGGTGATGTAATGCCTATACTAGGAATCGATCGGGAAAAGTGCATCAACTGCGACAAGTGCTATCAGATCTGCCCCATGGATGTCTTTGGCAAAATAGGGCGACTGGTCTACGTAGCCCATCAGGAAGACTGCATGTGCTGTTTCCTGTGCGACATAGACTGTCCGGTGACCGGTGCCATCATCATTGACGGTCGTCGGAGCCGTCCTATACCTTTCCCATATTGAACCGGTTCGGGTTAGCGGTAGAAAAGGAGGTTGTTCGTGCCCAACAAAGACCTGCGGGAATGGATGATTAAGGCAGAAGAACTAGGTGAGGTGCAGCGGGTGGAGGGAGCTCACTGGGATATAGAACTGGGGGCCATCGTGGACCTCTTTCAGAGGAAAACAGGCCGCCCCGCTCTCCTCTTCAACAACATCCCAGGATACCCCAAGAACTATCGCATCTTATCCAACACCCTTATGTCTCTGGGGCGTATCGCCCTTACCCTGGAGATGCCCACGGAAACGAAAGCGGTGGACATGGTAAAGGCGTGGCGAGAGCTGTGGCCAAAGCTGGAGCGAATCCCACCCCAGGAGGTGAGCGATGGGCCGGTTTTGGAGAACATAAACACCGGCGATGAGATCAATCTGCTCAAATTCCCGGTGCCCAAGTGGCACGAGCTAGACGGGGGGCGCTATATCGGCACCGGCTGCTTAGTTATCATGCGCGACCCGGACACGGGATGGGTCAACCTGGGCACCTATCGGGTCATGGTCCATGATGAAAAGAACGCTGCCCTCTACATCTCACCGGGCAAGCACGGCCGCATCATAAGGGAAAAGTACTGGAAGCGGGGCCAGGCCTGTCCCGTAGCGATAGCCTGCGGTCAGGACCCTCTCCTCTACTTCCTGAGCTCTGTAGAGATACCCTATGGGTGGAGCGAGTATGATGTTGCTGGGGCCATCCGTAAGGAGCCGGTGGAGGTCATCAAAGGCCCCGCCACCGGGCTGCCTATCCCCGCTTCTGCCGAGATCGTCTTCGAAGGGGAGGTTCGAGACGATGACCGATTGGATGAGGGACCCTTCGGAGAGTGGACAGGGTACTATGGCAGCGGCATTCGTCCCGAGCCGGTTATAAGGGTAAAAACCGTTCTCCACCGCAACGACCCCATTCTTTTGGGGGCGCCCCCCCAGGTGCCTCCTTGCGATGTTACCTTTCCTCGGGGGTTGCTACGCTCCGGTCTCATTTGGGACGAGCTGGAGAAGGCGGGGGTTCCGGGCATCCAGGGGGTGTGGGCCCACGAGGCGGGGGGCAGCCGTCTTATGCTCATTATCGCCATCAAGCAGCTTTATGGTGGCCACTCCAAGCAGGCCGGCCTCATCGCCTCTCAGTGCCACGCCGGGGCCTACGCCAACCGCCTGGTGGTGGTGGTGGACGAGGACATCGATCCGTCCGATACCAATCAGGTGCTGTGGGCCATCTGTACCCGAAGCAACCCTGAGGAGGACGTGGAGATTATCCGTAAGTGCTGGAGCACCCCCTTGGATCCCATGGCCTATCCTCCAGAGCTTCGCATATTTAACTCCCGAATGGTCATCGACGCCTGTCGCCCCTGGGAGCGACTGGAGACCTTTCCCCCTGTGGCGACTATCAGTCAAGAGTTGCGCCAGCAGATCGAGGCTAAGTGGGCCTATCTTTTCGACGCTCCCTACTTTCGGGGTTAGTGCCGGCAAAATACTACGGAAATAGAAGAGATGAAGGAAAAATTGAAAGGAGAGATGTTGTAATGGTACATAGAATTCTCCTCGCTTTTGGGGCAGTGGGTCTGGCAGCTTTGGTAGCTCTGTTCGGGATGGCCTGCGGCGCTGCCGCGCCGACGCCAACTAAAGCCCCCACAGGGGCGACTCCCGCCCCCGGCGCCGCCGTCCCCGCTCCTTACAAAGGCAAGACCAACCCTCTCGCCGTCACCGATCAGGCGGCGGTGAGCGCGGGCAAGAAAATCTATGATGCTAGCTGCACCTCCTGCCACGGCGAAAAGGGCGATGGCAAGGGGCTGGTAGGGGCTTCCCTGAAGCCACCCCCCGCCGACTTTACCTCGGCAGCCTCGCAGCAGGCCCTGGACAAAGAGCAGGACCGCCTTTTGTGGCGAGTCAGCGAGGGAAAAGAGGGCACCGCCATGCCCGCTTTCAAGAGTCAACTGAAGGAAAACGAGATATGGCAGGTTCTCACCTACATTAAGAGTCTGACCAAAAAATAGCGGCTTTTCAGCGCACCAACTCTTGACGTTAAAGACACCAATTTGTTAATCTTATCACACAACTTGGGTTAGAAAATAATGCTTTTTGCCTTTGGTTGTTTTAGTGGGCAAGGAGGTTGAGAAAGATGGCCATTGTCGTCAAGAAGGATGTAACTAGTCTCAGATCTGCCTTAGACTACATCAGAGAGAGGGATGAACTCCTGGAGACCGATGAAGAGGTTGATCCGGCCTTAGAGGTGGCAGGACTTCAGAAGGCCTTAGAGGGCGGGCCAGCCATCCTCTTCAATAACGTGAAGGGCTACCCGGGGAAAAGGATTGCGACCAACATCTTCGCCTCGGAGGAGCGCCTTTCCCAAATGTTCGACGTGGAGGACCCCAGGAAGTTCAAGTTCAAAGCTCTAGAGGCTCTCTATCACCCCTTACCTCCCCGGGAGGTGTCGGATGCGCCGAGTCAAGAGGTAGTGATCACCAAAGACATCGATGTGTGGCCAGTGGTACCTATGATCTCTCACACTCCTCAAGACCCGGGGCGTACCCTGGGGGGGGGCAACACCCTAATAACGGGCAAGCATTTCTGGGGTGGCGCCCACGTCAGCTTCAACCGAATGAACTTCCGGGGCAAGGACTACTCCAGCTTCCAGGTTTCTCCCGGTTCCCACACGGATATGGTGGTCACCGCCTGGTACCGCAAAGGGCCTATCCCCATGACCATCAACATGGGCGTGCCGCCGGCGGTTACCCTCATGGCCGGCTCCGGCTTCATGTATATGGTTCTGCCCAAGGGTTGTGATGAGCTGGCAGTAGCCGGAGGTATTCAAGGCTCTCCCATCCGTATCGTCAAGGCCAAGACCCAGGATGCCTATTCCCTGGCCGATGCCGAGTACGTCATCGAAGGCTATCTGGATACCACCCAACACGTGTGGGAGAGCCCGGAGGCAGAAAAGGACGGCCAGCAAGGGGTTCATCCCTTCCACCCCGAGTGGTCAGGGTACATGGGGAAGGCTTACCGCACTTACAAGTTCCAGGTGACGGCGATAACCCACCGCAAGGATAACCCCATCTACTATCCCCTCATCGTTCACAGCTACGACGACCACAACATCGACTGCAAGATGAGGGAGGCTGCTTTTATGGAGATAGGGGAGAGGATTAGACCGGGGTTCGTGGTGGACACCCATATTCCCCTCGGTCTCACCGACTGGGGAGGGGTTATCTTCCAGGTGAAGAAGCGGCTCAAGCGGGACGATGGCTACCAGAAGAACATCCTTACCACTACCATTGCTGCTTCCCAGGGGATGCGTCTGGCCATCGCCGTGGACGAGGACATCGATATCTATACTGCCGAGGATGTTCTGTGGGCACTGACCACCCGGGTTGATCCCCAGACGGACATTCAAATAGTAGCTCCCGGTGGGGTGGGGCAGACCTTCCAGCCGGCGGAGCGCAGCGCGGCGGCGCCCGGCGCCCAGTGGGTGCGCTCCGAATCCAAGTATCGGGGCGGGATGGCCATCGATGCCACCGTGCCCTTCGAGTATCAATGGGCCTTCGAGCGTGCTCAGTATCCCATCGACAGGGTTGACCTGAAGCAATGGTTCTCGTCCCAGGACATTGCCAAGGCCCTTGCCTCCCAATCGGACTATGCCAGCAAGCTGGCCAAAAGGGGGATATAGGGCGTCCCCCGACGCTTCAAAAACGGGTCGAAAGGCGAAATAAGTGTGATAGCAAAGATAGGGACAGGGTTTTGCCCTGTCCCTATCTTTGAGCTTGGGGGTGGGAAAGGAGGTTGGTATGACTGATTCAGGGCGGGAAAAAGAGGGGCTGCTGGCTCCCTACCGGGCGTTAGACCTGACCAATGAGCTGGGATTCTTGTGTGGCAAGATCCTGGGCGACCTGGGGGCCGATGTTATAAAGGTAGAGCCTCCCGGCGGAGACCCGGCCCGCCGCATGGGCCCCTTTTACAAAGACATCCCCCACCCCGAAAAGAGCTTGTATTGGTTTTCCTACAATAACAACAAACGGGGCATTACGCTGAACCTGGAGACGGCCACAGGCCAGGAGCTTTTCAAGGGCTTGGCAAAAACGGCCCACTTCGTCATCGAATCTTTTCCACCGGGGTACATGGATGGGCTGGGGCTGGGCTACCAGACGCTGCGGCAAATCAACCCCCAACTGGTGATGGCCTCCATAACGCCTTATGGCCAGACGGGGCCCTATAGCCATTATCGAGCCTCGGACATCGAGCTTATGGCCACCAGCGGCGCTATGTCCCTGGCCGGGGACCCGGACCGCCCTCCGGTGCGCGTCACCGTGCCTCAATCATATATGTGGACGGGCATGCACGCCGCCATGGGCTGCCTTATGGCCCACTACTATCGGGCGGTCAGTGGGAAGGGGCAGCACGTAGACGTATCGGGCCAGGACAGCCTGCTGCCCGTTTTAGCCCATGCCCCCACCTTCTGGGATGTGCTGGGGGAGAACCCGCGGCGGGCCGGCCCCTACCTCACTGGTCGCAGCGTTAAAGGGGCACGGATGCGGGTTTTTTTTCCCTGTCAGGACGGTTATCTCAACTTCATCGTCTACGGTGGCCCGGCGGGCATCAAGACCAACCAGCAGCTCACCGAGTGGATGGACGGTCGGGGCATGGCCTCGGAGTATCTCAAAACAAAAGAATGGAACCAGTTCGACATCGCCACGGTGAGCCAGGAGGAGATCGACCACATCGAGGCACCCGCCGCCAAGTTTTTCGAATCTATCACTAAAGAAGAATTTTTCCAGGAGGTGGTGAAGCGGGACATGCTGGGCTATCCCGTGGCCACCGCCAAGGAGGTCATGGAGGATGCCCAGCTCAAAGCCCGCGGCTTCTGGCAAAAGGTAGAGCACCCGGAGTTGGGGGAATCTATAACCTATCCTGGTGCCTTCGCTCAGCTCTCCCAGGGCCGCGTTGAAATCCGACGCCGCGCCCCTCTCATCGGTGAGCACAACGAGGAGATCTACTGCCAGGAGCTGGGATTGTCCCGCCAGGAGCTGGTGATGCTGAGGCAGGCAGGGATTATCTAAGAAAGGATTATATGTCATTTTTGTCCTTATTTTTTCTGTTAGGTGAACTCGGAGTACACTTATTCCCCTATTATCTGAGATGGCGTCCATGTGTCTACCTATAGAGGTAAATATAGTGCGAACCCATAATTTGATTGATCAATTTCTTACCAAAATTGCTAACATAGGTGGAATCAACCTCGTGAAGATAGCATTTTGCCAAGGCCACAGCGATCTCTCGGCCTTTCGTGGTATCGGCACTTGTGAACTAAAGCAAGTAGCACGCCCCGACGACATAAATCAACTTTCGGAACACTATTTAGTGTGGTATAAGCCAAATGAAGTTAAGCTTCCTGGTTGGTATGTTGATGGCTCGGTAAACTATCGCCTATGTGAGTACGTGGATGGACTTGTGAATGAATCAATCAAGATGACTGATGAAGTGTCATCCCTTGTTCAATCGTTCAAGAAAGGGCTGGAGAATCCAGTTGAGATTCTTGTTGCATTTGATACCTCTCATAATATGGCTGTTATTGTTGACGGGACCAAACGTGCCCTGGCACTTCACTATCTTAAGCATAAGGAACCAGAAGTTTTGGAACAACTAATCAGTTCTAGGCATCCTATCCACATTTTGCAATTGAACTCGACTTACTGTAAAATTCTGTTCCCCTGTGATTTTTTAAAGCTATGTCTTAGAACGCAAAAGGACTAATAGATGTACTCCCTCATAATCATCGCCATACTGTCGCCACAGCAGGCAACAGCGGATATGCGGATATATAGTTCGCTTCCCTTGCCCAAATGCCTTGTGCACTTCGCAAAGATCGGGAAACGTTATGCGCCATCGGCGCGGGTTTGCTATGAACGTGATATTAAAGATAACTGGAACTGTAGTTAGGTAACAATGAAGAATGTGAGCTTAGTGGGGTATAGGGGATGAGCTGCCCAGTTTGCACAGGTTCTTATCTACCTTATGATGTTTCTGTGGTTGAAAAACGAGGAAGAAGGGTCATTCTGCAAGGAGCCATTTACGCGATAGTTGGCCCCGATGATGCTAACTATACCCCGTTCTCAGATTACTTCACAGTTTCACTTTACCCCCGAAAAGGCAGAGTGAAATATCTGAAATTCAAGACGCAAAGTGAACTAAACAAGTGGGGATTTATCCGCGAGACGCGAATAAGGTGCGAGGGGTGCTTGCACGAGACGGACGGAAAAGAGATAGTTTTTGATGTAACAAAAGTGGAGT
Source organism: Chloroflexota bacterium (assembly GCA_016183425.1). Classification (GTDB taxonomy): domain Bacteria; phylum Chloroflexota; class Dehalococcoidia; order JACPEP01; family JACPEP01; genus JACPEP01. Next base: position 31,238 of record JACPEP010000014.1, read on the forward strand.
TCCTGTGAGGGCCCTGTCGACTCTTAAGAACACCTCGCCAAACACAAGCTTTGCGGTTCCCTTCGCTCACCCAAATGCACTTGGCACTTCGCAAAGCTCAAGAGCCTTAAGCGAGCTTACAGAAATGGTGTCAGGAGGAAGAATATGAGACCCACAGAGCAATTGATGGAAGAGCATAACGGGATAAAGCGGATGCTGCGCATCATGGACAGGGTTTGCCAGAAGCTGGAGTCCGGGCAGGCAGTGGAAACAGAGCACCTGGACGGGATACTTGAGTTCATCCGGGTCTTCGCCGATCGTTGCCATCACGGCAAGGAGGAAGACCTCCTTTTCCCCGCTATGGAGGCGGCCGGAATTCCCACTGAAGGGGGACCAGCCGGCGTGATGCTGGTGGAGCATAACTTGGGCCGGGGCTATGTCAAAGGCTTTGCTGAGGCCATCGCCAGATATAAGGCGGGTGAACAGCAAGCGTCTCCCCAGATCGTCGAAAATGCTCGGGGTTATGTCGCCCTTTTGACGCAGCACATCGATAAAGAGGAAGGAATTCTCTATCGGATGGCGGATAGACATATTTCTAAAGAGAAGCAAAGGGAGCTGCTGGAGGAGTTTGAGAGGGTGGAAAGGGAGAGGATCGGGCCCGGCAAGCACGAGGAGTTCCATCGGCTTCTGGATCGTCTGGGTTCAATTTACATAACGTAGCTGTCCTCCAGGTTGGGAGTGACGTGCAAGACAAGGAGGCATCCGGGATGGGCGAGAAAATGGTGTTTGAGGGAATAAAGGTGGTGGAGTTCACTGGGTTCGCCGCCGGCCCAGTCACTGCCAAGCACCTGGCGGATCACGGGGCCACGGTGGTGCGTATCGAGTCCCGGACCCGCCCCGACGGTTTCAGGACTCACTACCCCCCCTTCACCGACAACAAGCCAGGCCTGAATCGCTCCGCATGTTTCGCTCTCTGTAACGAGAACAAGTACTCGGCGGCCCTCAACCTGCGGGCACCGGGGGCCATGGACCTGGCCCAGCGCTTCATCGCCTGGGCGGACATCGTCATCGAAAACTTCACCCCGGGCACTATGAAACGTTTGGGCCTGGGCTACGATGAGCTGCGCCAGTTGAAGCCCGACATCATTATGGTCAGCACCTGCAACCAGGGGCAGACGGGCCCCCACGCCAGTCACCCTGGCTTTGGCTCCCATCTGACCTCTTTAAGTGGCTTCACTCACCTTATTGGCTACCCGGATCGCACGCCGGTCATTCTCTATGGGCCTTACATCGATTACATCGGGGTGGGCTATGGCGTCATCGCCATCTGTGCCGCTCTGGATTACCGGCGCCGCACCGGCAAGGGGCAATACATAGACCTGGCTCAGTACGAGAACGGCCTCCAGTTCCTCGTTCCTGTTATTCTGGACTACCAGATCAATGGCAGAATCGCCCAGCGCATGGGGAACCGGAGTCCCGATGCCGCCCCCCACGGCGCCTACCCCTGCTTGGGGGAAGACCGATGGTGCGCCCTAAGCATCCACAGCGACGAGGAGTGGCAGCATCTATGTCAGGTGATGGGCAGGCCAGAGCTGGCCCGGGACGAAAGGTTCACCACCTTCCTGGGTAGGAAGCAAAATGAAGAGGAGTTGGACCGGCTAATAGGGGAGTGGACATCTCAGCTAGAACCGAAAGTGGTTATGACCCGCCTTCAAGAGGCGGGGTTGGCGGCAGGGGTGGTGAACACCATGGCCGATATCTTCTCCGACCCCCAGTTGGAGCATCGCCACGTCTGGTGGCCGTTAGAGCATCCGGAAATGGGAATGACTCACTACGAAGGGCCGCCCTTCGCCCTCTCCGAGACCCCGGCGAAGCTAGACAGGCCGGCCCCCTGTATCGGAGAGCACAGCCGTCAGGTCTACACCGAGTTCTTGAGCATGTCGGGAGAGGAATACGAGGAGCTGGTGTCTAAAGGGGTGATAAACTAACCGCTCCTATTTCCCTGCCGCCTCTTTCTCCCTGAGGGCCACCAGGATTTTCTCGGGCGTGATGGGCAGGTCTTTGATGCGCACCCCCATAGCGTCATAGATGGCATTGGCGATGGCGGGAGCCGTTCCCACCAGACCCGGCTCCCCGACCCCCTTGGCCCCGAAGGGGCCCTCGCGATGGGCTTTCTCCACCAAGAGAGGCTCAATGGTGGGCATGTCCAAGGCCGACGGTATTTTGTAGCTCAAAAAGGATGGGTTAGTAACCTTCCCCACCTCGAACTCCATGTCCTCGTAAAGGGCGTAGCCCAATCCCATGGAGAGGGAGCCTTCTATCTGCCCTTCACAGTTGACGGGATGGATCACCCGGCCGGCATCGTGAGCAGCCACCAAGCGGAGCACTTTGACCTGTCCCGTAATCGGGTCCACCTCCACCTCCGCCCCCTGGGCGGCGTAGATCCAGAAAACGCTTTGAAGAGAAAAGTAGTCGGTGTCGCCCATGAAATCTGGGTAGTAAAAGCCCCGCCCCAGCACGGTAGCCGGGGTACCGTAGCGCTGCCGCATCGCCTGGGGGATGGTCAGTGCCCGATGGGGTACTCCCTTGACATAAATCTTGCCATCCTTCATCTCCAGGTCTTCCACAGCGGCCTCCAGGGCATCGGCCGCCATCTTCAAGAGCTGACCCTTGGCGTCCTGGGCCGCCATCTTCACCGCGTTGCCCATGTGAAAAGTGGAGCGGCTGGCGGTGGTGGAGGTATCAAAAGGAGTAACAGAGGTGTCGGGGACAACCTTGTTCACCTGGTGGAGGGGGATTCCCATCTCCTCGGCGACGATTTGACACAGTATGGTCTCTGCCCCTTGCCCTACCTCGGTGGTGCTGCTGAGAACCTCCACGGTGCCATCCTCGTTCACCTTGACAAAGGCTGCCGAGCCGAAGGGGGTCTTGACGCCCCGCTCGAAACAGGCGATGCCCCGACCCTGATTGGGGCCCAGGGGTCTTTTGCCCCACTCCATATGCTCGGCCGCTTTCTGAATGCACTCTTTGAGGCCCACGGATTCCAGCACTTGTCCGGAGACGTGGACGTTCTCCTCTTCGTAGGCGTTTTTTAACCTTATCGCCACCGGATCGAGGCTGAGACGCCGGGCGATGTCGTCCATCTGAGACTCGTAGGCCCAGGCTAGTTGCGGGCCGCCGTAGCCTCGACAGGCGCCGGCCACCGGCTTGTTGGTATAGACGACGTATCCATCTAAACAGAGGTTGGCAATTCGATAGGGCCCTGCGGCCGACACACCGGCCAGTCGGGCCACCGTGGGCCCTTTTTCGGCGTAGGCGCCTGTGGCCCAGAAGACCTCTACCTTTCGCGCCAGAAGGGTACCGTCCTTTTTGACCCCCGTTTTGATGTGGATAATGGCAGGATGGCGCACCAGAGACGAGGTAAACTCTTCCTCCCGGGTGTAGACCACCCGCACCGGGCGGTTCCTCACCTTGTGGGCCAGGGCCACGGCGCAGGCCTCCGCCTTCAGTCCCCCCTTTCCCCCGAAGTTGCCCCCGATATAAGGAGGGGAGATAATCCGTATCTTGCTCATGGAGATTTTTAGGGCGTCGGACAGCTCCTTGCGCGCCCGATAGGGGGAGTCGTTATTGGCCCACAGGGTTATGCGTCCTTCCGAATCCACCAAACAGATAGCAATGTGGGGCTCCAAGCAACAATGCTGGATCATCTGAGTGGTATAAGTATCCTCGAAGACGAAGTCCGCTTCCCGGAAGGCCTTCTCCACATCCCCCGTTTCCAGGTGGAAGTCGTTACAGATATTTCTACCCTTCACGGGGTTTATGACAGGAGGATGGGCATAGGTGTGTATGTTCTCGTGGATAAGAGGAGCCCCTTCTTGGTATGCTTCTACAGGGTCAAAAAGGGCGGGGAGGGGCTCGTAGGTCACCTGAATAAGGTCCCGAGCTGCCTCGGCGGTGGCTTCATCCACCGCCACCACCCCCACCACCGCCTCGCCGGCGTAGCGCACCTTATCCTGGGCTAAGAAAGGTTCATCCACGAAGGATTCCCCATGAAGGAAAGGGAAGTCCTTGCCCGTTATCACTCCCCGAACGCCGGGCAGTTTTTCAGCGGCAGTGGTGTCGATGCTGAGGATTCGAGCGTGGGCGTGTGGACTGCGCAATAGCTTGCCGTGCAACATACCGGTCAGCCGCATATCCTCCATGTAGGAGGCGATGCCGCGCACCTTATCTCGAGCATCCAGGCGAGGGACGGATTTGCCCACAACCTCCATAGGTCACCCCTTTGTTGTTACCAAGGGATCCTTGATAAAGACTCGTGGAGAGCCTTCTCGGTGAGAACCTGGCTCATGTGCCGCCGATATTCAGCTCGGGAGCGGGGGGAAGTCTCCCGGGCAGCCACCTGGGCGGCCTGGGAAATACGTTCATCATCCAGCTTTTGCCCCCGCAGGAAGTCTTCGGCTTTACGTGCCCTCATGGGCATCGGTGCTACCGAGGCAAAGGCGACGTGCGCCTCACGGCATTGGCTATGGGACGAGAGGGCAACCACGGTGGCCACTCCTACCAGGGTCTCGTCCACCGCCGTTTGTTTGGGCACCCAGAGATACGTTCCGGCGCTGTGAGGGAGGGGTGGTGGCACTTGAACCTCCACTACCATCTCCTCGGAACTGAGGACCGTTTCAAAGGGGCCGGCGAAGAAGTCGCCGAGAGGCACCACCCTTTCCCCTTCCTGGCTGGCCAGCTTCAATCGAGCGCCCAGAGCCAGAAGGGAGGGGGGCATATCGGCGGAGGGGGAGGCGGTGCAAAGGTTGCCGGTCACGGTGCCCCGATTGCGAACTTGAAGGATACCGACGGCCTGAGCGCTTTCCCCAAGGAGGGGATAGCGCTCTTGCACAATGGGCGACTTCACGATGGATTGAAGGGTAGCCAGGGGGCCTATCTTTAACCCCTCTCGGTCATCGTAGGAGATATAATCCAGGTTCGGTATGCCTTTAATATCGATGACATATTGAGGGTTCTTGACGCCCTGCTTCATAAACACCAGAAGGTCGGTGCCCCCCGCCATGATGCTGGCCTGCTGACCATAGCGCGCCAGCAAAGACATCGCTTCCGAGAGGCTGGTAGCCAGGAAATACTGGAAGGGCCGAAGCTTTCTTAGCATGGTTTTCTCGCCTTCACCCCCCGTCTGAACGTCGCCAATGGGGGAATACTACCACAACTGAGGCGGCGCTTCAACAGGACTAAGGGGAAAGGGCCAGGTCTATGGGGCCGCTGCGGAGGTAATTTCGGGCTAGAAGCCCGAAGTCGGCGATGTTTACCTGCCCACTGGCGTCAAAGTCGGCCCAGCACTGGTAAGTGGAGACCGGCTTGTCGAAGCTCCATATGCCCACAGTCGCCCACTGGAGGAACTCGGGCACGCAGGCGTTGGGATTACCCGACCTTAGATAGCCCTTTACCAGAATTCCAAAGTCGGCGATGTTCACCTGGCCGCTCATATTGGCATCCCCTTCCCTGAGGGTGCTTATGTTGAGGGTAGTGGTAGGGGGGGTGATGGCCAGGTCTTTCTTACGGTTAATCAAAGTATGGGGACCGACGACGGTGACGGTGTAGGTTCCCGGAATGATGTTGGGCAGGGAGAAGGCCCCGGTGTTAGTGGTGGTCACCACATAGGCGTTTACCGGGTTACCACTCATGGTCACACTGAGGGGGACTACCCAGTTGGTGATGGGCCGTAAGCTGCCCTCCAGAGTTAGCTGGCCTTCCAGAGTGGCTCCAGTGGTGCTTATCACCGTGATGTAATTCGATCTGGTTATGACGCCGGTGCCGAAGGGGCCAGTAGCCGCCAGAGACACAGTATAAGTTCCAGTAATATTGTAGACGTGGCTTGGATTGGGAAGGTTGCTGGTATCGCCATCCCCGAAATCCCAAGCCAGACTGGTCACCATTCCGCTGAATGTGCTGCTGAACTGTACATTGAAGGGAGGAATGCCCACTCGGGGGTTGGCGACGAAATCAAGACAGGGGGAGCCCACGGCGGTAACTAAGCCGCTTTTGGTTTGTTGGCTGGAGGAATAAACACTGGCGACCTGAAGGCTCACCGTGTAGATCCCGCCGCAGGAGTAGGTGTGGGTAGGATTCTGAAGAGCGCTGGAGGTGCCGTCGCCGAAGCTCCATAGCCGGCTCAGGGTCCCGTGACCCTCGGTGCCCGTGGTAGTATCCGTGAAGGCCACCGTCAGGGGCACCGGGCCGGTGACCGGGCTGCCGGTGAAGTCGGCGAAGAGAGAGGACAGGCTTCTAATGTAGGCGCTACGGGTTTGGGTGCTAGAATCGCCGCCCAAGCCTAGTACCGTTAGGGAGGGGGAAAAGACTCCCCCAGTGGTGTAGGTATGCGTGGGGTTCTGAAGGGTGCTGGTAACACCGTCGCCGAAGCTCCACAGGCGAGACGCCACGTCGCCGCTGGAAGTATCAGTGAAAGCTACGGTAAGCGGCACCGAACTGGTCAGGGGGGAAGCGGTAAAGGTGGCCGTCACGGGATTATAGGCGTGGATGTAGCTGGTTTTGGTCAGGGTATCAGACAGGCTACCCAAGCCGCTCACGGTAAGGGACACGGTGTAAACGCCTTTGACGGTATAAGTGTGGGTAGGGTTCTGAGCCGTGCTGGTGGCTACATCGCCGAAGCTCCAGGATCGGGTGATAACGGTTCCCGTTGAGGTATCGGTGAAGGCCACCGTTATAGGAACAGTACCTGTCAAGGGGAAAGCGGTGAAGCTGGCCACGGGAGCGGTGGTGGTGGGGGGAGGGGTGCCCAGGTTAAGCCGCCCGGCGCCGAAGACGTTGTCCTTGCCGGTGGCCCCCAGGTCTACCGCTCGTCCCTCCAGGAAGGCCCGGGTCTGGGTGACGGTGGACAGGGGGAAGGACTGCATCACCAGGGCAGCGGCGCCAACGGTATGGGGGGCGGCAGCCGAGGTGCCATAAAAGGAGCCGGCGCCGTAGGTCATCCCCGCCGTCCCATCCGGCGCCGAGATGTCCGGCTTGGTACGCCCGTCCTCCGTGGGGCCCTGGGAGCTGAAAGACTCGATGACGGTGGGGGTGCCCCAGTACACCGCCCCTGCCGCCATGCCGTCCCGGCTATCCGCCGGCTGCAGCAGGCTGTAGGCGGCCGTCTGGTATTCCAGGTTCTGGTAAAAGCTGAACAGGTTTATAGTGGGGTTACGGGTGGCGGAATACTTGTAAACAGCGATGTGGTAGGTTCCCGCTGCTAGCGGCCCGGCAAACAGGAGCTCGGTGGGGTAGCCAGTGCCAGTCTGAACGTCTGTGGAAGAGGCCACCAGATTGAGCAAATTGTCATACAGGTAGAGGTCAAGATCATTGGCGGAAGCGCCCCAGGGGTCGTCCCAGCTCAAGGCGGCTACAACATAGCCGCCAGAGCCCACCGATATGGTATTGGTCTCATCGGCGCCCGAGAAATTATGCCACTTGTCGCTGTCGGTATCGGTGAAGGTGCCCCGCCAGTGCCGCTGGCCCTCGTTGCCGGCGGCGTTGACCCATAGGATGCCACAGTTGAGAGCGCTTTTCACGATGTCGTTTAGGACGCCGGTTCCGTCGCCGGGGCCAGTGTTTACCCAGCCTACCGAATAGTTGATAACCTTTACCCCCTGAGAGCAGAGCCAGTTGACGGCGTTGGCGGTGTTGACCTCCGTATCGGCGGCCACCAGGTACATAGTGGCCCCGGGGGCCATATCGTAGACTATCTCCGCCACCGCCGTGCCATGGGGCTGGCCGCCGCCGGTTATATCGCCACCGAAGCCGAAGACGTTGGTGATGACGGAGGAGGGAAGCTCGGTGCCCAGAAGGAACTGGTAGCCCTGAAAGCCCAGGTCAAGGATGGCCACCTTGACGCCGGCGCCCGTATAGCCGACGTCCTGCCAGACCTTGGCGTTGGTGAGGGTTACTCCCTGGCTCACCACCAGGGGCATAGGCTTTAAGGGCCGTCGGAGGAAGCGCACCTGGGGGTTATCGGCCAGGGCGGTGAGAGCGGAAAGAGGGACCCGGGCCTGAATCAGGTCTCGGTAGGTGCCCTCCACTACGCCACCCAGGGCCATGACGGCTGCCGTTACCTCCTGGGCCTGCCCATCGGAAGCCACTATTACCAGACGGGCTCGGGAATCGTCAAGGAATACGCCGTTTCGTTGTGCCAGTTCCCTGGCGGCGCCGACCCCCTGAAGGAGATGGACTTCGCCCAACCGGGTTAAGACAGACTCCATCTTAGGGTGGCCCTTGGGAGGCAACTCCATGCCAGCTAAATCTAAGGGCTGTGGGTCGGGGGGTTGAGCCACCGCTTTCGGCCCCATATTGAGCAGCAAAAAGGTTAGCGATATGACAAGAAGTAAAACTGTTGCTAGGCCGATTCGTCTCATAGCCGATTTCCTCTCACTGGGCTTCTCGCCAGTCGGATCAACGCCCCTGGCGAGCCCAAAGCCATACCAGACCCAAAATGGCCACGCTTCCGCCGAGGAAGATGGGGTTGGTCAGGGAGCGAAAGAGGAAATCAAAAGAGTAGTCTATCTTTTGAGATGGGGTCGTCGGGGTCTCATTTGGCGATGCAGCGGCCGCCAGGGTTTGGGGAGACGGTGTGACCGAAGGAAGCCCCATGCCGGAGCCGGCCAGCGCAGTCGTCCCAGGAGTTACCGTAGACGACCCCAGTGCCCCTGGCGTAGGCGAAGCTGACAAGGGCGCCGGGCCTCTGGTAGGGGTGATGGGTGGCAATGGGCTGGGACCGAGAGCAGGCGTAGCGGTGGGAGTCGCTCCCCTGGGAGTACTGGGGGAAGGGGTAGGCGAAGAAGGGCTAATAGGCAGCGCGGTTAATGAAGGGGTGGGCGAGGCGGTGGGAGTGGCAGTGGCCGCCGTTGGCACTCCCGGAGTGGGGGAGGTGGGGGTGGGCGTTGGAGTGGGGGTCGCCGTGGCGGTGGGTGGTGGGGGGGAGGGGGTACCCCCGGCCCCCGCCGTTATCACCCCCCCTTGGACAGAGTGGGGAATGGATTGTACCTGTTCGGCAACTGGCTTAGTTTTATCCAGGCCCACCAGGTCTGCCTTCTCAAAGCTGAGGTAACTAGCGCCGTCCTTCAGACCCCTGAAGGTGACCGACGCCAACACGCCGCCGCCCTGGATAGTCGGAGCCGGAGCAAGGAGGGTCAGGGCATAGGCGACGCTCCCCATAACATTATCGGCGGTGTTCAGGGCCAGGAAGGCGCCTGAGAATAGGTTTCCCCCGGCTATTTGAACCCCCTCGGCCTGGGGGCTGGCATCTACCACCGCCACCACCGAGGGGTCGAAGCGAAGCACCACGTGACTGCCGTAGAGATTGGAGACGTTATCGATGCGGATGTCCACGATAGCAGTGCCGCCTACTGGGATGTTGAGCTGGGCGGGGGAGAGGGATACCGTGGCCTCTCCTTGGGCCATGGCACCGGTAGCGAGACCCGTAAACCAAAGCAAGAAAGCTATAAGTAGAGTACGGGAAAATAACATCGGACATTTATTTGACATAAATCTAACATAAGATAAGCACTTCACTAAGCGTTAGGCTAGCTCAAGGAGAAGCCCTTGTCAAGTTAAAAAACGAGAGGATTTCACCATGAACCCAGCCACCAAGCTGTTAAAAAACCATCAGGAAGGCTCCGAAACCGATTATGGCGGCTAAAACATCGTTGGCCCACATAAGGACACCAGTGCTTAGTTTCACAGATCGGCGTCATTTCGAGGCCGACCTGAAATTTTTCGCGACGGTCATGGTACAGAGTGAGAATTGCGATCTCCGCTTATGGCGGGGAGAAGAATCTCGGTTAGCACGCCCCTATTGTAATCCCGGCCCGGGCCGCCCCGCCTTTACAGTCAAGAACTTCGCACTATATATATTATGTTATCTAAGTGGTTTTAGCGCGGCACCCGGGTGGTGCCTTAAAGATGGGGCATTACCGCTACATGAGGCATCCGGGTTATGGGGTGGTTCCACCAAAACGGCGGTGCCGAAGATGTCGCCTGGATTATCTATAAGGATCCGCCATGGGGTTCCGCAGCAAGCCCTGAAACAGAACGCCAGCCGTAGCCAGGGCCGCTCCCACCAGCATTCCTCCCCTCACCCGAGGCAGGCGAATATAAAAGATGATGGTCTCATGAGTAGAGGGCCAGGCAGCGTCAGGAAAAAGAGATAGCCTGTTGAGCATCATTCCGGCGATACTCCCCACCGGAATAGGCACTGCCCACAGGGCCAACCCCAGGGTCAAGGCATCCCCTAGAGCAATCCCTCAGATGATAAAAGATAACTCTTTTCCCGTCGAGTCAGTTCTTGTCAACCAGGTCTAATGCTTTATGTCAAGCAACCAGTGTCCGTCTCTCAGCTCTTTACCCGCCCTGACAATGGGCCATTAGTGACCAAGGTGTGGAACCCCTCGCCACAGGGGTCCACCGGAGTGGCCAGAGAATCGAGATAAGTGGAGAAGTCTTTGCCCAGCCTTTGGCCGATCCAGGTCTCGTCCACCAAGTGGGCTTCGGCGCTGACCAGGATGGCCTGGAAACCAAATGCCAGGAAGTCGGCCTCACCTGCCGGGTGTCCCTACCGCCTCCTGGCATACCCTTTCTACCCAATCCCAGTGCTCTTGTAGGTAGATATCCCCTGTCACAGCCCCTCTACCCCCTCCTCCCGCACCTTTCGGAGGAGAGACTTAAACTGCTCTTTATAGTTATGTCGAGTACAGCTTCGCTGTCGCATAGAGTACACCAGCCTCCAGTCCAATCCGTGGCCGCCGTCCTTTAGGGCGGTCATCCCGGAAAGCATTGACAAGGGGGGAGGCGACTTTTAGAATAGTGCCGGAAGGGGCGGGTGTAGCTCAGTCGGCAGAGCGCTTGCTTCCCAAGCAAGATGTCGAGAGTTCGAATCTCTTCACCCGCTCCAACTCTCATGTCGTAAACAGGCGGGCATTTCTACTCAGAACTTTGTTTTTGGAGTCCAGCATCTCGATCTGCCTTTGCTGCATTTCGCATAGCTCCTGCCATTGCTTCTCCCTAAGGGTATCCAGTTTCTCATGCAACTGCTCGATCTCTATCTCCGCCTTCAGATTCACCTCGTAGTCATGTTCGGCTCGCAGCCGATCCTTAGCCTCCTGCCGGTTCTGGCTCATCATAATCACCGGGGCCTGGATGGCGGCAATGCAGGAAAGAACCAGGTTCAACAGAATAAAGGGGAAGGGATCGAAGACCCGAAGCAAGGCTATGCTGTTCAGAACCATCCAGATAGCGAGGACGATCATGAACAGGCTGATGAAGGTCCAGCTCCCCGCCCAGTCCGCCAGGTTGTCGGCGAGCCGATCGCCCAGGTTTAGCCTTTCCTTGTGCACAATGTTAATGTTGCGGCTCAGGCGGTGGCCCCGCTTCTTCTTTTCCAGGATGTGATGTTCCAGGGCTTTTTGGGCTTGTTGCTCTTTTTCCGTTAGCTCAATCATTACTTATTTCCTTTTTAAGCCCTGACTATCTTCTTTACAAAATATGAAGAGGCAGGATCTTGGCAGCCCTCGTGGCGTAAGGTTCTCGGCGTATTACCCGCGGAGTGGCTGCCTCTCGCCAGCGTTCCGCCATCATCTTTTTTGAACCCGGGAAAGAGCCTAGAACACTAAGAACAGTAGTAATGAGCTGTCCCTCGTCCACCTCCCCCACCCGAGGGCTCACCACAATACTCACCTTTGTCAGCCCCGCCTCTTCCTCTTCTATGAACTGGTAGTCTGTGGGGGACCCACCGAAACGGGCCGGCAGAACATCTTCCACTAGGGAAATCAGCTCACTCCCCAAAAAGGTCATCCCCTCACTGGTAAGCTTGTCGTAGCTCCGAATGTCATGAAGATGCTGGTGAAACCCCATCTCCTCCAGGAGACAGCCGCAGCGGCGGTCCTCCAGAATCCCGTAGTCACCGCTTCCTACGTTGATCATGAGTTTCGGGCAGCTAGGCAGGAGGGTAGTATAAAAGAGGGCGCCAACGCTCAGTTCACTCTCGCCCACGGGTGTATTTCGCTGGATAACAGCTAGCTTGTCGATAGCCAGATGGACATCATCGAGGGCAGAGGGGGCGGCGCAGGGAAGGCCGATGTTGCCAATTTCGGCCATGCCATAGAAGGAAGCGGTGTTGCAACCAGCCTCAGATACCAATCTGGCTTTGGCCGAAGTATAGGGTTCTGCGCTAAAGCGAAAGAAGGTGCCCCCGATGTCCAGTCCCGTCTCTTTAGCCGCCAGACATATCCTTACCCCGGAGCTAGGGTTTGTATAAAATAAAGCAGGCATTCCATCCTCTTTTTTCGCCGCCAACCACCGAGCCACCAGAGAGGCCCGTTCCAGAGGCATGGATTCGGGAATGGGCAGGGGCTTCCCCAGAAGCCTGCTGCCGTAAACGGCGTAAGCGGTGAAAAGGAAGGGCTTCCAGCGGTCTAGCCTCAGGGTCCATCGGTTTTGGGTAAACCATCGCTCTGGGGACACACCAACCTTGGCAGACCGCAGTATATTCTTCATAGGAGCCGCGGCTGGTGGGATAGGCCCCCAAAATCCCACGGGCCGGCCCATTAGGTCAAAAGCGGTGAGAAAGAGATGAAGGTAGGCCGCCTCATGGGCCAGAAGGTCGAAATCAATGATGATCCGGGTACCGGTCCCCCGAGAGCCTCCTGTCTGGGTTTCATAGTCCAGGGCCGACAGGGGATTGTCGAAGTCGCTAGGACTGACAGGAAATTCTAATCCGGGGCGTTGAATAGGCCGACGCCCTTTGAACTCGTCAAGGGTTATGTAGACCCCTTGGTGGTATAATTTCTCTAAGGTCTCCTCAACGCCTTCGTGACGTACCCCTCTGGCTACATCACCTAACTCGATACCGGCGTGGGTAAAGAGCCTGCGGTATGGGCTTTTAGGATTGGAGAAGACTCCCCTTTCCAAGATGCGTAAAAATGATTCCTCTCTGGTTCGCATGTGATGCTCGATACGCCGGCGGGACTCCTCCAGTGTCTGTGGGCGGCTCAGAAACCTTCCCAGACCCCCAACATACCTGACAAACATCTTCAAGTCATCAAACATCGTCGATTCCTCCTCAGCTTGATGGTTCAACCAATGCCAGTTTTAGACGGCTTGTGTACGGCGCATGCAATAAGGTAACCATGTCGTCGAATCCAGGGGACCCGTTGATAAAGCCTGGCAAAGGGCCGGACCAGCCACGATGACCACTTTGCTAGGTAGGGAAACCGGGTTTGGCACAGTAGATCAACTATGCGCAGCCAGCCGGGCATAAACAAAATACCGGTCTGCGCCGTCACGCAAAAGCCGGCCAACTGGAGAAGTTGCCCAAGGGCGCCGGGGGTGAATGACTTTTCCCAGCCATAGGGGTACACGCCCAGCCAGTTCAACAAGGACACAAGTATGGGACGCAAAAATGGATCGAGCTTGTTAGGAACCCCGATGATGGCTGTACCCTGGGGCTTGAGGACACGGAAGATCTCCCAAATTGCTACCTCGTAGTCAGGGAAATGTTCGATAGTTCCCATGGAATAGACGAGGTCGAAGCTTTCCGCAGGAAAGGGGAGCGCCCTAACGTCAGCGACAACGCACCCCGGAGAGTCGGGCCCTAAAACTCTGGTGGCTTCTCGGACGACATTGAAAGCAATGTCGACACCGTAGGGATATACTCCCTGTTCTGCGGACCAGCGCAGGATCTCTGTGCCTTTAGCCTCATTCCACAGGTCGGTCTTTAACAGTAACCGGCCTTTCAGCGTAGGGAAAAACTGTTCGAACAGCCAGCGCTCACATTCGAAGTAGTATTCGGTGGATGCTGCCCCTTTGAGGGATGGTAACCTCTTAGCCATATTATTCCAGAAGGATACGTAGGCCAAGGGACCCTTATCCTGTGATATCAAGGTATCACCGGGCAGAGGATTGGTGTCATCTCACTCGTGCCACATGATAACACAATCCCGGACAAAAAAGATAAAAAGAATAGCAAGAGGAGTCAGGCTTTAACTAAAGTCATTTGTATCGTAGATTTAACCAGGGGGCAGGGTTATAATACCCTCAAGGAGACCTGCCTTGAGGGTTCTAATTGACCTCGTGGCCCTTTACTTGTTCCTAGTGGTGGGCCTCGCCTACCTTGGCTACGGCGCTACGAGACTACTCTTACCGGTGTCTCTTTGGCGCTGGCAACCCCTCCTCACGCCGTTTCTAGGTTATGCGGTGGTGACCATCGTCTTCCACAGCCTAAATACTTCTTGGTTGAACGCAGAACAGTCCACAGTGGTGCTTTTGACCCTGACAACTGGACTAAATGCATTTGCCGTGGCCCGCCGGGGACGACCTCGTGCCCACCCGACATGGAAGGACGACTTGATCCCAATGCTACTCTCCTTCGGAGTCTACATCGGGGCTACTATTCCGCTTATTAGCTATGGGTTTATAACAGTGGTGGGGACGAATGGAGACGTGGAGCAATACCTTGCGGGTGCAGATTACATCCGGCGCTTTAATCTCAGTGCGCTAGCTACTGCCCCCCCGAATCCGTTGCTGGATCTGGCTGCGAAATTAACCGGGCCCTTTGGCGGTTGGGGCTTTACCTACATCCTGTCCCTGGTCACCCTGATCCTGGGGTGGTCTGGCGAAAAGGCTTTTGCACCGCTCTTGGCCTTCCTGGTGGCTGCTAACGTGATAGCGATGCATCTCTTTGCCAGATCGGTTCTCGGTCTGTCATGGCGGGGGAGTGCTTTTGCCAGCTTTGCCCTTGGTGTGAATGGTCTCCTCCTCTGGACCGGTTTTTTCAATTATGGCCGCCAGGTAGCGGTGTTGCCCCTCCTGCCTGTTGCCGCTTTAGCCTTCTTGGCTTCCTTCAGACATAGAAGTTGGCGCTCTATTCTGTTTGCCGCCCTTCTTTTTGCGGCGGTGACCATAACGTATCGCCCGGCAACGCTCTTGCTACTGGTATCGATGAGCATATTTGCCGCCATGACCATTGTCAGGGGACGCCATAGGCTCAGACTGGCGGCTACGATAGGCGCCCCTCTTGCCCTGGGCTTTCTGCCACTAGGGGCCAGTTTACCCGAGTATATGACGCGAATTAGCCGAGTATTCAGCGAGAGGGTTCTCAGCGGTAGTCCGATAAGCAAAACCCCGCTTTTCTCCGAATTTCTGCCCCTTAACCACCTCTATGGACTGTCTTACTACGTGTGGCCGGCTCCCGAGCCGGCAGGGGAGCGATTAAGCTCGACGCTGGTCTGGGTGGTCAATAACTCCGAAACAGGCGCGGTAGCTTTGTCTCTAGCCTTGGGCATCTATGCCCTCTGGCGCACGACCCGAGCGGGGCGGGATATGGCCCTAAGCCTGACAATGGCCTCGGCCCTGTTTCTCGGAGCAATGCGTCTGATAGACGACCGTTATAGCTACTTTAAGATCCTTACCTTTTCTAGCTTTTGGGCCACTAGCTTGGGGGTGTTGGGGTTGAGCCTGGTCTGGCAAGCCGCCAGCCGATCCAGGAGCAAAGCACTGGAGTCGCTCGGCAAGAATGGCCTCTCCCTCTTTGGTGTAGCATTCCTGTCCTTAGGCAGCATCAATGCCTATTTCACCATTAACCATTTCCTTGGTAAGCCCCAGTCCCCCTTCGTAAGTCCCTACCTTGATGTTGCGCAGCTTTCCAGCATCATCGAGCCGCAGGCCTCCATATGTCTCACTAGTGCTCCCAGTTTACAAGGTGGGGCGATGGGCGTCATTGCTTACTCATTGATGGCGTATCCTCTCTACCCCCTTTATGGGGGGATTAATACGGCGGAGAGCGGAACAGGGCCTCCCGTTCACCAAGGGTCCGCAGGTCGCTATTTTTCGGTCTCTAGTGGCAATAGAGGAAGGGAAACAAACCTCTGTGACTACGCGCTCCTCGCCGCCAGCGAGGAGCCCTCAGAATGGGGCTATTCAGCAGATTCCCTCGTGTGGGCCAATAAAGAGATCAAGGTTTATAGCCGAGAGGGCACTATGGCTCATTTGCAATTTGACACGGGCAATGGCGGGCGCACTATAACCAGTGCCGAACCCTTCAGAACGATAGTTACCGCGGCGACCATGCCAGAAGTCAACCCTGGGGATAGCCAATATCTTGTCATTCAGATGGGCACCTTTAGTAACCAGCAGCTAGTCGTGGAAATTGACGGTAAGGAAAATCGCGTGGCAATTGGCCCAGGCCTGTGGCGATACCAGTCAGAATCCACATACCTCCCGGCATCGGTGGCTATCAGATCTGAGGGCCCTGACCCAATTTTCCTGAACTGGTTGGAACTGAGGTATGGCTCGAGGCCAGCACCCTCAAAAACGAAACTCGAGAGAGCTCTGCTCCTGCAATCGGCGTCCATGCAACGGCCCGATAGCATTTTAATGCAGGTAGGTTGGTTGTCTCCAGAACCCCAGCTCGTCCGTGGCTGGATTGAGATCTGGGTGAGAAACAGGGCCAGTTCGGGGGACAGGTTCCTCATTGGCCGGGGGGCCTTGGACAAGGCTGACCACGAAATCCAGGTTCAGATGCTCCTCCCCGGCGGGCAGGCCCGCTCCCCAAGCACCGAATCGGGTGTCTCCCGTTGGAACCCCGACTGGAGGGATGGAGAGTACGTTGGGGAGCTGTATATTGTCTTTGACGACTTGGTGCAGGATGAAGCATTGTCCGCTATCTGGCAGGCGCGGCCCGACCTTCGAGAGGCAGCCTCTAAATCTGGTTGGGAGCCTGGTCAGTGGAAGAAATTCATGCTGGACTGGTGGCAGGATACCCCAGAGGCGTCAGGAAAGGACCGGGACATCGTGGCCTTTGCTAGGAAATCCATGGACTTCACCCCAAGCTATGAGCAGAAGGTAGCAGAACTGTTTACCTTAAGGTTGCGGCAGAATAGCGTCGTCGAGGCTGCGATGAATCACTATCCGTTTTTGCATCACTACTTCCCCCCCAGTCCCTGGACATCGGTGGACGAAATGTTCGGTAATACTGCTCGACTATTCGGCTACACTATGGAAGAGAGGCTCTTACATCCCGGCGGCGAGGTTCGACTTGACCTCTACTGGCAAGTTCCAAAGGGCTTTAACCGAGACTGGCAAACCTTCGCTCATCTTCTCGACAACCAAGGGCAGGTATGGGGTCAACACGATGAAAGCCTGATGCTAGCGGAACACTACCAGAATGGAGGCGGAGATACCGAGATCCTTCGGGCGCCCCATACCTTCGGGGTGAACAAACTTGCTCCCACTGGTAGGTATGCCATTGAAGTCGGGATATACTTGCCTGAAATGATGCAACGACAGGAAGGCAGCAAGTCGCTCCATGGCGACAGAGTCATCATCCAGGGGGTGAAAGTCGTCGGCCCCGATTCTACTTTGTCTGGCGCAGCCTTCAGGCCGCAGTACCCTAAGCAAGCGAACCTGGGAGGGGAGGTGCGCTTTCTCGGCTACGATGTAGAGCCCTCCAGTCCAAAACCAGGTGAGAGTCTCCTGATAACGCTGTATTGGCAGGCTGAAAGGAAAATGGACAAAGACTACACCGTGTTCGTGCACCTCTTAGACGAGGAGAATAAGATTCGAGGTCAAAGCGACAGCCGACCTCTGCAAGCTCGCTACCCTACATCAACCTGGACCCGGGGCGAGATTGTGGTCGACCGTCATAGTCTTTCTCTCAGCGAACTGGCTTCCGGCCGCTACCGAATCGCGGCAGGGATGTACCTCCTTGCCACCGGCGCGCGCCTCCCAGCAGTCGGGGGCGACCAAGAGAACCGCATTGCGCTGGGGACCTGCGCATTGGAGGTAACGGAAGGGATCTCCAACTCACCGAACTCGAGACGGCTGTTCGCGCTGTCTCTCTTGAAAAGGCTTTCGAGGTGGATCAGACCAACATGGGCTCCTGCAGAGGCGGCAACTGGGTTGGCTGTGGCCACTGACGCGGCTTGCACAGGATCTCCCTTATCTGCAGGTCGAAGAAGTCCTGGGCGTGAACCGGCTTGACGACGGCAGCCGTATCGGCTCCTCCGGCCCGGCCGGCGATGACGATGACCTCTTCATCGGTGCGGATCAGGCCAGCGTCGGCGGCCATAACCGTGATCTCACAAACTACCTTCATCCCCTGCCCGAAGATGCGCAGCGCGTGGGCGACAATCTCCCCTACCTGGTAGGTGCCCAGCTTGCGGCGCACCGCCCGGCTCACCCCGGCCAAGGCCTGGGTCGTAGTAAGGACGTGGCCGCCCTTTTCCAAGATCTGGGCTTTGTAGTCCTCCCGAAGCCGGTTGCCCGGGCGAGGGTAACCGTAGGGCAGGGTGACCACCACCACTTTGAAGCCTGAGAAGAACTCCACTGCCTGGACGCCCGTTCTACCGGAGGTGGAGGCGACGACGATGGTGGAGATGCCCAGCTCCAGAGCGCGGGCTTTGACAAGGCTCAATACCTGCTCCGTGTTCTGACGCCCCACTCTGGGGAAGTAGAGGGTATCTGACTCTACAAAGAGATTGTCTTCTTTCATGGCTTAAGCTCCTCACTGTGAAAGTACCGGGCGGCGGGCCTATGGGACTGGGGTGGCCTCCAACTCTTCATAGCCGTGGGAATCGCCGGGACGCTGCTGAAGGACGGGAAACCTCTTGGAGGGCAGCCATTGGCGGGGCTTGCAAATAATCTCCTCCACCTGGATATCGAAGAAGTCCTGGGCATGGGCCGGTTTGAGGACCAGGGCCGTGTCCGCCCCTCGGGCCGTTCCGGCAATGGCGATGACCTCCTCATCGGTGCGGGCCAGCCCAGCGTCGGCGGCCATCATGGTAATCTCACAGCATACCTTGACCCCTTGACCGAAGACCCGCAGTACAAAGGCGATAAGCTCGTCCACCTGGTAGGCGCCCAGCTTTCGCCGCACCGCTCGGCCGATGCCGCCGAAGATATGGGTCGTAGTTAGAACGACGCCCCCTAACTCCTGGATGCGACGGCGACTCTCATCGGTCAACTCCTGAAGGTCGGGAACGTCCCGACCCGTGGATCGAGTGACCACCACCACCCGATAGCCCCGGAAGTACTCGGCTGCCTTAACAGCGGTATCGCCGCTGCCGGTAGCTACAATAATAGTAGAGATGCCCAGCTCCTGGGCCCGTTCCCGAGCCCGCCTCAGCACTTCCTCCGTATTTCTCCGCCCTACTTTCGAAAAGTAGGCAGTCCTTCGCTTCACTGCCGTCTCAATCACAGACGCTCCTTTCCCACGCTCTTTTCTATCAACCCCGATTTTCAGGGGTATACTTTCCGTCCCGTCTCTTCGTCTTCCAGGATGATGGCCAGGGTGGGGCAACTCTCGGCAGCGTTTATAATGGTCCCCTCATCGGCGCCCTGGGGATGGACGACAGTGGCTCTGTTCTCGTCATCCAGGGCAAAGACCTGGGGGGCAATGGCAACGCAGTTGGCAACCCCGATACAGAGATCCCGGTCAACGGTTATTCTTAGCTTCATTTTTTGCCTCCTTATCTTGGATCGGCGGCGGGCCAGAAGCCTGGAGTCCCTTAACCTTTTCTACCAGGAGCGGCAAAAGGGAGCCTGAGCTGCCTCTTAGTGTGAAGCGACACATGGCGGTGAGGGGGGTGGCGTCGGGGTTTATCTCCATCAGCCACGCCCCACCCCGACGGGCGATGAGGGGCATCTCCGCCGCCGGATAGACCACTGCCGAGGTGCCGATGATGAGCATGCCATCACACTGGGCTGCCTCATGGTAGCAGGCATCCAAGGCATCGGGAGGAATAGGCTCGCCAAACATGACGGTATCTGTCTTCACCAACCCCGAGCAGTGAGGACAGCGGGGAGGCAGCTCATGGATGGGAAACTCCTCTCTCCACCACCGGCTATGGCAGGATATACATCTTAGCTTGAACCGATTGCCATGAATCTCTACTACACGCCGACTTCCCGCCCCATGGTGGAGGTTGTCGATGTTCTGTGTGATGAGGCACTTCAGGATGCCTAAGGCTTCCAACTCGGCCAAAGCGTGGTGGCCGGGGTTGGGCTGGGCATGCTCCATAACCTGGGCCATCTCCCTCATATGGGACTGAGGCCTGTCTCGCCCCTGCCACCAACCTTTGGGATCTTCTAGAAAGCGCTGGTAACCACGCATGTCGGGCTCGCCAAACCTTGTCCACAGTCCCCCCGACCCTCGAAAGGGTGGGATGCCGCTCTCTACGGACATCCCCGCCCCCACCAGGGCTACCACATAGCGGGCGGCTACTAATAGCTGGGCTGCTTCATCTAAGCCGGAAGCATCCATCACGGCATCCCGTGGATTGTCACCCCCGCGTTATCACTGCACCTGGCCCATGCCCTGGGTAAAGGGGAGGCGGTACAGGCCAAACACTTCCTGGCTGCGGAGAAAGCCGATAAAGATGACTACCAGACCCAACAACTCCCCGATGAAGAGGTAGCTGGGATTGCCCAGGGTGGCCAGAGAGCCGCTGGCAGCCACGATGATGGCCCCCAGAGCGATGAGGACGTTGGACACCACCCGATGGGGAAAAGTGCCTTTGCGCCAGAAATCCCAGGCGCTGTAAAGGGCGCCCCCCACCAGGGCGATGGTACCGTAGATGTTGAACACGGCCGTTATGAGGCGTACATCCTGGGGCATAGCCTGGGGCCTCACCTGCCCAACGGCGGTCAGCAGGCTGCTATCGGCAATGGGAACCTGTACCACGCGGTATATAGCGTACAGAGAGACAAGCGATAGAAGCACCATTACTACATGACCTGTGCTCCGAGGTAAAAGCAGGTACACCGTTCCCGTGCCCAAATAGGCAGCCACTAAAATGGCGCCGGTGAGATACCACAGTTTAAACCCCACTTCATACCAGCCCCCTATCTCGGCCAGGAACTCCTGGCTGGTGGCGAGGCCGAAGATGAGGAGGGCAAAGGCCCAGACCAACTGATAGGGACGACGCCGGGCGACATACTGGTCGAAGACGGCGGCCGCAAAAAATAGGGCCACCACCGTAGATAGGGCGGGTACCAAGATGTTCATAATGCCTCCTTTCTCCCCGAAGGGAGTCTTATTGAATTGGTGTGCCTATTGTATATTTCCCTCCCATGAGGTGTCAAACACTAAACAAAGGCGTTGATGCCCAGGGCGGCGCGGCCGATGAGGAGCTTTTGCACCTGAGAGGTGCCCTCATAGATAGTGGCCGCCTTGGCGTCCCGGAAGTAGCGCTCC
Organism: Chloroflexota bacterium; assembly: GCA_016183425.1. Taxonomy (GTDB): domain Bacteria; phylum Chloroflexota; class Dehalococcoidia; order JACPEP01; family JACPEP01; genus JACPEP01. Next base: position 52,461 of record JACPEP010000014.1, read on the forward strand.
ACGGGATACTCGTCGCAGTAGCCGCTGCCGCCATGGATCTGGATGGCCCGGTCGGCGGCCCGCAGAGCCGCCTCTGAGGCGTAGTACTTGGCCATAGATATTTCCCGGCTGGCGGGAAGCTTTCGGTTCTTTAGCTCGCCGGCGCGGTGGACGAGAAAGCGGGCCGCCTCCGTCTCCACCATCATATCGGCGATGAGCTCCTGGATGAGCTGAAAGCCGCCGATGGGCTTGCCGAACTGCATCCGGGTCTGGGCATAGCTGATGCTGGCGTCCAGGCTGGCCTGGGCCAAGCCCACGCACCCGGCGGCGGTGGTGTAGCGGGCCTCGTCCAGGGCGGCCATGGCTATCTTAAAGCCATCTCCCACCTTGCCCAGCACGTTCTCCTCCGACACCAGACAGTCATCAAAGATGAGCTCCGCGGTGTTGGAGGAGCGCAGCCCCAGCTTGTGGGTCAGAGGTGTGTTGGAAAAGCCCGGCGTCCCCCCCTCCACCAGGAAGACGGTGATGCCCCGATAGCCCAGTGCCTTCTCCGTCTGTGCAAAGACCAGGGCTAATTGGGCCACCCCGCCATTGGTGATCCAGGTCTTGGTGCCGTTGAGCCGCCAGCCGCCGTCGCCCCTGGTAGCGGTGGTCTCCACGGCGGCGGCGTCGCTCCCCACGTTGGGCTCCGTGAGGCCGAAACAGCCGATGATCTCACCCCTCGCCAGTCGAGGAAGGTATTTCTGCTTCTGGGCTTCCGTGCCCCACTGGAGAATGGGCATCTGGGTCAGGGAGATGTGTACCGAGAGGGTGGTGGAGGTGGAGAAGCAGGCTTTGGCCACCTCCTCTACCAGGAGGGCGTGGCTGATGTAATCCAGCCCCATGCCCCCATATTGGGGAGGGGGAAGGGTTCCCAGGAAGCCCAGGGACGCCATCTTGGCCAGAATCTCTTCCGGAAAGCGCTCCCGACGGTCGTTCTCCCGGGCCACGGGCACGATCTCCCCCTGGGCGAACTCCCGGGCCAGTTTGCGCACCTGCTCCTGCTCCTCACTCAGGATGTAGCTCATAGCACCTCCTAGTGTGATGTCTCATCCTTGAACAATTCCTCTCCCTTGAGGGGAGAGGTTAGGTGAGGGTGAATTCCCCCTCCCTCTAACTCCCTCCCACCTGGGGGGGGAGAATAATAACGCAACCTATCTATGAGATTAGATACTAGTGTTTCATATTGCCGACGTCCCCGCCAGTCTATCCCAGGGCCAAAGCTCTGTCAACGGCCGAGGGAAGATGTTTACCATCCTCACATCCGAAAGCCGAAAGCGGAAAATGAACGACTGGTGTATGATAAGACACGCAAATCAGGAATCTTAACTAATCGAAGGGGGGTATAGCCATGGAAAGCGACCCAAAAGAGCAGTTGCCTCCACGAAGAGGACATTTCATCCTCTGGCCCACGATTCTCATCCTTTTGGGAGTCTTGTTTCTTTTGAGCAACTTCGGTTTGCTCCCCAGCGGCTTCTGGGGAACTATCTGGCACTTCTGGCCCGTGATTCTAATCCTCCTGGGTCTGGAAATTCTGTTAACCCGCTCCCTGGGATCCAAAACGTCAGGCCTCATCTCCATATTGGTCGTCCTGTGTATGGTGCTACTCTTTATTTGGCTTTCTACCACCATGGGAAATGGGCCAACAATCTGGCCGGGACCATGGAACTGGAATGTATTGAGTGGCTCAGGGCACGTTATTACGCAACAGAAGGATTTGGCTGGTTTCACCCAGGTTGAGGCCTCAGGCCCCTTGGAAGTTGAGATCGCCCAGTCCAATACATTTAGCGTCACCGTAACAGTCGATGATAATCTTCTCGATCATGTCGTAGCTTCGGTGGACAGGGAGAAGCTGCGCTTATCCACCGAGAATCTCAGGCTCTTCTTTGGCTGGCCAACCTTGAAGGCCAGAATTACCATGCCAAGCTTGCGCTCCCTTCGCCTGAGTAGGGCAGTGAAAGGGACAATAACCGGATTCAAATCCACCGACGATTTTGCCCTGGAGGTCATGGGAGCGAGCAAACTGGAGGGCAGCTTGGATAGCGGAAACACAAAGATCGATGCTTCGAGTGCCAGCAGGGTAAATTTAGAGGGCTCCGGCAGTAACGCCGACTTGAAAGCGTCCGGTGCCAGCAAGCTGGAGTTGGGCAATTTCCAGGTCAAGAACGCCAAGGTCACCGTGGACGGAGCCAGCAGTGCCACCGTAAACGTCACCGGGCGGTTGGATGTGAATGCTAGTGGCGCCTCCAGCGTATATTACCTGGGGAATCCCACTCTAGGTGAGGTTAATATAAGTGGCGCATCCAAGTTAGAACGCCGTTAGCCGGCTCGGACCCGTTAGACAAACCGCCCTCATAATCCTCGTGTCCCCCTCCTCAGGTACCGGGAAGGATGAAAATTATATTCCGCTTGACTCCCTATGATATAATCCTCGCGGAGAGGTGTCCGAGGGGTTGATGGTGCCGCTCTCGAAAAGCGGTCTCGCCGCAAGGTGAGCGTGGGTTCGAATCCCACCCTCTCCGCCACACGACGCTGGCCGAAAATGTGAGTACCTAGGTTCTTTTAGCGGAGAGGTGCTGGAGTGGCCGATCAGGCGCGCCTGGAGAGCGCGTGTCGCCGTAAGGTGACCGTGGGTTCGAATCCCACCCTCTCCGTCAGCCTTACGCCAAGGCTACGGCTGGCAAGCCAGATAGAACACAAAGAAAATGGATGAGCAACTATGAGCGCAAAATCAAAAGAGAAAGCCGTTGTCCTCACTGCTGATCAGTTTGAAGACATGGAGGTTTTCTTTCCTGTATTTCGTTTGATAGAGGAGGGGTGGCAAGTTGACGTTGCCGCCCCTAAAGTCGAAGAAATTCACGGTGAGAATGGCTACTCTTTAGTTCCCGACAAAACCATTGATGAAGTGGACCCCGATGACTATGATCTGCTAGTCATTCCCGGAGGATCTCCCGATGGCGCACCAAGCACCGTTAGACATGTTAAAAAGGCTCAGGAAATAGCAAAGGCATTCTTTAACAAAAATAAGCCGGTGGCTTCAATATGTCACGGACCATACACTCTGGTTTCTGCCGATGTGGTTAAGGGAAGGCATCTAACATCTTATTGGCATGATGGGGTGCCCGAAGAGATAAAACGAGCCGGTGGAATATGGGAAGATAATGAAGTAGTGGTTGATGACAATTTAGTAACATCACGCTGGCCAATGGATTTGCCTGCCTTTATGAGAGAGATAATAAGCCTCATCAAAAGGTCGAAGAGTAATAAGTAATAACATCAAACCAGATCTAGCCGAGGTTCCGTCAATAGGTTTGTAAAAGGGATCAAGCAACGGCGAGCATCTCTTCCTGCCTGATTTCAACTCCGTGAATTGGTAGCGCCTATTGGCAAACAGATTGAGAACCTACTGGCGCGGAACAGGAACCTCCGTGACACGCGCGACCTGCTATTGCCCAAGCTAATTTCCGGCGAGATCGAAGTATTGGAGCTGGATATTAAGACGGAAAGGTTGGAACATGAATGACATTCTATTTCATCAATGTGACCTGATATCCGTCATTCAGAACCAAGAGCGGAGCATGGCTGCAGAGATTGACGCGCTCCCCGAAAGCCGGCTGTTGAATACATCACTTGATGATCTCTGTGATTACTTTGCTCAGAAGTACAGCATCGAGCCGCCTGAAATCAGAGAAGCTGATATCCAAGCTGACTATGGCGATGCAAAGATTGATGTGAGCGGGAGGGTTGAGTATGCTGTGTTTGATAGAAGCAGGCCCACTTACGTGACGGGAACGAAGCTCACCTTCTACGTACCATTCGAAGGTGACGCGAACCTCTTCAAATGTCGACCGTCAACATTCAACTTTAATCCTCCAAGGGGGGAAGTAAGGAATGGTGAACTGGTAGTCACATACGAGCGCACGGTCTCGGATGCCCCGCAAATCGAATCCGAGTTCAAGCGAGACTTGCAAAATCTGAAAGGATACCTTGACTGGATCACGCGAGACGTGGCACCTTTCAATTCTTCTGTGCGTGAAAAGGCCCGGCAACGCATCGAAGCCAGGCGAGAAAAGTTGCTGAAGGATAGAGGATTGGCAGAGAAGATCGGCTTTCCGCTAAGAAGAAGAGAGGGATCGCCCCAGACATACGTTGCCCCGCAAGTGAAACGGAAGATTACTCCAAAGCTGCCGCCTGCATCTGGCGCGCCATTTATGCCAGAGCCGACGCTAGATATGCAGGAGTATGAGCACATACTCTCTGTGATATCCAACATGGTACAGGTCATGGAGCGCAGCCCTCAGGCGTTTCGCGGGATGAAGGAAGAAGACCTACGGCAACATTTCCTGGTCCAGTTGAACGGGCAATACGAAGGCCAAGCTACAGGTGAAACGTTCAATTTCGGAGGTAAGACTGACATTCTAGTACGTGTCGAGGGCAAGAATATCTTCATCGCAGAGTGCAAGTTCTGGGAAGGGCCGAAATCCCTTAATCGGGCCATTGAGCAGTTGCTCGTCTATGCCAGCTGGCGCGACACCAAGACAGCGCTTCTGATATTCAACAGGGGTAGTAATTTGTCCACCGTTCTCAGCAAGCTACCTGAAGTTATGAAAGCACATTCGAACTACAAACGTGATCTCCCGTTCAAGTCAGAAACGGGCTTCCGTTATGCATTTCATCACCGGGATGACCCAAATCGGGAGCTTATCCTGTCTGTGTTGGCATTCGAGGTGCCCGCATCATGACTGTCAATGTAAGGAAATACCCTCTCCACCACTTGTCCATCATAGTTCCATGGCACGATTCAGGATGGGCGGGCATTGTATGCCAAGCACCCACGTTCAACGACGCGTGTCTAAAGCTGAAGCGTATTGCCGACGGCAGAAATGACGTTAATGTCTTGTCCGCCCAACCCTATGTGCAGCCCCCCGGCTTCGCTACCACCCAGGTGGCTGAACCGAAAGCCGTTAGAGGGCTCAGTCAAATAAGCTTCCCTTGAAGCTAGCCTTGCTTCCTGGACTCTTGGAACCGGGTCTGAAGCTCATCGCTGGCCTTCACGGCGGCCTTCCTCCCCTCCTCCACGGCCTCCTTCATCAGCTCAGAGCCCTCATCCAAAACTACCTTGCTCTGGGCCAAAAGCTCGTCCGCCCTGGCCCTTGCTTTTGCGCTCAGCTCCTGGCCCTGCTCTCGGGCAACCGCAGAAAGCTCCTCGGCCAGGTCTTTGAACTCCAACCCCTTCTCCCGTAACTTCTGGCGCGTCTCCTGGCCAGACTGGGGCGCTAGTATAAAACCCAGAAAGGCCCCCACCAACCCCCCCAGCACAAAGCCTGTCCAGAAGCCGGCCCCTCCACCGTTACTAGCCATGGCTTTTCCTCCCTTTTCTTCTAGAAAAACCGGCGATAACACCGATGCCTCGGCGCACCCCGGATACGAAGCTGACCCCTTTGATTATAGGCTTGACAACCAGCTCGGATACGAAAGATGTTGTCCCCTGTAAGTTTCCCATCGTGCTTTGGCCCAACTCAAGAATCCTTCTCAACCGATCAAAGATGATTAGCGATAGCACTAAAAATACGGCCAGGGTAAAAATTCCTAAAATAGCAAAGAGGACTATTGCTAAATCTCTCAATTGAGCTAAGGTCAACGTAAACACCCTCCTAAAACGATTATAACATCCTATTTCTTTCGGTCAATCCTTCCGTCTGGAGATGTCGCAACATCATATTATCAGTAGAATTGGTATAATAATCTAGATGCCGCTGATGGCTAAAGGATTGCCAAACCCAAGGCCACAGTCTGTTTGGGATAGAGGCATATAAGGAGCGTACTCAATATGTCCGAAGAACTGGGAAGGATCGAGAGGCCTTCGGCGGCGGAGTTCAGAGCCGAAAGAAAGCTGTACTTCGTGCCGCTAGTTTTCTCTCCCCGAGAACCGTCAGACCAGCTTGGGGAACAAATCGACCGCTATTGGGATCAGGTGGATGCTCAAGTGGCCAACCTGGAGCGAAAGCTGGCCAGCGTAGATAAAGTGTATCATGAGCTGGTGCCCGTGGGCGGCGAGGACGGCGCTAAAGCCATGGAGGAGCTAAACAAAGGGAGCTACAAGGTTGCCCAGTCCAGACTGGCTCGAGGGGCCAAGCTCCAGCCCATTGAGGATAGCTATCTGCTAGCAGAGTTCATGGATTGGAGCCGGTGCCTGGCCGTGGGCTTGCAAACGCCAAAAGTGTGGGAACAGGTCTATGGATTCTATACTGAGGCATTGAAAAAAAGAAACGAGTACATAGCCCAGCAGATAGATAAGACCTTGGAAAGCGGCCAGGCCGGAATACTGCTCATGAGGGAAGGCCATCAGGTTCAGTTTTCCCAAGACATACAGGTATTCTATGTTTCTCCACCGGCCTTGGACGAAATCGAGCGCTGGCTGAGAGAGCATTCTGACCAAACAGCGGAGGCCGAGGATGCCCAAAAGTAGTGAGGGATAAGGGAATGACCGTCAGGCTTCACACCGAACCTCGGCTGGAAAACCCGGTTCTGGTAGCTGGGTGGCCGGGTATTGGCAACATCGGCATCATAGCCGTGGACACTTTAAAAGGGATGACTCAAGCCGAGGAATTCGGGGAGATAGAGCCCTGGGACTTTTTCTACCCGCGGAAGGTTCTCATTAGAGATGGCGAGTTGAAAGACCTGGAGTTCCCCACCAGCAAGTTTTACTTTAAGCGAACGGCAAATCGGGACTTGATCTTCTTCATCGGAGAGGAGCAGCCCCTGGGAGGCGGAGGGGTCTACGCCGAGGGGGATAAGGCCTATGAAATGGCCAATCTTGTCCTGGACATCGCCCTGAGATTTGGGTGCCAAAAAGTATACACCTCCGGAGCCGCCGTTTCCCCTATCCACCACACTATGAAACCTAGGGTATGGGCCGTGCCTAACACGGCCCGCCTCATACCTGAGATAAGAAGATATGAAAACACGGTGCTTATGTCCGATATCGAAGAGCGAGGCGGACAAGGAACCATCACCGGTTTAAATGGTCTTCTCTTGGGGGTAGCCAGAAAAAGGGGCCTGGAGGCTGTTTGTTTCATGGGAGAGATACCCATCTACCTCCAGGGATTTCACCTTCCCTATCCCAAGGCGTCAAAGTCGGTGCTGGAGGTATTAACTGCTGCCCTGAGAATCAGCATCCCGACTACAGAACTTTCAACCTTCATTGAACGTACCGATGGAGAGATTGAGAGGCTATACGAGAATTTCCCCCCGGAAATACGGCAACAGTTGGAAAAGCTAAGGTATGTCACTCACACCAAGGCCCAGTCTCAGGAGCCGGGCCCCATAACCGAGGAAGACAAAAGGGGAATCCTGGAGAACATTGATAAGTTCTTCAAGAAGGAACCCAAAGGGGACTGAAAATTGACTGAAAAACATCCCTTTACCATCTATTGGGAACCGCCTTTGCAGAACCCCTCCCTCATCGTGGGCTGGAGCGAGGATGCCGGCAAACTGGGGTCGAAGGTGGTTGACTACCTGACCCAAAAGCTGCCCGCCAAAGAGCTGGCAGAGATGGAACCAACCAGCTTTTTCCCCCTCGGGGAAGTCGTCGTAGAAGACGACGTGGCTATGTTCCCCACCAGCAAGTTATATTGCTGCCCGGAAAAGAATCTGGTTATCTTCAAAAGTAGCCTACCCCGGTCCCAGTGGCATAAGTTCCTAAATGCGGTTCTGGATGTGGTAGGCAACTATGGACACCTCTCAGAGGTCTATACCATTGGCAGCATGGTTTCTTTGAGTGCCCACACCGTGCCTCGTCAGTTGTTGGCTGTGGTAAATTCAACAGAAATAAAAAGGGCTTTGAGGAAGTACGAGATAGTCGGGAACATGAACTATGAAACCCCGCCTGGCCAAAGGCCGACCCTAAGCTCTTTTCTCCTATGGGTCGCCAAAAGAAGAAACACACCTGCCGCAAGCCTATGGGTACCCATACCTTTTTATCTCGTTTCAACGGAAGACCCCTGGGCTTGTCGAAGAGCCCTTGAGTTTCTTGACCAACGACTCAACCTGAGACTGGATTTCAGAGACCTGGACGAAGAAGTAGAGAGACAAGCAGCAAAGATAGCTCAGGCAAGGAGCCATTCTCCCCATGTGGATGCCGGCATCAGGAAGTTAGAAAATAACGAGGGTGTGACCCACGATGAAAGCGAAAGACTTATCCGGGAAATAGAAGAGTTCCTCAAACAAAAGGATTAAAGTTATGCCTATCCCAAACTTGATATGTGTCCTTTCTTGCGAGAGCTGCTTTGCATGAGCACCCATTAGAAACCAGGCACAATAAAACAGCCTGCTTTCTCCTTGTACTATTGCTGGCCGTTTCCTGTGCCTCTGGGGAAGACATCCCCCCACCCAGCTCCGGTCTAGCCCTCGGTTCTGGTGCCACCGCCAACGGTTCCGTCAGCACCCCTCCCTTTCCTATTATCACCCAGCCCCCAATGGCCAATATTGTCAGTCCCCCAATGGCCAAGCCCAACATCATCTTTATCACCATTGACAGCCTGCGCGCCGATGCCCTGGGCGCTTACGGAAACAACCGAGCCCAAACACCCCACCTGGATGCCCTGGCCAAACAAGGGGTACGTTTTGGCCTGGACATAACGCAGTACCCGCAAACTGACTATTCTCATGCCGCCATGTTTACCGGTGCCTCTCCGGCCTCCATTAAAGATACATATCGTACCCCCTATGTACTTAATAGCTCCGATGTACCTACAAAACCTATGACCACTTTGGCCGAGATACTAGCTGGCCAAGGATACACCACCGCCGGTATCTATAGCTACGTTGGCCTCACACCGGAACTATCTGGGCTGAACCGAGGCTTCATGACTTACCAGTTTGCTTGCCTACCGGCGCCTGAGCAAAAATACCTGGAGCGCCTGTGTGACGGGCGAGCCAATATCACCACCGATGCTGCCCTACAATGGGTGAAAGATAAGGCGGCGACGCCCTATTTTCTCTGGGTCCATTACCAGGACCCCCACTATCCCTACACGCCGCCTCCACCTTTTGACACCATGTACGGCCCTCCCTGCCCAGATTGCGTCGATGGCAGCTACGAAACCATCGACCGATTAGGCGCCGGCGAGCCAATCTCGGAATCCAATATCGCCCGCCTGGTGGACCTTTACTACGGAGAAACCTCCTTTACTGACCAGGAAATAGGCAGACTTTTAGAAAATATTGGAAATGCTCGACTCCTCGACAACACCCTGGTCATCGTCACCGCCGACCACGGCGAAAGCTTCAATGAACACGGACTCTGGTTTCACCCTGGAATTCTGTACAACCCTGTGGCACGAGTTCCCCTTATTATCAGCTATCCAGAGACGATACCCGGTGGCTCAGTGGTAGACGCTCTGGTACGCAGCATAGATATTATGCTCACCATTCTTGAGTTGGTGAACATCCCTCCGCCAGAGCAAGCCGAGGGTAAAAGCCTCTGGCCCCTTATCCTGGGGCTGGAGCAAGAATCAGAAAGGGTAGCTATACTAGAAGAGCGGGACGATAACTGGGTAGCCCTGATCACCAAAAACTGGAAATTGATAAGAAACAATGTTACGGGAGGATTGGAGCTTTACGACATGATTATGGATTACGATGAAAGTAACAACCTGGCCTCGATTAATCTAGAACAGGCCCTGCAGATGGAGTGGGAGCTTATATCTTGGATGAATAGCCACGGCATCACCGTCCAGCGAGGGCCATTGGCACCCATGGATAGCGTGCCCTAAAACACGCCATGAAGAAAATCCTCATCGTCACGGCATCAACGGGCGCTGGCCACAATTCTGTAGCCAGCAGTATACGTCAGGCCCTAGACCAACAGGGGAACGGCCAGGTGACCGTAGATGTCGTCGATTTCCTGGCTCAGGAGACCTGGATTTGCAAACCGCTACTACTCTATGCCTCAATTATCGTTAGCTATCCCTGGCTGTGGGGAGTAATCTACAGCCTTAGCAACAATGGCCACTTTTGCCGTTTTTTTCGCGCCCTGGTTAGCAAAATTAGCAGCAATCCCATGGCCCATCTGTTGCAGCGCCATGCCCCCACCGCCCTCATCTGCGTCCATCCTCTCTGCAACCAGATAATTGCTGAGAGTTTGAAAAGGACAAGGCTTCCCACACTATTGATTACCGTGGTTACTGACCTGGATGAAGCCCACACCGCCTGGATCGCCCCGGAGGTGAGCTTATACATAGCACCCACCGAGGAGGTCCGTGACAGCCTTCGGGCCAGAGGCATCCCTCCCCAGTGCATCAGCCTCCTGGGGCTACCTGTAGATGGACGCTTCTACAGAGACAGGCCCGACAGTAGCCAGACAGGTCAGATTGCCGAGCAGAAGGACGCCCTAACATTGTTTCTTACTGGCGGCGGCGAGGGAGCGGGCGCCATCCTTCCGGCAGCACAGGCTATTTCCAGAGCCCAATTGCCGGTACGCCTTATCGTCGCCTGTGGGCGCAATGATGCATTGCGTCAGAAACTGGAGCGAAGCTCCCTCACGGTGCCCTGCCGGGTGCTTGGTTTCCAGGACAACATACATCTGTTGATGGAGGCTGTTGATGTGGTCATTGGCAAAGCCGGGGCCGTGACCATTGGCGAAGCAATCGTTGCTCAGAAACCCCTCATCATACTGTCCCCCCTCCCCGGGCAGGAGCGAGGCAACGTGGAATTTGTGATCCGCCATGGCTTAGGCTTGGCGGTAAAAAGGACCGCCCAATTAATTAGGGTTTTGAAGCACTGGATAGCTAATTCTGGGGAAATGGAGGAGCTAGTGGTACGAGCAAAAGAGTTCCGTCACGAGTGGTCGCAAGCAGGCCCTCAGGCAGCCCGCGCCATCCTGTCTCTGATAGAAAGTGGGGAGACCACCCCACACCGACGATGAACCGACCCGAAACTGCTAACCGCCCCCCCGTTCTTTGGCGAGATGTATTGCTCACCCTGATCGTCCTGCCCCTTGCCCTGGGGGCGGTTCTAGGCATCTCCCTCCTTCTCGGCCTGTTATCGATGAATGTACCGCCCTGGTTGCTGGACGGGGACATTCGGCTATACCGAGCCGCGATGTCCTTCAACAGTCCGCCCCTCACCAACCTGATCTTTACCTTTTTCAATGACCCGGGCCTGGATTACACGGTGGTGGTGGCTGCTTGTTTAGGCTACACATGGCTGAAGCGTCGCCACTACATGGCGGCCGCTGGAGTTGCCCTCGCCCTGACCCTAGTGGTGGGCGCTTCCACCACTTCTTACACCCAGTGGTTTGGCTTCCGCCCCCGACCATTCATCATAGTTCCAGACGCACCCGTCAACCCAGAGTGGTATGCTATCTGGGCCCAAATCCCCACCTTTCCCAGCGGCCATATTCGCGAGTTGACCGGTCTTTGCGTGGTACTAGTCTATTTCTGGCGTCAAGGGCTATGGTTTGCCTTGCCCTACCTGGCCTTTATCGCCTCTAGCCGTGTTTACCTGGGGGCCCATTTTCCCACTGATGTGGGAGCGGCGATACTCATCGGCTTAATGGCGGGAGCCTTCAGCGTATTTAGTGTCAGACAGATAAGCAGGGTTGTTCTTGCCTTAAGAGAAACAAGGATCACAAGAAGAGCTTACGACTATGTGTTCATATCCAGGATTGCGAATCAACCGGCCGCGGACCCCCTTCTCGCCCGAGCCCTCCGCTCCGGGCTGGCTTTAGGTCTCCTCCTGGGCGCAACCTACGTCATGGGCTCGGTACTTCACACAAAAACCCCGCGCATCCTGGCCGACTACCTTCTCAATACCAACAATAGTCTGGCATACCCCATACTGGAGCGCTTTGGCATTGTCCCCGCCCAAATAGTTTACTGGCTTTTCGCCGATGCTACCAAGACCTACCCTGCCTTAATCGCCCTTATTCTGGGCTATAGCGCCCTTCGCGGAAGGCGGCTTTTAGGAAACGCCGCCCTTATTCTCATCCTAACCTTTGTTACCGCTCAAATAGTGATGGCTTTCCTCGCGCCCTATTTCCAACAGCCCCGGCCCATGAGCACCGGAGCGGTTGTGATGCCTCAAGTCTGGCAAAGCCAGTGGCCGGGGCCAAGCTCCCTCCCGGATGGATACCTGATGACGTTGACAGCACTTAGCCTGATTCTAGCAAGCCTTTGGCCAAGATTACGCATCCCCGCCTATCTCTATCCTCTTCTGGCGTTCGTAAGCCTACTGTACTTCGGAGCTGCTTGGCCGACAGATGCAGCGGCTACCCTAATTGTAGGCTACTGGGTGGCAAAATACGCCCTTTTCCTATCGCGACAGATCCCCTGGCTGGGAGCTAAGGAACAAACACACGCAAAGACTTAGGGATGACACGGCAGGTAACAGGGACAGCAATTGGCTTTCCATCGGCGTGGGCCGGGAGAGGCGACTCAGAACTGATAGTTATCTCCTCCGCCTGAAGGCGAGAGATACATGGCTCTTGGCGCTCTCGGCTCTGAGGGCTGAAGGTAAAATGGCGGGCCATCTCCCACTTGGCACAGTCGAAAATGACCACCTCCAACAAGCCGTCTACCACGCTGGCTTGGGGAGCGATGGTGAATCCAGCCCCATAGTAAGTCCCGTTGGCCACCACCACCAAAGGTGAACGCAACTCCATCTCCTCCCCGTCAAGACGAAGGCTCATCACAGCTTTGCGATGCCGAAGAAACGCCAGCGCTCCCTCGATCATCTTCTCATAGTGCCCTTCTTTAATCTCCTCACCGATGGGAAAAAGGCGAGCATCAAGCCCCACCCCCACCGCCTCAAAGAAGTAGACACCGTTGGCCACGCCCACGTCCACGTCCATGGTGTTGCCTTTGACAATAGCCAGGGCAGCCTCAGCCAAATCCAGGGGCAAGGATAGATTGTGAGCAATGTTGTTGTAGGTGCCAAAAGGCAGAATGCCTAACGGCACCCCCGTTCCCACCAGACCAGCCGCCACCTCGCTCACCGTACCATCGCCACCACCAGCGATAACTAAGTCGTAACCCTCTTGAGCAGCCTGTACTACCGACTGAGTTATGGCTGTCGCTAGCTTGGTGAAAGCTAGATCAACCCTGACCCCCGCCTCCTCCAGCAAATTTGTAATATCAGGCAGCCTATTCCAGGCGCGGCGGGTCCAGGGCACCGGGTTAAGAATGAGCCGCGCCCGACGCATCGTTCACTGGTCTCCTTCTCGTTCTTAGATTCGGAAATAAATGCCGCCCCGACAGCACCATCATCAAAGCCGCCAGAATCAAAGCGAAGCCTCCCGCCACAATTAAAGGCCGATGGAAGTCCCACCCGTAGAGCAGCAACGTCCGATTGTCCAGCCGAAACGGGTCGTGACAGCGGATACAGCTTACACTCTCAATGAGACTGATGGAAACGGCTGAATTCGGTGCCCGGGATACGCCCGCCAGTTCCTCAGGAACTACCGCTGCCTGAGGAATAACGGGGGCCGACATCCCAAGCACCAACGCCTTTTGTTCTTCCACCTTTGTGGGGAGCGACAGAACAAAAGGATCGAACTGGGTGCCGTCCAAGCTCACGACGGTGCTAGTGAGAACACCCCCGTCTATAGAGAGCTTTACGAACTCATAGGTTTCCTCGGCATACTGCGTCCCGACACCCCACCCTACCGGGTGAAGGGGAGCGCCGCCGCCGCCGGTGACGATATAGGTCACCCCATTTACCAGATTGCGTTGGTAATGGTGGTTGTGGCCACTGAAAGCCAACTGCACCCCGTATTTCTCAAAAAGGGGTGTTAACGCCTCTCTCACCGGCAGCTCACTGCCTCGGAAGGGTGTAAAGCTATAGGGGGGATAATGGAGATAGACTATCTTCCACGGCCGGGTCGTCTGACGCAGGTCCTGTTCCAGCCAATCATACTGCTCACTTCCTGGTTTATAGTCCGAAAAGGCCACATCCAGAGCTATAAAATGGGCTGGCCCACTATCGAAGCTGTACCACCTTTCGGTGCCCGGCAGGTCAAAAAGAGCGAAATATAGGTAACTATTCTGCTCATGATTGCCCAGGGTCGGATAGAGGGGAACATCCACCAGAAGCTCTCTCTCCACATCGAAAAAGGTGTCCCAGTCACTCTTACGGCTGCCATTCTCCACCAGATCGCCGACGTTAATAACGAAGTCGGGTGCCGCCTCTTTAATTAGACCGACCAGCCGGCGATGGATGGGATGATTGGTACGATTATCGCCCCAGGCCACAAAGCTGATGCGCCCCTCTGGCCCGGCCAGAGTCTTAAAAGTGCCGCCCGAAAATAGCTCTTTCTCACTCCCCCAAACCTGGTAATAGTAGCGGGTGTAGGGCTCCAACCCCGTCAGCGATACGCAATGATCCTTGGCCCTCCCCTTCGTAAGAGCAATAGAGCCGTACTCCAAAGTTTTGCCGTACATAACGGCCCCGGAATGGATTTCATTGGTCTCCCAACATACGTTGACCGATGCCTGAGTCGCATTTTGGAGGTACGGCCCCTTGGTTAGCTCGATACCCTGGGCGGCCACCGGCAAGACCGAGGCCGTGCCCACAAAAGAGAGAACCACCCAATACGCTAAGACAGATGCTACGGCTAATTTCGAGAGGTCAAACCTTTTGCCAAGGGAGCCCATTGCACTCCTCCCCCATTGCTGCTCTTTTGGGCTGTCAATGTGTTTCATTATAAAGAGTCGCTTAAGTTACGTCAAGTTACGTCAGGAAGCAATGCAAACCCGCGAGAAATCATCACTCAGGGGAATCCCGAGGTGGTACAGGACCGGCAAAGGGAGTTCGTAGTAACAACAGGGAGCCAGCGCCGAGGACGATGCCCAATCCCACTGTGCTGAGGCGAAACAAAACGATAGCGGTAGCCGCGTCGGCGGTATCGATACCAGCATAGTGAAAAAGAGCCACCGCGCTTCCCTCTATGGCACCCAAACCGTGGGGGAGCATAGACAGGCCCCCCGCCAAATGAGAAAGGGAATATATGTAGGCTGATTGACTTAAGCTCACCGAAATTTGATAGCCTCGGGATATCTCCTCCAGAACTGCAGCCGCCACCACCACCGCTGGCAAGCCCAACGCCAACCCGATCAAGAGAGACCTCCACCCTAGAAGCAGCAAAGAGTACTGATAAAAGCTTCTCCACGGTGCACCCAGGAGTCTCCCCGCACCGGCGGCGAAAGAGAAACGCCGTTCCCATCCTATCAAGGGACTGTAAGCAAAAGCCAGAATCCCCGCCATCAAAATAGCGGTAAAGGGCAACACCATGGTGGCCATGTCCCGATAGCGCAGCACGGAGAAGGAACCGACGAGGGCTAGGGAGAGAAAATCAAACAGCACCTGCACCGCTACCGCCGCCGAACCACGACTGAAGCTAAAACCGTAGCCTGTCATCAGATAGGCACGGACGAACTCTCCGGCAGGAGTAAAGGCAAACCACTGCCCCGCTAAATAGACCAGCACCGATCTTCTCAAAGGTAGCCGAATATCGATCACCCGCAGAAAATAATGCCAGCGCAACGCCTTAAGCAGATAATACCCCAGGCTTAGTACCAAAGCAATCCAGAGTTTTGACCAAGGATAATCATCAAACCGCTCCAGAGTAGAAGCCAGATTGATGAACCTGGTTACGGCAAAGAGCAAAGCAACGCCTATCAATAGGCCTAAAACGAAGCGAAAGCGATTGCTCTTCACTGAATCAAATGTCAAAAGCTAAGCCATTATACGACTATGCCCGATCTCCCCTACTATCGACGGCCTCCAGCAGCCTTGCTCCACAAGTAGATTCTGCGAAACCCCCTTTGGTAAGGGGGTTTCGCAGAATCATAATCACGCCGGCGAGAGTTACGCCGTGTAAATTCGGTTAGGCACGAGTCGTCGCCACCAGCGGCTTCTCCAGGTACTCAACGGCTTTCGGATGCCGTACCAGGTTGACACCCCAGTCAACAAGTACCCCGATCAGCGATGCGCCAATGGCGGATAACACATGGAATCCACCAAACATAGGGCCATAGACAACCAAGACCTCAGCGATGACCATGGCAGCGAAAGGATAGGCCGCCACCCGCCACGGTTTCATGGAAACCTCGCCAGGAAGCAAGTCGTACCAAAGCACGCCCAGGCCATACGCAAAAGCTACCATTAACAACAGGGTTCCGATATCCACAGAAAGTCACCTCCTACCGGTTTTCAGTTTCCCGTACTTCGTTTTACACCTAACACCGCAACGGCCTTACTCTCACCCAGCGCTCCCCAAAGGGATGATGACACCTCTTTTTTTCCTTCGCTCCCCCGTGGTTCACCCCTCCAATATCTTCTTCCACTTTAATTTTACCACTTATAGTCAAGAGGTAGAAAGAAGGAGGATTATGTCAAGGTCACATCCGGCGCAAATGGATAGAACCCTCCAGTTGACCCAGGGCGGCTTCCATCATGGCCTCCGGAAGGGTGGGGTGGGCATGAATAGTATGGGCAATGTCCCGGGCCGTTCCACTGTGATGCATTACCGCCGCCCCCTCTGCAATAAGGTCAGTGGCTCGGGGGCCCATGATGTGCACCCCCAATACCTTCCCGGTCCCTTCCTGGCAGATAGTTTTCACCAGGCCGACTGTCTCTCCCAGTACCTGGGCCCGGCCCAGGGCGGAAAAGGGAAACCGACTTACCTTGTACGGGATGTCCTTATCCTTGATCTCCTTTTCCGTCATACCCACGGCGGCTATCTCGGGACTGGTAAAGACACAGTTGGGGACCACGCCGTAGTCCACGGTGCGGCGATGTCCCAGGGCATTGTCCACCGCCACCTCCCCCTCGTAGGAGGCCACGTGGGCGAGCATTATCCCTCCGATGACATCCCCGATAGCGTAAACCCCCTCCAGGTTGGTTTCCATGGCCTCATTGGCAGCAATGGCCCGCCGATTCATGGCTATCCCGGTCTCCTCCAGCCCCAGACCCTGGGTATACGGGGTGCGCCCCACCGACACCAAAACCATCTCAGCTGGTGCCGTCATCTCCCCCTGAGCAGTATTGAAAACCACCTCCAGCATTCCTTCCCACTCTCGTACCTGGGTGACGGTAGCCCCGGTGTGAATCTGGATGCCCTGCTGACGTGCCATCTGAGTGAAGCGCCGGGCGATCTCCTCGTCCACCGGAGGCAAGATCATGGGCAGCATCTCGATTACGGTCACCTGGCAGCCCAGGGCACGAAATATACAGGCAAACTCCATGCCGATGATTCCTCCGCCGATAATGGCCAGACTCTCAGGAACCTCCTTGACCTCCAAAAGCTCGTCGCTGGTGACCACGCCCGGCAGGTCCAGGCCAGGGATAGGGATGCGGGCCGGCACGGAGCCGGTGGCCAGAATAACGTTTCGGCCGGACACCTCCTGGCCGTTCACCGTCAGGGAACGGGGCGAGGTGAGCCTTCCCGTCCCTTTGTAAAGCTCGATCTTCCTTCCCGCCACCAGTTGCTCGATGCCCGTCACCAGGCTATCCACCACCTGCTGCTTACGGGCCATGACCTGGGGAAAATTCAGAGAAACCTCCCCCGTCTCCACCCCGAACTCGTGGGCTTTCTTCGCCTCTTGAAGGGCCTCCACGCTACGTACCAGGGCCTTGGTTGGAATGCAGCCCCGATTGAGGCAGGTGCCTCCCAAACGATCCTTCTCCACCAGAGCCACCTTGGCCCCCAGTTGGGAGGCCCTTATAGCCGATACATAGCCTCCGGGACCGCCCCCAACGATGACGATGTCGTACTCCGCTGCCATGTCTCCTCCATAACACTACTCAAGACCACAAAAATCCAACCCAAAGGCGGGCCATTTTAGTTCAGGGCAGGTGAGAGGAAAACTTGGTACGTCTCCTGCTTCAGGATGGTTGGCGGTCAACCACGACGGCGGAGCCATCGGTGCCAGGGGAATATGAAGGCCACGGCTCCTGCCACTATGAAGCCCCAGCGGGCCCCCTCCTCCCCCCCCAGGATGCTTCCCACAGCGGCCCCCACCAACCCAGAGGCGATAATGAACAGAAAGCCTCTGACGTTAGTGGTCAGACAACCTAAAGGGGTTACTGGTCCCTGCATTGGCGGGTCCTCCTCGATTAGTCTTTATTGGCGAGGGCAATTCCGGTTGAAAAGACTGGCCCGGATTTCCTTAGCGCCACAGTACCCTCTGGTGTCTGTCCTACCGTCGTTTTACGGCCGGGGCGCTCCCAGCCGCCATACTTTGCCCAGAGGTGCCACGCCCTGGTCAAAAGCGTTGCAACAATCTACCACCAAGGGTGCCACGCTCACGATGTGCTGGTAGTCCAGAGTGCGGTGCCCGGTGATGATGACCACCGCATCTGTCCCCGCTATCGTCTCATCCTGCAAAGGCATCGACTCCAGAGTAAGGGCACCACCTCCTAGTGGGGTGTTTCTACGGATGATGAAGCGAGGGACGTAGGGGTCGTGATAGGAGACCACGGCGCCACCACGAAGAAGAAGGTCTATTACCCGCTCTGCCGGCGAGTTCCGGGGGTCATCGATATCCCTCTTGAAGGCAACCCCGAGAACGAGAAGGCGACAGCCTTGCAGAGGCTTGCCGCGGCTGTTGATAGCCTCCCGTACCATTTCCACCACGTGATAGGGCATGCTCTGGTTAACATCCGCCGCCAGCTCTATGAAGCGGGTGTAGAAATCATACTCGCGCGCCTTCCAGGAGAGGTAATAAGGGTCCACCGGTATGCAGTGGCCCCCCACCCCGGGCCCGGGATAGAAGGGCATAAAGCCAAAGGGCTTGGTGCTCGCCGCCTGGATGACCTCCCACAGATCGATATTCATGCGCTCGCACAGTTTGGCCAGCTCGTTGACTAGAGCAATATTTACGCTGCGGAATATGTTTTCCAAGAGCTTGCACATCTCTGCTACTCGGGGAGAGCTAACCACATGTACTTGGGGGTTTATAGTACTCAGGATGAGCCGGGCCATCGCGGTGCTCTCATCGGTTAGGCCGCCCACCACCTTAGGGGTATTATAGATGGTATTCTCTTTGTCGCCGGGGTTGATGCGTTCGGGAGAGAAGGCCAGGTAGAAGTCTCGGCCCGCCACTAAACCGGAGGTCTCTAGGATGGGACGCACCTCCTCCTCAGTGGTGCCCGGGTAGGTGGTGCTCTGCAAAATCACCAGTTGCTCTCGGTGCAAGTGGGGGGCGATGCTTTGGCAAGCGGCGGCGATAAAGGATATGTCCGGCGCTTTGGCGGGAGTAAAAGGGGTGGGAACGCAGATGAAGATAACGTCTGCCGCCCCTATCTTCCGGTAGTCGGTGGTGGCATCCAGGCGACCTTGGCTGACCAGTTTCCCCAACTCGACGGAAGACACGTCGGGAATGTAGCTTCGTCTGCTGCGGATGGCTTCCACTCGGCCCACATCTACGTCCACCCCAGTAACGGCAAAGCCGCCTCCGCCTAAGGCCACTGCTAGGGGCAGCCCCACATAGCCCAGTCCTACCACGGCCACCCGAGCATCACGGCTTTGTATCTTTTGGGAAAGGCTCACTGTCTTTCCTTCACCAGTCCCGATGTTTTCATCTCCCAGGAGTCATAGCCCTTCAACTCCAATTGCACCAAGGCCCACAACCCCACCACCGCTACAGTGCCACCCATAATATAGGCCTCGATGACGGTGGCTCGGGTTACCGCCACGGCCATAAGACCCAATAAGACGCATACCCCATATAGGGTGAGCACGGCGCGTCTATGGCTCATCCCCGAAGCTACCAACCGATGGGAGGTGTGGTCCTTGCCCGGAGTGGTCAACGGATTGCAACGGCGGCGAAGGCGGGAAATGACTACCAGAGCGGTGTCGAAGATGGGCAGGCCCAACACCAACACGGGAACCATCCAGGTCACCGCGGGAATGTTTTCAAAGCGCAGCTTTATGCCCAGAGCCGCCAAAACAAACCCCAGGAAAAGGCTGCCCGTATCTCCCATGAAAATGGAGGCGGGGTTCATGTTGTATAGCAAGAAGCCCAGGCAGGCCCCTAAAAGGGCGGCCCCCAACGCACCCACCAGGTACTGCCCGCTCAGGAATGCCAAAAGGACGAAGAAAGCAGAGGCCACCGCCGCCATCCCCCCCGATAGACCATCCATGTTGTCCAACAGATTCAAGGCATTGGTTATCCCCACAACCCAAACTAGGGTAACCGCATAGTTGAGATAGACGTTACCGAGAAAGGATACGTGGACACCGGCTGCGATGAGAACCATGGCTGCCGCACCCTGCCCCACCAGCTTGAGAAGGGGCCGAAGCCCTCGGCTGTCGTCCCATATACCCAGGAAGCTAACCAAGGTGGCCCCCACCAGAATGCTTATGAGCTGAGGAAGCTGGAAGCTTTGATAGAAGAAAAGGAGGGCCAAAATGAAAGCACCATAGATAGCTACGCCCCCTAAGAGGGGTGTAGGCAACATATGGACGCGGCGCGCGCTGGGGGTGTCCACTAGTCTCAGGCGCCGAGCTGTCCAGCGGGCCACCGGTGTGGCCGCAACAGCGAAGACAAAAGCAGTGATGAAGATGACAATGAAGTTAGTCACGGAGTCCTTCCTTGTAGCTGGCCCAGGAAGATTTGCCACTCCCCCTTTTGCTCTGGAGGCGCCAACTGTAGAGCTTTGAGTCCGTGGCTGATCGCCTGGTCAGCTAACCCTGCCTCTCCATAAAGAAGGGCGAGGATGCTGTGGCCTTCGTAATCCTCAGGAGCCAAGTCTACCACCTTCTGCGCCTCTACCAGGGCCAAAGAAAGCTGGCCCTGACGGTATAGGACTAGGCTTAAGGAGCGCTGGGCTGACACCAGCCCGGGGGCGTAGCGCAGCGCCCCACGATACATTGCCTCACTCTGGTCCAGGTTCCCCCAGGCGAAGTATATATCCCCCAAATAGCTATAGGCCAGGGGATATTCCGGGTCCAGCTTTAGAGCCTGCTTATATTTCGTCATAGCCTCGTTAAGGTTGCCCTGGATATGGTACACTAACCCCCACTCGATGTACAAGTAGGCTGTATTGGGGCTTAGGCGCACTGCATCTTGAAAGTAGCGGGATGCGGTCTCTAGGTACGCCACCTTCCTCTCTGGATCGGCGGTTTCTGTGGCCCAGGTGCGGTACAGCCGACCCAGGTTGTCCGGATGGTCTGCCTCCAAGGGGGAGAGCCGCCAAGCTTCCCTTAGGGCCGCGGCGGCGGCCTCAAAGGCGCCGCTACGATCCAGTTGGCGAAGCTCCCCTTCTTCATAAGATAGCAACTGAGACGCTTCCAGGCTCTCCGCTTCCAAACCGGCATCGGAGGTCCTGCCGGCCATCTCCGTTAAAGAGCGTCCCAAATAGAGGAGGTAGCGATCCTGGTGAGGAGCCCAACGGGCAGCCTTGATGTACATAAGGGCGCTGCCCAGGGGTCGGCCCCGGTCATAGTATACCCTTCCTAGTTGAGCATATATATCGGCCACCGACACGCTGAGAATAGGGATCAGAAACAAAAGACCCCCTACAGCGAGGGTAGCCCCTAAGAGGGGCCGCCGCCAAAAGCCCCCTCCTCGTTGCGGCCCCCGCAGGGTGGCCGCCAGAAGGAGGACACCCAGGCTCAGCCAAATGAAACTTCCCAATACCGCCAGGGGGGGACTGGAAAAGGCAGCGACGGGATGGGCCAGCGCCAGAGAGGCTACCGCCGCCAGGCTCACCAGTAGGTACAAAGGGAACAGGATTGGCCGCACCAGTCTCTCTTGGAGATCGGTCGGTTCCTTATCTTCGTGATTCCACGTGGCCATGGCGGCCACCATAGCCAGAAAAAGCCAGAAGTAGGTTTGGGTGGCAACAACGGCGATGCCGGTCAGAACCTCCACCAAGTGGGCCACCACCCCTCCCAACAGCCCCGCGATGAGGAGCCTTTGGGGCACCGGGCTCTGGACAAAGGCTCGCCACGCCTGCCGGAAAAAGACCGCTAGGAGGGCAATGTAGATGACCAGTCCCACCACTCCACCGTTGACCACCATGTCCAGATAGTCGTTGTGGCTGCGGTCAGGGATAGAGCGGCGGGCTTCGTAGTGGGCCAGGTCTGGGGGATAGTGGAGAGGAAAAGTCAGGTCCAAGGTCTCGGGCCCGTAGCCGAGAAAAAGGTAACGGGGGCTGGCGGTTATGAGCCCCATCACGCCGCGGCCCACGCTGTCTCCGAACCAGATAAGGAGCCGCACCCGATTCGTCTCCACCTCAGGATCCAAGAGGCTGCCGACACGCTCCAGGTAGGGGCTAGACCCCTTAATATTCTCAAAGGGACCGTGAGGAAGGTTCAGGAGAAGGATGAAAATACTCATCGCCCCCAGGGCAGCCAAGAAGGAGAGGGAGGCGATTCGCCATCGCCTCCTCGATTTCGGGGTGGTTTTCAGGAACAGCAGTCCCATGACAAAGCCGGCTGCCAGCAGCCCCAGCCATGGCCCTCGGCTTTGGGTAAAGATGATAGCGGCCAGTTGCGTGACCAAAGCAACGGTGAGGGCGAGGCAGACCCAGATGAGGCTCCAGGAGAATCCTTTACGCATCTGGTCGCCCTTCGCCACCAGTTGCGCCAGGGTCAGGGGGGAGGTGATGACAAGAAAGGCAGCCATGAAAATGGGGTTGCCCATGGTGCTGGTCACCCTGTCGGTGGCGGCGACGCTCCACGGTATGAAGTCCCATCCCAGGTGCTGGGCCAGACCATAGGCAGAAACGAGCCCGCCTGCCAGGATGAGGGCAGCGACCAGGCGCTGAAGCTGGGCCTTCCGTTGCAAGAAGTGAGCGACCACGAGGAAGATAATCATGTAGGCCGAAGTAGTCACCAACCCTTGCAGGCGCACGTAGGAGCCCCAGAAGCTGACCCACGGTGAAACCGAGGTCAGGGTGGCAATCCCCTGCCAGACAAGGAAGAGGATGGCCAGGAAGGAGAGGGGGTTGGCCCGAAGCCACCGCAGAGGGGAGGCCACCAAAGCCCGACCAGTCCCGGTTTCTACTCGCCACACCACCCAGGCCACCCCTATTATCAACGCCAGGCTGCGCAGGAGAGTGGCCTTGTCGGGTTCAAAGACTTGGTGGCCGTAGAAATTGAAAAAGAGGGGAACGAGAAAGGCTGCCACCAGCCATCCTACCTCTAAGACTCGGAGGCTGAAGAGGCTAAGCCGGGTGGTCACTTTTACGGCTCAAGCCAGCGGGCTGTCTTGAGCAGCCCCTCCTCAAGGGGGACGCGAGCTTCAAAGCCAAGAAGGCGACGCGCCCGGGAGACGTCGGGAACGCGTCGGGGGACGTCCTCGAAGGGGCGGTGGTGGGAGTAAGGGACAAAGGAGATAGGGGATGCGGAACGGGTGACGCGGATGACCGTCTGTGCCAACTCCAAGATGGTAGTCTCCCGGTCTGAGCCGATGTTGAATATCTTGCCCTCCCCCTCCGGCGTAGTAGCCGCCAATAGGGTACCCCGAAGGGTATCTTCGATGTAGGTGAAGGAGCGGCTCTGACTTCCATCGCCATGGACAGTGATGGGTTGATTATCAAGGGCTTGCCTCAAAAAGCGAGGCACCACGTAGCTTTCAGGGTCCATTCGTGGGCCGTAGCTGTTGAAGTAGCGGACCACCGCTATGAGCAGACCCTGGGCGGCGTAGGCCAGAGCCAGGTGTTCATCCACCGCCTTGGCGGCGCTGTAGCTCCATCGGGAAACGGTGACCGGCCCCAGAATGCGGTCGTCCTCCTCCCTGAAGGGCACCGCAGTTGATTTGCCGTAGACCTCGGAGCTGGAGGCCAAAAGCACCTTACATCCCAGGCGGCGGGCCTCCTCAAATACCAGGTGGGTCCCGATAACGTTGGTAGTGATGCAAGCCAGGGGGTCCTCCACCACCCGCCTCACCCCCACCACCGCCGCCATGTGGTAAACCATGGCGCAACCCCTCATAGCTTCAGCCACCCTTTTGGGGTCAGTGATGCTCCCCTCTATGAGGCGGAAACGGGGGGCGTCCTCAAGATGGACGAGGTTCTCTGGCCGCCCAGAGGAAAGGTTATCCAGGGCCACCACCTCATGCCCCGCCTCCAGCAGCTTATCTACCAGATGGGAGCCGATGTAGCCGGCGCCGCCCGTTACCAGGATTCGCATCTCTTCAAAGCCCTACTTGGAGGGTGTTTAGCATGGTTGGGAAACGCCTTCCCCCGCCCTGAAGGACATTGACACCCCAGCAGGTATTGACAATTGGGGAGGGACGGCCTAAAATTATCGCATATGGCGAAATTTTTGGACTCCGCAAAAAAAGCGACATCTATGGTTAGCATTATAGCACATTTGGCCGCCGGGGAATAGCCCGGCCGTCTCTGAAGGGAGGAAGCGGTGTCTCCGTTCCAGAAATTCCAGGAATGGCACCAGAATCGCCACCAGTACGCCCAGGAGTGGAAAGCCAGGACAGGGGGTAAGGTTCTGGGCTATTTCTGTACCTACGTTCCCGAGGAGATCCTGTACGCTGCCGATGTTCTCCCGGTGCGCATTTTAGGCAGCCATGAGCCCGAGGACGTTACCGAGCCCCACATCTTTGCCATGTTTTGCCCTTTTTGTCGCGACTGCCTGGCCCAAGGTCTCAAGGGGCGCTTCGATTACCTGGATGGCATCATGATCTCCCAGTCCTGCCTCCACATCCGTCAGGCCTTCTGGAGCTGGCAGCTCCATATCCCTACATCTTTTAGCTACTACTTGCCTATGCCTCACCACGTCCAAAGCCCTCGGGCCCAGGATTATCTTCGGGGAGAGTTGGCCCAGTTCAAAGGGGCGGTGGAGGGGTGGACGGGGCGAACGCTGACCGATGCCGACCTGGACCGGGGCATGGAAATAATGAATACCAACCGCCGTCTCATGAAGCAGGTGTATGAGTTAAGGAAAGCGCCTAACCCACCCCTGGTGGGGGCCGATGCTATGGAAATGGTGCTCTCCAGCCAAATGACCGACAAGAGGGAGCACAACCAAGAACTGGCGGCGCTCCTGGAGAAGCTACCCCAGCAAAAGCGCGACGGCGACCCTCCGGTGCGGCTGATGATCATCGGCAGCGAGGACGACGATGTGGCATTTATCAAGATGGCAGAATCCCTGGGGGCTGTCTTCGTGTCCGATGACCATTGCACAGGCACACGATACTTCTGGAACGAAGCCCTTCCCCAGGAGGATCGTTTGATGGCCATTGCCCAGCGCTACCTGGACCGGACGCCCTGTCCCACCAAGGACTGGCCCG
The DNA here is from genome assembly GCA_016183425.1 of Chloroflexota bacterium. Taxonomy (GTDB): domain Bacteria; phylum Chloroflexota; class Dehalococcoidia; order JACPEP01; family JACPEP01; genus JACPEP01. Next base: position 77,738 of record JACPEP010000014.1, read on the forward strand.
AAAGGCGCCGCTTTCAGCAGATCCTTCGCCTGGCTAAGGAGTATGGCGTGCAAGGGGCGCTACTTATCCAGCAGAAGTTTTGCGACCCCCACGAAAGTGACATACCGCAACTGGCTCGCTTGCTGAAGGAGAATGGCATCCCCAGCTACTTCTTAGAGTTTGATATGACGGTGCCCCTGGGTCCCTTCCGAACCCGGGTAGAGGCCTTCCTGGAGACACTTCGAGAAGAGGATTTGTTCTAGACCCCACAGCACTTTGGGAGGTGTGTAATGGCGGAAACAACGGATGTCATGCGCTGGCAGACAAAACCCCTGGAGTGTTGGCGATTAGCCAAGGAGATAAGGGAGCAATACTATCGGAACTATGCCCAGGCCAGGGAGAAGGGGGGTCTGCGGTGGGTGGGTGGAGCCTGGTCTTTCGGCGCCATTCCCTGCGGCCTGGGAGATGACGTCTACGGCCTGACCAGTGAGCCCTACGGGGCTACCATCGCCTTTAACAAAGACCTGGCCCTGGAGTGTCAGGAGGCGGCGGAGAAGTATGGCTTCGCCCGGGACCTGTGCTCCTATATGAGAAACTATTGGGGCTCGGTGCTTCTGAACAAGTATGCCTGGGGGGGGCCTTTCCCCAAGCCGGATTTCGTCTGGCAGGACCATATCTGCTGCAGCCACGCCAAATGGTACCAGGTGGTCAGCGAGCTGGAGGGGGGCATTCCCTACTTCTGTATCGATGTGGCTGTAGGCCCCTACCATGAGCGCACGGACAGCCGGGTGGAATACATGGTGGGCCAGATGCACGACGGCATCCAGTGGCTGGAGAAGATCACCGGTCGCCGATACGACGACGAGAAGCTCATAGAGGCAGTAAAGAACGAGATCCGGTGCACCTCCCTGTGGGCCGAGATCTGCACCCTGAACAAGGCTGTCCCCGCCCCTCTGGACGAGAAATCCATGTACTCCCTCTATGTACACCTGGTTTTGAATCGCTACACGCCGGAGGTGGTCTCCTTTTACCAAACCCTGCGGGACGAGGTTAAGGACAGGGTGGCCAATCAGATCGCCGCCTGCCCCACGGAGCGCTGCCGACTGATGACGGATACCCAACCGCCATGGGCCTTTTTGAAGATCTTCCGGTATATGGAAAGCTATGGGGCAGTCTCCATCGGCTCTCTCTATACCTATGGCCTCATGGGAATCTACGACGACCAGCCCGATGGGAGCTGGGGGGCCAAAGTGACTCCCATGGAGCGCGGGGTAGCGATTAAAACGCGCGACCAGGCGCTTCGCGCCTATGCGGAGTGGACATTGGCTAAGCCTCTATGGCAGCATTTCTACAACCCCGCTTTGAAGAGCCGGATGATGGCCCGGTTAGCCAGGGAATGGCAAGTAAACGGCGTTCTTCTTCACTACAATCGGGGATGCGAGGGGCTGAGCATCGGCATTGCCGAGAACCGTCTCGCTCTTCTTAAGGAGGGCTTTCCCGTCATGCCCTTCGAAGGCAACATGGGAGATGAGCGAGAGTTTGACGATACGCGAGTTATGTCTCGCATCGATACCTTTATGGAGACCCTGGGGCTGAGAAAGCTCTACTAACCGAAAGGAGATGGGGATGATAACGGCGGGCATCGACATGGGTGCCAAGAACCTGAAGGTGGTCATCCTTCGGGACGGCCAGGTGATAGCCTCCAGTCTGATTAGAGTGGGATTTGACACCCAGGAGGCTCTAGATGAGGGCCTGCAGCATGCCCTGGCAGAGGTGGGCTTGAGCAAAGGGGACATTCAGAGAGTGGTGGCCACGGGGGCGGGAAGAAACTCCGTGCCCGGCGCCGACGACGCTGTAACGGAGGTTAGAGCCGATTCTGCGGGTATTACCCATATCTCGCCCACCATCAGAACCGTCATCGATGTAGGGGCAGAGGAGGGACGGGCGGTGCGGTGTAATGCCCAGGGGAAGGTGGTGGACTTCGCCATCAATGAGAAGTGCGCTGCCGGCGCCGGCGCCTTCACCGAGGCCATGGCGCGCGCCCTGGAGGTGCCTCTGGAGGAGCTGGGAGCACTGTCCTTAAAGTCGCAGCAAACAGTGCCCATGAACGCCCAGTGCGCCGTCTTCGCCGAGTCGGAGGTGGTGTCTCTCATCCACGCTCGGACTTCCAAGGAGGACATCGCTCGGGCCGTCCACGACGCCATTGCCAGTCGCATCACCTCTATGGCCCGTCGCGTTGGGGTAGAGAAGGACGTGGCCCTGGTGGGGGGAGTGGCACGAAATAAAGGTTTTGTAGATTCTTTGCGGCGGGATCTGGATATGGACATTCTCGTTCCCCCCGATCCGGAGTTTGTGGGAGCCCTGGGGGCGGCACTAATCGCCGCCCAGGGTGCCTGAAGAACCAGCTTAGAGACGAGGGAGGCGTAAAGTGGCCACAGCGGTAGAGTACTGGAGATGGACGGAGTCCCGATGGACGGCGCCCGATGTAGACTGGCGAGCAGGGAAGGTCATCACCGCCGGCGTGGATGTGGGCTCGGTGAGCACCCAGGCGGTCATCGTAGTGGATGGGAAGCTATATGCCTATAGCAGCATGAGGACCGGCTCTGACAGCCCCCAGAGTGCCCAGAAAGCCATGGACTGGGCCACGGAGGGAACGGGAATGACCATAGATAACGTCCGCTACGTGGTGGGGACTGGCTACGGGAGGGTGAACGTGCCCTTTGCTAACCGAACTATCACGGAGATCGCCTGTCATGCTCGGGGGGCCAACTTTATCTACGGGCCCTCGGTGCGGACAGTTCTGGACATGGGCGGCCAGGACTGCAAGGCCATCCGCTGCGATGAGAAGGGAAAGGTAAGCTCTTTTCTTATGAACGACAAGTGCGCTGCTGGCACCGGGCGGGGGATGGAGGTCTTCGCCGACCTGCTGGCGGTTCCCATCGAGGATGTGGGGTCTCTGTCGCTATCGGTGGCAGAGGAGCCGCCTCCCGTAAGCAGTACCTGCGTCGTCTTCGCCAAGACAGAGGCCACCGGCCTGCTGCGAGCGGGGTGGCCCAAAAATCGGGTGGTGGCTGCCTACTGCTCCGCCATGGCGCACCGGGTGGTGACCCTCCTGGAGCGCATCGGGGTGGAGGCGGAGTTTGCCATCACGGGAGGGATCTCCAAAAACGTGGGCATTGTGCGGCGAATAGAAAAGGAGCTGGGGGTTAAGGCTTTGGAGCCGGGCCTGGATGCCCAACTGGCGGGGGGACTAGGGGCAGCTCTCTTTGCCTACGCCCTGGCGGCCAGGGCCGCTTCTTAGGGGGGGGCTCCATGTTGGCCAACTACGGCTATCAGGATGGCTCTGGGAGCTATTTCATAACCATCGATACTGATAAGTGCGATGGCTGCGGCCGATGCGTCACCGCCTGCCCTTATGGGGTTATGGTGGTAGGGCCCGACGAGGCCGATCCCCTGCGTGACCTTCCCGTGGCCACCGTGGCTGATGAGCATCGCCGAAAGATAAAGTATAGCTGCGGCCCCTGCAAACCAACCAGCGGTGTAAGGGAGTTGCCATGCCTTCTGGCCTGTCCATGGGAGGCCCTCGCCCACTCCTGGTAGTCCTCAGTAGATACCTGAGCTATCATGCTTTCCTTGACCATTGATGGTATTTCCGTCGAAGCCTCTCCGGGCCTGACTCTGCTGGAGGCAGCCCAAAGGGGACAGGTTTATATTCCCCGTTTGTGCCACCATCCCGACCTGCCGTCTCCCCAAACAGCCCGGGCCGTCAGCCTAGTATACCGAGGTGGCGAGGGGGTGATAGGGGATGACTCCGGGGAGGTCTTCGCTGGCTGTGGCCTTTGTGCAGTGGAGGTGGAAGGGGGATCGGACCTGGCCTTGGCCTGCGATATGGTAGTAGCTGAGGGCATGGTGGTCCACACCGACACTCCGCGCCTGCGGGAAATTCGGCAGCAAAGACTATCCACCATCCTGGCCAATCATCCCCACACATGCCTCACCTGTGCCCAGCGCGAGGGTTGCAGTCGAGAGCCCTGCTCCCTTAACGTGCCCGTGGAGGAGCGCTGCTGCTCCAAGTTCGGCAACTGCGAGTTGCGTAAGGTAGCGGAATACGTGGGAATCAAGGTCGATACCCCCAGATACCGTTTCCGGAACCTCCCCGTTACTAAGAATGAACCCCTCTTCTCTCGAGACCATAACCTGTGCATCGGCTGCACCCGGTGCGTGAGGGCCTGTAGCGAGCTGAGAGGGGTGGGGGCGCTGGGCTTTGCCCACCGGAACGGGGAAGTAGCGGTAGGTACGATAGGCCCTTCCCTGCAAGATTCGGGATGCCGTTTCTGCGGCGCTTGTGTCGAGGTCTGCCCCACGGGGGCGCTCATGGACAAAGGGGTCAAAGGGGAGAGAGAGGCCTTTCTCCTTCCTTGTGTCCATGCCTGCCCCGCCGGTGTGGATGTTCCTCGCTACCTCCATCTCGTTGCCCGAGGACAATTCTCAGAGGCGACAGCAGTGGTTCGAGAGAGGGTACCCTTTCCCGGCGCGCTGGGGAGGGTGTGCTTTCACCCTTGCGAATCAGTATGCCGTCGGGGGGAGGTGGACGAGGCGCTGGCCATTTGTGCCCTGAAGCGCGCCGCCGCCGATGGCGACGCTGGACTATGGAAGGCAAACGTTCCATCAGTGCTCGCCACCGGCAAAAGGGTGGCCATCGTCGGCTCCGGGCCGGCCGGCCTCACGGCTGCCTATTACCTGGCTCGGCTGGGCCACGGGGTAACGGTGTTTGAATCCCAGGAGGAGGCAGGGGGCATGATGCAGATGGGCATTCCCACCTACCGCCTGCCTCGGGATGTGCTCAAGAAAGAGGTGACCGACATCCTGGAGCGGGGTGTGGAGTTCAAGGGCGGTGCCTCAGTGGGAGACGCCTGGCTCAACCAACAGGGATACGATGCTATTTTTATCGCCGTGGGGGCGCAACTGAGTCGTAAGCTTAACATACCGCGGATCGAGTTAGAGGGGATAGTGTGGGGGGTGGACTTTATGCGGGGCGTCAATCAAGGGCTGAGAGCTTCCGTAGGAGAACGGGTGGTGGTCATCGGGGGCGGAAACGTAGCAATGGATGTGGCCCTAACCGCGCGACGCCTGGGGGCACGAGAGGTCCAGTTGGCGTGCTTAGAGTCTCGGGAGGAAATGCCGGCGCACCCTTGGGAAATCCAGGAAGCGGTGGAGGAGGGGGTCGTTATTCACCCATCTTGGGGGCCAAAGGCCATCCTGGGGGACGAGGGCCGAGTGACGGGGATAGAGTTGGTTCGCTGCACCTCTGTTTTCGATAGGGAGGGAAAGTTCAATCCCACCTACGATAGCTCGGTAGTCTCCTCCCTGGATGCGGACATGGTCATCGTGGCCATCGGTCAGGCGGTAGACCTGAGCTTTGTTAAACCTGAAGATGGAGTGAAGGTCAACCGAGGACTCATCGTAGCCGACGAAAGGCTGGCAACGACTCGGAAGGGAGTCTTTGCGGGCGGCGAGGCGGTGACGGGCCCCTCTTCGGTTATCCATGCTATTGCTGCGGGGAGGAAGGCAGCCGTAGCCGTGGATCGCTACCTGGGAGGGCGGGGGATCATTGACGAGACATTGATACCCTTTGAGGAGCCCAATCCCTGGTTGGGGAGAGAGGAGGGCTTTGCCCCTCAAAGCCGGGCCCCCATGCCCTGCCTGCCCGTAGCGGAGCGGCACCAGAGCTTTGCCGAGGTGGAGTTGGGCTTCAACCCAGAGATGGCCCAACAGGAGGCCCGACGTTGTCTACAGTGCCATCTGAGGCTCCGTATTACACCGGTGACCCTGCCCCCCGAGCCCTGGCTGGAGTTCAACCAGCACCAGTTAAGCCAGGTTCCATCCTCAGAAGGGGTGTACCAGCTTCTGGATGCCGAGAAGAAGGTCATTCTTATATTAGGCACCCCTAACCTTAGCAGTGACCTGGCAAAACAGCTAAGCTCTAACCCTAAAGCAAAGTTCTTTGCCTACTGGGAAGAGAAGATGTATACTCGTCGGGAGAGTGAGCTCATCCAGCAGTTCACTCAGAAGCATGGCCGCTTGCCGGAGGGTAACGAGCTTTCTGAGGATCTCTTCGATTGATGGGCTTATGTTCCAAAGGAGACGACTATGGGCGGGAAACCGAAATCTCGGGATGGGCAACTAAGAGGCGAGGGATGGCTGAGACAATTTAGCATCGAGGAACCGCGCCTCAGCGAGTTTGTAAATCTCTATAAATCCTTGGGTATGGAGGTACACCTGGAGCCCATGACCCCCAGCGAATCCCCGGAAGAGTGCCAGGCCTGTTTTCTGTCCCAGTGCGACAAGTACAAGACCATCTACACCCGCCCCAAAAGGCAGGGTTAAGACCCCAAAAGCTAGCCCTCCCCTCTGGAAAATATTCTAGGGGAATCCCCCAAAAGGTGCCCGACCTGTTTCATATTCGGGTGCAATGGCACAAGATCATTTGTGCCTTACCGAAAGGCAGATTCTAGCCCCCTAAAAACTAGCCTCTCCGCTGAGCGATGCTCAGCGGAGAGGCGTTCTGTCAACCTTAAAATAGTCCTCTACTAAGTTTTAGGCTTATGACATGCCTGGCACATATCGTTGGTACGTCCGGCATGGTTGGCAGGGACTTTTGGCGCTCCCGCCACCCCCGTTTCGTGACAGCTTAGGCAGATACCCGTGCGTCCCTCAAGACTGTGGGGAATAGGTGGTGGCCCAGCAGATGGGGAGGCGGTAGGAGTGACCGCCGGTCTGGTGGGCGTTGCGGCGGGAGCGGTGGTGGGTGTGGCCGCAGGGGCAGTAGTGGGTGCGGCCGGTGGTCTGGTAGGTGTCGCTGCGGGGGCAGTAGTGGGTGTCGCTGCGGAAGCAGTGGTCGGCGTAGCCGGCGGTCTGGTGGATGTTGCGGCGGCGGCTACCGTAGGAGTCGCCGCTGCCTTGGTTGGGGTAGGAGTCGGCTGCGGTTGAGCGCAGGCTAAGCTAAGAGTGGCGATTCCCAGCAGGGTGATGACTATTCCGAGGAGCCCCGTTTTACTTTTTTGGGATAACACATCTACCTCCTTGAAGAAAGTCTAATTGTTTCCCAGCTATTTTTTGAAATCCCTAATAGCCTATCTGGGTGAGTTTTACATAAGTTGTGAAAACAAGAACTATTATAGACCCAAGAGGGTGGCGTGTCAATCACTGTGACACTACAATGGCGTCACTCTTAGTGATTACTTAGTTACTGTTTTCTGCCGAGCCAAGGCTTGAAGAACACTTGAAGGGGTCATGGGCAGGCGGTGGAGGCGGGCGCCAGTAGCATAGGCGATGGCGTTGGCGATGGCGGCGGCGGTGGGCACCGGCGTTATCTCCGCTCCCCCCTTGGCCCCGAAGGGGCCGGTGGGCACAGGGTCTTGGACAAAAACACTATCTACCTGAGGGACATCCCTGGTGGAGGGGAGCCCATACTCTTTAAAAGTAGCAGTTTGGCCCAGAACAAAGGCTTCCTTCAAGGCGAAGCCGAGGCCCATGAGGACCCCTCCCTCCACCTGGCGCTGGAAGCCCTGTGGGTTGACGATACGGCCGGCGTCGGCTGCATGGACGATGCGCTTCACCCGGACCTCCCCCGTTTCCTGGTGGACTTCCACCTGGGCCAGTTGGGCGGCGTAGATATAGAAAGGGCAAATGGCTCCCCGCCCTTCTTCGTCCAGGGGTTGGTAGATGCGGTTGCGGAACGCCCCTTTGTAGCGAAGAGGAATGCTGCGGCCCCGGCAAATCTCGGCCAGACGCTCTAGGCTTATCCGATGAGAGGGATCGGCGGCGGAGAAGGCGTAGTCATCCTTCATCTGGACCTGTTCCCTTCTCTCCTCCAAGACATCCGCCGCTGCCTGAAGCAGTGCCTCCTTGAGGGAAGCAGCCGCCCGCCACACAGCGTTTCCGGACAGGTAGGTGGTCTTCTGGCCGGAAGTGGAAAGGGCACGCGGCGTTAGATCGGTGTCGGCGGCGGTAAGGACAATAGCTGAGGGATGCACCCTCAGCTCTTCGGCGGCAATTTGCAGGAGCATAGTCCACTCCCCCGCCCCCAGATCCACGGCGCCGGTGAAAAGGTGAAATTTGCCGTCTGCCCCTAGCTCCACGTACGCCTCCGCCTCCAGGTCTTCGCCTGCGAAAGCGCGCCACATGTTCCCTATTCCTATCCCCCGCCGCACTGACCCATCCCCCTTCTCCTGGGCCCACCTTTTGGCTTCCTCATAGTGGGGACGTATCGCCTCCAGGACAGCACCCACGCCCACGCTCTCATCCAAGACGTGGCTGGTGGCGGTGGCGGAGCCCATACGAAGGGCATTGCGGCGCCGCAGTTCCCAAGGGTCCAGGCCCAACCGGGACGCCATGATATCCATTTGTTGTTCCATGCCAAAGGCGGTTTGGGGGCTGGAATAGCCTCGGACAGCGCCGGACAGAGGCGAGTTAGTGCAGACAGTCCATACCTGGACGAAGACGTTGGGAATTTCATAAGGGCCGCTGCCGCAAATAGCGCCGTGGTAGGGAACGGTGGCCTCATGGCGGGCGCCGGGATAGGCGCCGCCATTGGCCACGATGTCCAGCTTCAATGCGGTTAGCTTGCCCTCTTTGGTGACCCCCGTTTTGAAGGTCATGGAGAAGGGAAAGCGTTTATGGGTGGTAATGAGATTTTCTTCCCTGGTGAAGACCATCTTGGCCGGGCGCCCGGTGCGATGGGCCACCAAGGCGGCAAACATGGCATAGTTGGCTCCGATCTTGCCTCCAAAACCGCCCCCCAGGGTGGCGGCCACTACGCGCACCTGCTCAGGGGGGATGTTCAGCACCCGGACCAGGGTATCCCGGGCGCCGTGGGGGTACTGGATGCTCGCCTCTACCATCATTCGACCTTGATGGTCACGATAGGCCACGGCAGCTTCCGGCTCCAGGTAAGCATGTGCCTGGTGGGATGTGCTGTAGGTGTTCTCTACAATAATATCGGCCTGGGCAAAGCCAGCCTCTATGTCTCCCTTGACCACTTTTTGATAGAAGTCCAGGTTACCCTCAGGATGGAGCTGAGGGGTGCCCGGGCGCATGGCCTCTTGGGGGTCGAAGACGGCGGGGAGCAGCTCGTAGTCCACCTTTATCAAGGAGAGGGCCTGCTGGGCGATCTCTTCCGTTTCGGCTGCCGCCAGGGCCAGTGCCTGTCCTTTGAAGCAGACCTTCTCTTCGGCCAGCAAGGGCTGTTGTGTCTTTTTGGGGTGGGGAGCGACGTTTCCCGGAACATCCCGGGCTGTGATGACATCTACCACGCCGGGCAGCTTTCTGGCCTGGGAGGTATCAATGCTACGAATGTTAGCATGGTGGTGGGGGCTGCGAAGCACCTTGATATGAAGCATGTTTTCCTTGAAGATATCCGCGGCATAGATGGCGCGGCCAGTTACCTTTTTCCACGCATCCACCCGAGGCACACTGCGTCCCACCGCCCCATCGCCGTTGTCCCGAACCTTCCTCTCGCCGCCTTTCATCAGGTGAGCGGCGTAAAGGACGGCATCTATGATACCTGTGTAGCCAGTGCAGCGACACAGGTTGCGCGATAGCCTTTTAGCCACGTCTTCCCGAGTGGGGTTGGCATTGCTATCCAGAAGAGCTTTAGCCTGAAGGATCATGCCTGGGGTACAAAAGCCACACTGGACGGCCCCCATGTCTATAAAAGCCTCCTGAAGGGGATGGAGCGCCTCTGGCGGGGCCAGGCCTTCGATAGTAAGGATGCTCTTGCCCTGGGCCCTCTCCGCCGGCAAACGACATGACATGACCGCTTTCCCATCCATGATAACGGTGCAGGCGCCGCACTCACCGCCGTCGCAGCCCTGTTTGGCTCCGGTAAGGCGCAGGTCCCCTCGAAGCACCTGGAGAAGGGAGCGTCCCGACGTAACCGCCACGCTCTTCGGCTGTCCGTTAACAGTAAAGGAAATCGTCATCTCTTCCAAGGTTTTATCCTCTCTAAAAACCCCATCGCTGGCGTTAGGCCATGTAACGAAAACTATGTCAACTATTATGCCCCATGCCACCTCAGAAGGCAACCTCTTTCCCTTTCGAGGCTGTTTAATAACGGGGGCTTCAAGGGAGCCTCTTGATAGGGGTCCGGAGGTAGCCCCCTCCCCGCCTCTGGCGGGGACAAATTTCCAGGGCGGGTGGGTAAGAAGAGATGTTCGCTCTCTATTTCTTGTCTCGCCAGTGTGGGGTTGCTACAATGGGCCTGTGACAACCAGGGGAAAGTGGCTCATGGGGCTGCTCCTCATCCTTCTGCCTATGGCTCTAGCTGCCCTCTTGCGTTTTTGGGAGATAGCGAGCATTCCCCGGGGCTGGCACCACGATGAAGCTTTGATGGGGGTTATGGCCTCTGAGGTCCTCCGAGGGGTGCAGCGTCCCCTTTTCTTCACCGCCTATCTGGGTCAGGAGCCCCTATATATTTACCTGTCGGCGGGTATGATGTGGCTCACCGGAAGCAGCGATATTCTGCCGTTGCGCCTGGTCTCCGCCCTGGCGGGGGTGGCCACAGTGGGGGTGACCTACCTCCTGGGGAGGGAGATGTTTGGCCGAAGAGTGGGCTGGGTGGCGGCCTGGCTGCTGGCGGCGTCTTTCTGGCAGGTGATGCTGGGCCGCATGGGCTATCGCACCATCACCCAGCCCCTTCTGGAAGGGTTGACGGTTTACCTACTGTGGCGGGCGGCTAGAAAGGGCGGGGGGAAGCTTTGGGGGGCGGCGGGGGGGTCCTTGGGCGCTACATTCTATACCTATCTGGCCAGCCGCTCTTTCCCCATAGTTTTTGTCCTCTTCGCTATCTGGTGGGTGGCGACGCGTTCCCGGCCTTCAAAGGCCGTGGTGCGTAGGCTGATTCTATTCCTGGCATTGGCCGCCGCTACGGCGGCCCCCCTGGCCCTTTTCTTCCTCACTCACCCGGGAACCTTCGCCCCTCGTCTTCAGCAGGTCTCCATCTTGAGGCCAGGGCAAGGACAGACTACCCTGACCCTTTTCCTTCGCGCTCTGGGAGATGCGGCTAGCATCTTCACCTGGCAAGGGTTCCCCTACCCCTACTTCAACCTTCCCAACCGGCCCGTGTTTGTGGGAGCAGTGGCCATCCTTTTCTATGTTGGTGCCCTGGTGATGCTGGTGCGAGCCTGGCGAGGAGAGCCGGCCAGCGCCATGGTGGTGGCCTGGATGGTGGGGATGTCGCCACCCATTCTTCTCTCCGAGGATGGTGCCAAGTACATCCTACGGGCCATGGGCTTGGTGCCCGCTCTCTATATGGTGCCTGCTCTAGGTCTAATGGCACTCTGGGGATGGTTGGAAAGAAGGTGGCCGAGACGGAAGGTCGTCATTCTCTCCCTGGTTGTCCTCATCCTCGCCTCCGACGTAGCGCTGACATTCAGGGACTACTTCTTCCTCTGGAGCGATAGCTTTGATACCCTCTCTTTGGGAGGCGATGATGTGGTAGCCCAGGCCCGCTATCTGGAGGGAAACCCCATGCCAGAGGGTGATGTATTTGTCGCTTCCGAGCATTACCCTCATCCGGTGCTGGCCCATCTGGCTCCCAACGCCTATCCCAGCCTCCGCTGGTTCGACGGCCGGCAGAGCTTTGTTTACTCTCCGGGAAAGGATAACCTCTACTTGGTGCCCTTCTCTAGCCTGCCCCAGAATCTGGACGACCTGATAGCCCCTTCCTATCTTGTTTCATCATCCTATTACTCCAACCAGGTGCCCCGCCTTTTGGTTTACCATCTCACGGCTACCCAGGTAATAGGCGAGATGGACCGTCTCCTCACAAACCCCAGGAATCGCCCTTTGAATGTCAGGCTGGGGGGTGAGGTAGAGCTTCTGGCCTATCGTTTGGACAGCAAGGTCAGGGCAGGGGATGTGCTGGAGTTGACCCTAATATGGCGCGTATTGGATAGTGCCCAGGGCAAGGACTATGTGTTTTTTTCGCACCTCCTGGATCATAAGGGCCGGATGTGGGGACAAGGAGACGTGAATGGCTATCCCAGCGCCGAATGGCGTCCTGGGGATGTAGTGGTGGGACGTTATGATTTGAGGGTGTCCCCCCAGGCTTCGCCGGGGCGATACTTAGTTGATGTAGGCATCTACGATCGCGCCACTCTGACGCGTTTAAAGACGGAGAAAGGCGACGATAGCGTGGTGCTGGGAGCAGTAAAGGTAACATCTGTGCAGGCGGTGGACCCCGCCCATATCTCCCAGGCCATTGGGATGGGGCTGGGGGAGGATATTCGCCTCTTGGGCTTCGACCTGAGTCCCCGGGGTATGGAGGTGGGGGAGGCGAAGGTTACGCTGTACTGGCAGACGCGCCGCCAGCTAGGGCGGGACTACACGGTTTTCCTGCATCTTCTGGATGAGAACGGCAACATAGCGGCTCAGACAGATTCCATGCCCGGAGAGGGGGGGTTTCCCACCTCCTTTTGGGAGGCTGGGGAGATTGTGGTGGACTCTTATTTTTTGAAGCTACCCCCTCAACTGCCCCCCGGCCGATACCGCCTCATCGCCGGTATGTACCTTTTGGACACCGGGGAGCGGTTGCCCACCTCCGGAGGGGACTACATCGTGTTGACTACTCTGGAAAGGTGATACAATGGCGGGAGACGCCGGAGTTTAGAAAAAAAGGAGCCGGAGGTAAGAATGATCTTGAAAGGCTTGACCCTGGGGATGTTTATGGCCAACTGCTATGTCGTGGCCTCCGAGACCACTAAAGAGGCCCTGGTCATAGACCCCGGGGATGAGGTGCATCACATCCTGGATGCTATAAAAGAGCTGGGTGTCACCGTTACGCTCATTGTCGCCACCCACGGTCACATCGACCACGTGGGGGGGATAAAGAAGCTAGTAGAAGCTACCGGCGCCCCCTTCGCCATCCACGCCGAGGATGCCAAAGGGTTGGCCCAGAGGGGGCGGGAGATGGGCTCCTGGCTAGGTGCTTCTTTTGAGGCCCCACCCCCCCCAGATAGATTGCTTCAGGAGGGGGATGTGCTGGAGGTGGGCGACTTAAAATTTACCGTCCTCCATACTCCGGGGCACAGCCTGGGGAGTATTTGTCTTTACGGTCAGGGGGTGCTCTTCAGCGGCGATACCCTCTTCAACTACAGCATTGGGCGCACGGACTTACCGGGGGGAAGCTACGCTCAGATAATGAACAGCATCCACAACAAGCTAATGACCTTGCCTGGTGAGACAGTAGTGCTTTCTGGCCACGGGGACCAAAGCACCATCGCCGAAGAGAGACGCCACAACCCCTTCCTGGGAGGGTGATGGGCGGCTAGTTCTTAAATATCAGGATATTCATGCCGCCGATGCCGGAGTTCTGCACCATGCCCACTTTGGGGCCGTTGCCTTTCCTTCCCTTTACCTGGCGTGGCCCGGCTTCTCCCATAAGCTGACGGTAGATTTCGTGGATCATGCCGGTGCCGGTGGCGCCGATGGGGTGGCCCCGGCTGAGGAGACCGCCGTCGGTGTTAACGGGCATTTTACCGTTGATCTCCGTTTTACCTTCCCAGACAGCGCGGGCGCCCTCTCCTTTATTGAACAGGCTCAGAGCTTCGATGGCGGAGATGAGGCCAGGGGTGAAGGCATCGTGTACTTGGGCCACCTCCACATCTTCGGGACCGATACTAGCCCTCTCATAGGCTTTTTTGGCCAGCTTCTCCAAGGGCCCCTCCATGACCTCCGGATCCTCGGAGACCAGAGCTCCATCCTCGCCCATCTGTTTGACGTAGGCGCCGGTACCGCAGGCGTGGGCGACTACAGTGACCCAGCGACTCTTGTACTGGGCAGCCTTCTCCTTGGCACAGACGACGACAGCGCCAGCGCCGTCAGTGGTAGGAGAGCACTGAAGGAGGGTTATGGGGTCGGCAATAAGGCGAGAGTTCATGACCTCCTCTAACGTGCATGCCTTCTGATACTGGGCATTGGGGTTCAGTTCCCCATTGCGGTGGGAGACCACGGACACTTGGGCGAACATCTCTGGGGTGGCTCCGTAGTCATGTATGTAGCGCCGGGCCCGCATGGCGTACCAGCTAGGGGTCACCGCCAGGCCCATGACCTGGTCGTAGCTGGACGTCTCCGTCACCTGGATGAGCCCCCGCTGCATTTTCTCAAACCCCGCCACTAGAGCCACGTCGTACACCCCGTTGGCCACCGCCAAGTAAGCCTCCCGAAAGGCGGTGGAGCTGGAGGCGCAGGCCTGCTCGAAATTTATCACCGGGATGCCGGTCTGCCCCAACTCAGTAATTACCCGCAGCCCTACCCCCATACCACCGTTGCCGGCGCCGGGTAGTACGCGCCCGCAATAGGCCGCCTCGATATCCCGGAAAGGAACGTTGGCGTCCTGGAGAGCCTTCCATATGGCCTCCCGACCCATTTCCTCAACGCTCTTCTCCGGAAACCGGCCAAACCGATGGAGCCCTGCCCCTAGAATAACAACCTCTCGCATTGCCAACCTCCCTTAATCTTTTTCCTTAACCAGGGGGAAATATTATCTTTTTTTAGCAACGGGCTTAAATTTGAAGCCCATTACCTCTTGCCCCGCCTCGTTATCCTTTATCTTCTCAATTACCATGTCCATTTCCATCCCTATCTTCAGGTCGTTCAGGTCGTCGCAGGCGATGGCCGTGTGCACGGTAACCCCTTCGGGCAACACCACCTGCCCCACAGCGTAAGGGGCGATCATGGCCGAGCCGGGGAGGGTTTGGCGGATTATGGTATAGGTGAAGAGCTTTCCCCGATTGCTCAAAGGTGTTTCTTTTAGATCAGGGCTGCTGCACCAGGCACAGAAGCTGCGCCTGGGGAAGAAAACCTCGCCGCATCCCTGGCACTTAACCCCGACAAGGTAACCCTTTTCCTGAGGGGAGGAAGGTATCTTGAACAAACCCTCCTTTATGGCTACTTTTTGCCTCTTTTCCTGCACCAACGTCTCCTCCATATCGCCCCTTTCTAGAAAGCAGTTGTAGAACAATTATATAGGGAAATTGAGCGGTAGACAATTCCCTGTCCGCACACGGTTAAACCGATTTCACGGCATCAAGATGGCCTGGTCACTACCCGCCGATACTCCACTCCTCGTTGGACAGCCTCATAGCAAGTGGGCACCCAAATGTCCAGACGCCTGGCGGCGGCATCCCAGGCGAAACGATCTTCCACCACAAATTCCCCCCGCCCCTCCACCAAAAGCTTCGTTCCCATGGGAAAGGTGCCCTGATCTGCAGCCGCTGCCCCAGAGTAAACCCACCGTCCGCTGCTCATAGGGCCCACCAGGCAATAGTAGGTAATTCGGAAAAGCTCCCCATCGCCATCATTCTCGGCAGTGTGGACCGGAGAGGACGGTGACTCCACGTGCTGGCTTTGACCCCCTATGGGAATAATGAGTGCCTGGCCGACCAGGATTCTATTAGGATCCGTCAAACCGTTGGCATCCATGATATCCGCCAAACGGACCTGATAACGAAGGGAAAGGCGAAATAGATTCTCTCCTGTCTGTACCTGATGGGCAATGGGTTCCCCCTGGGTAGTGGGATTTGCCGTCTCTGGGCTTGGTGCCTGGCTGGGTGAAGGACCGTTGTCTTTGGGGATGCGCAATCTCTGGCCGACCCAGATGCGATTGGCATCCTCCAGGTTGTTAGCCTTCATAATCTCGGAGATGCTGACGCCGTAACGAAGGGATATCCGGAAGAGGTTCTCCTTGGGCGCTACCACATGGATAACCTCATTGCCCTCGGCCGTGGCCAGACCCGGCACAGCCACCAGAATCACAACCGCTACGAACACCGCCCAAGAACGGTGCAACCTTCTCCTTCCCTGGCGCAGCGCGCCCGTTCCTTTGTCAAGACCCTGCTTAGGGTACCACGCTTTCCGATACCGCGGAACCAGGCACGGGCAATCGCCAGCCCACCCAAGCGTGGGACTCACCTATCCCCTCTCCGCTCACCACATAGACAAAGGGGCCTTGGGTGCCTTTGGCGGGCACCCCCTCGTTGTACCAGCCCACCGCCTGGCCATCATAGACCCCCCGGTGCTCGCCGGGCCTACCGGCCCAGGAATCCACCACCCGCCCTCCCGCCGGAACCAGCCCCTTGATGTCCAGGCTTTTCAGATCATATTGAGACCGATTGCGGAGCCACAAGGTATAGACCACGTTGTCTCCCTCCACCTCGGACGTCAGTTGAAGAACCAGAGGCGGCCACGCCTCGGCGACACGGGGGGCGTGGCGGTTGTAGTATTCTACGATGCCCTGATAGATAACCTGAGCGATCTGGGTGCGCCGAGGGTTACCCTTAAGCAGCTCCGCTTCCTCGGGATTAGATAGGAAAACCGACTCCACAATAACGGCGGGCATGGTGCCATTGATGAGAACCCCGCCATCGAAAGGGCGAACCCCGAAGCTAGTAAAAGACGCCGGATCGGGAGCCCCGGTCTTCAAGGCCGCGAACATCACATCATAGACGGCTTGAGCCAGCGCTTTGTCCTCCTGCTTGTAGTAGAGAGTTAGGGAACCGTTCACGGAGGTATTGGCAACGCTGTTGTTATGCACCGAGACCAGGATGTCGGCGCTCTGCTGGTTGCAGGCAGTCCACCGCTCTTTCAGGCTTCGGGCATCGTCTCCGGTGCGAGTCATGATCACTTCAGCTCCCTCATTTCTGAGAAGGTCTTTCACTCGAAAGGAGATGTCCAGATTTACCTCTTTTTCTCGCAGTCCAGAGGACATACTTATGGCCCCCGATTCGTTGCCGCCATGACCAGGGTCAAGACATATTCTTTGCCCAGCGACCGCAGAAGCTGCCTGAAGGCTGCCCAAACCAGTGGTGCATAGAGCGAGAATAGTGAATGATAGCAAAGAGCGCCAACGCCATTTCCCGCCCCTGGAACCTGATAGAGATTGAGACATATCACCTCCATGCCCGACGAAAGTCGGGGTTATTATACACACGGAGGGCATTCTTGTCCAAGGCTTGTATATCGGGAGCGATCCGCGAAACTCATTTCTACACTCGTAAGTGGTCGGGGCAGACACCCTGTTTACCCCAATTTCTTTCCTGGCAGCAGCTTGCAGTGAAGTAATTACAGACTCAAACAGCAAATAAATACCCCATGCCTTGTCCCAGCATTTTCCATCGTTTCGCGGGAACTTTTGTTCTAAATTTCCCCAGCTTAGCGAGGCTGCCCTTCATCTTGAAGCTAATGTCTGGATAGAACGGGGACATTCAGTTGACAATAATGATTTTTGCTCGTTTCGCGGGAAGCTCATATCACAAACGAAAGGAGGCAGGTGTCACTAACGTACTGGACGGTACTTCCGCTTAGGGCTCACCTCCTGGGTGAAACACAATCTGGACAGCTTCACCCCGTCCTCTTACTCACGGATTAAGGATGAGTACACTCAGTTGCTTTGGCGAACATGGTAGCCTATAATTGGATAACGCTGAAAGGAAGAGAAAATAGATGTTATTGCGGCTTTTTGACCTTCTCTTAACAGATCCGATTGCCTTTCTAGCCCTTTTGCCTGTCATAGCGGCTACCGTTGGAGTGGGGCTAGTGGTGGCCATCTCCGTCCACGAGTTCAGCCATGCTCTGGTGGCCTACCAACTGGGAGATGACACGGCCCGCCTTCGGGGACGGCTATCCCTCAATCCTCTGGTTCACCTGGATCCCATAGGGACCCTCATGCTTTTGGTGATTGGCTTTGGGTGGGGGAAGCCGGTGCCTGTGAACCCTTACTACCTTCGCCCTGGGCCCAGGGGAGGTATGGCCATGGTGGGTTTGGCGGGGCCCTTGTCTAACTTGGTCACTGCAGGACTGATAGCTCTACCCATGCGGCTGGGAGTTTACCCTTGGCATTCCCCGCTTCTTTACGCTCCCTTTGCTCAGCGGACGTGGAGTTGGCTGGTGGCGGACGTGCTGGGCTATGTTATCTTTTTCAATATTATTCTCGCTCTTTTTAACCTGATTCCCATACCTCCCCTGGATGGTTTCAATGTTATCCAGGGATTAGTACCTCGGGATGTGGGGCATGGTACTTTTTCCCGCTTGGCCCAGTACGGTCCTATGATTCTGCTCTTGGTGGTAGCCTATGATATCTTCACCGGCCGCGGCATCTTGTGGGGCTTGCTGCGCCCGGCGGTGAACGCCACTGCCGCCGTGGTTGTGGGTAGGCCCTTCTTCTGAGTGTTAAGGGAATCGATGGCACAGCGAATCAGCATCGTCGGGCTAGGTCTCATCGGCACCTCCCTGGGTCTAGCACTGAAAAAGGCAGGGGTGGAAGCGGACATCGTTGGCTATGACAAGAATAAGGGGAATGCCGCTCATGCTCAGCGGCAGGGTGGGGTGGACAGGGTGGCCCGCAATCTTCCCAACGCCGTCGACGAAGCGGCCCTGACCATCCTGGCGGTGCCTTTGGGAGCCATGAGACAGGTCATGGAGGAGATGGGGAAGCACCTTCCTGACAACGGCATCGTTACCGATACTGGCAGTACCAAGGAGCAGGTTTTACGCTGGGCGGAGGAGGTTTTGCCGAATGGGGTCAGCTTTGTGGGGGGACACCCCATGGCGGGGAAGGAGGCCTCCGGGCCGAAGGCAGCGGAGGCGACTCTCTTTGCTGGCTGCGTCTATTGCATCATTCCCTCTCTTAATGCAACACAGGCGGCTGTGCAAACGGTTGTAGGGCTGGTAGACCTGGTGGGGGCGAGGCCATTCTTTATGGATGCTACCGAGCACGATAGCTGGGTGGCTGGGGTAAGCCATCTTCCTCTGATACTTTCGGCGGTCCTGGTCTCGGTTACCACAGGGGATCGGGCCTGGCGAGAGATGTCGAAGTTGGCGGCCAGCGGCTACCGGGATGTGACCCGCCTTGCCTCGGGAGACCCGGAGATGGGACGGGATATATGCCTCACCAATCGGGACAGCCTCCTCCGCTGGATCGATAGCTATCTAGAGGAGCTGGGAGAATACCGCCGTCTGGTCTCAGAGGGGGGAGACGGGTTGTTGACCAGGCTGACAGGGGCTCGGGGGGCCAGGGAAAGATGGCTCTACCAGCGGGAGCTCCCGGAAACACCCCGAGTCGAGGTGGCCAGTTTTCGCCAGACTATCTCGGAAATGTTTTTGGGCCAACTGACGCGGCGGGGAGAAGAAATATTGAAGAGGCTGGAGGGCAAAGCCAAGGAGGGTCCCCCTTGATAAAACGAATGGCATCGCCCGACCAACTGGTGGGAGAGATTACCCCTCCTGGCGACAAGTCTCTGTCCCATCGCGCCGTTATTTTTAATGCCATTGCCCAGGGACGAGCCCGGGTAACCAACTTTCTGCCTGGCGCCGACTGCCAGGCCACGATAGCTTGTATGAGGGCTCTGGGGGTGAGTATACAGGAGGACGACGATGAGCGGGAGCTAGTGGTGGAGGGGGTGGGGAAAGAAGGCCTGAGGGAGGCGGAGACTGTTTTGGACGCCCAGAACAGCGGCACCACCATGCGCCTTTTAGCCGGCCTCCTGGCAGCCCAGCCCTTTTTCTCCGTCATCACCGGGGATGTCTCCCTTCGATCGCGCCCTATGGGCCGCATCGCCGTCCCTCTACGCCAGATGGGAGCTTCTGTCTGGGGGCGACAGGGGGGCTCCCTGCCCCCCTTGGCCATCGCCGGCGGTCGTCTTTCTGGCATCGATTACCAGATGCCGGTGGCCAGCGCCCAGCTAAAGTCGGCCTTGCTTCTGGCCGGGCTGTACGCCCGAGGAGAGACCCATTTGGAAGAGCCCGCCCCGTCGCGAGACCATACGGAACGAATGCTTGAGGCCATGGGGGTGGAGCTGAGGCGAGAGGGGAACCGGGTGGCACTCGTCCCTCCTTCTCAACCATTGAGAGCCCTGGACATCCACGTCCCGGGAGATATTAGCTCGGCTGCCTTCTGGCTAGTGGCGGGGACCATCCACCCCAGAGCCAGGATTGTGGTGCGGGGCGTGGGGATGAACCCCACCCGCACCGGCATTCTAGATGTTTTGAGAGCCATGGGCGCCATGCTGAAGGTGGAGAAGGCCAGAGAGGAGAGAGGGGAGCTAGTGGCGGATGTGATGGTGGAGTCCCGCCCCTTGCGGGGGGTGGAGATCGGGGGCGATTTGATTCCCCGTCTTATCGACGAAGCACCAATCATCGCTCTGGCGGCGGCCGCCGCCCAGGGCACTACTATCATTAAGGATGCGGCCGAGTTGCGCGTCAAAGAGTCGGACCGGATATCTACTACTGTGGCCGAGCTGCGTCGCTTTGGCGTGAATATCGAGGAGATGCCCGATGGCATGATCATTCGCGGCGGTGGCGAGCTGCAGGGGGCTACCTGCAAAAGCTATGGCGACCATCGCCTGGCCATGACCCTGGCTATGGCCGGCCTGGTGGCCAGAGGAGAAACCTTTGTGCGCGATGCGGAGATAGTAGACGTTTCTTACCCCCACTTCTGGGAGGATGTGGAAAGGTTAGCTTCGTCCTCTCCGCCACCGACGGGGAGTTCTGATTTATGAATTGGTTGAAATAGGTTGAAAAAGGAAGGCGGCCATGAGCCCAGAGCTGATCCACATCGGTTTTGGCAATGTCTTGGCGGTAAACCGGGTCATCGCCATCATTTCGCCTAGTTCGGCGCCCACCAAGCGTCTTATTACGGATAGCCGGACCAGGGCGATGCTGGTGGACATGACCAATGGCCGCAAAACCAAGGCGGTTCTGGTTATGGACAGCGGTCACGTGGTGTTGGCGGCCCTTACCCCAGAGACTATCACCGGCCGTGTTGTTCTTAACCGAAGCGGCTATCGCCCGCTCCCAGTGGAAACCCGCAGTGAGAAAGAAGAAGAAGAAGAACAACCGGCGCAGGACGAATTAGCTTCTTCATGATATTTCAGCCACCCCCCCTTTTAGTGGTCCTCTCCGGACCCTCCGGAGTGGGCAAGGATGCTATGATCGCCAGCATGAAGGAAAAGGGAGAGGAGCGATACTTCGTTGTCACTATCACTACCAGACCCCAGCGGTGGGGAGAGAGGGAGGGGATGGACTACTATTTTGTTTCCCTCCATCGTTTTCAGGAGATGCAGCAACAAGGCGAGCTCTTGGAACACGCTCAGGTTTATGGACACTGGTATGGAGTGCCCAAAGGACAGGTGAGGGAGGCCCTGGCCAAGGGACGGGATGTCATCGTCAAGGTAGATGTACAGGGGGCAGCTACCATAAAGAGCTTGACACCAGAAGCGGTGTTTATTTTTATTGCCCCGCCCTCCCGAGAGGAGTTGGCAGCCCGACTAAAAGGCAGGATGACGGAGTCCCGGGACGACCTGGATGTACGTTTGAAAACTGCCGAAAAAGAGTTGACCTACCTCTCCATTTTCGACTACGTAGTGATTAATGAAGAGGGCAAGATGGAGGAAGCGGTGGCTCGGATCGAGTCCATAATAATGGCGGAAAAGTGTCGGGTAAAGCCACGGGTAGTCACGATTTAGAATACACAAGAGGAGTTTGTAGGGCCGGTTTTTAGCCATGAGAAAATGGTTCGTAGCGGCTGTTTTGCTCTTTTCCCTGGTGGGTATCGGCTGTATTACAGTGGCCGCTCCTCCCACTCCAACCCCCAAGCCCTCGCCCACGCCGGTGCCCGTTGCCAGTCCCACTCGTACCCCTACTCCCGCTCCCACCGCCACACCAACTCCTTCTCCAACGCCCACCCCTACCCCGGAGCCTAAAGAGCCGCCCAAGGTCACGGTGGACTTACCCAAAGCAGGGGAAAAGGTAAGCTCCCCGATACGTATATCGGGGTCGGCGGTGGTATTCGAAGCCGTTGTTTCCCTGCGGGTGAAGAATGCCGCTGGACAGGTTATCGGTGAGGGGAACGCTTTGGCAAGCGCGGGAGCTCCCCAACGAGGGATTTATACCGCTCAGATCGCCTTTACACCACCAGCCGTGGAGGGGCCGGGCACCATCGAAGCCTTCAGCCGCAGCCCCCGGGACGGCAGTCTAGAGAATCTGGTGGCAGTTCCGGTTATTCTCATGCCACGATAGAGTTGACGGGAAGTGCATATAGGCATCGACGCCCGGCTACTGTACTACAGCGCCGGAGGCATCAGCCGCTACATACGAGCCCTCATAACCGCATTGGCCCAGATAGACCATGAGGATAGCTTTACCATATTTCAATACCGCAAGGAGCAAGCCTCCCCTGACTGGGGGCACAACTTCCGTCGTCGTCTCCTTTGGACACCTCCTCATCACCCCTGGGAAAGGTGGACACTGCCCTGGGAGATGGTCACGTCGCCGCTGGATGTCATCCATAGCCCAGACTTCATTCCTCCCTTTTACAGCCGAGGGAAAAGGGTCATTACCGTGCACGATCTGGCTTTTCTCCGCTTCCCTCAGCTTCTTACCCCAGCGAGTCGTCGTTACTATCAGCAAATCCACTGGGCGGTGAAACGGGCCCACGGCATCGCTGCCGTATCTGAGGCCACGCGACAGGATATGGTGGAGCTTCTGGGGGTGCCTCCGGAGCGAATTCAGGTCATTTATCACGCTGTGGACGACTACTTCCATCCGGTGGTCATGGAGAAAAAAGAAGCCTTTCGTCTTCGGCACCACCTTCCGGAGCGGTTTATCCTGTGGGTAGGGGTCATCGAACCGCGCAAGAATCTGGATACCCTTCTTCGAGCCCTGGCCTGGCTACGCCAGGAAGGTCATCGCTACTCTCTGGTAGTAGTAGGCAGTCCAGGGTGGCTATATCAGGGAACCTTCCGGCTTATTGAGGAGCTGGAGATGAGGGAGGACGTCGTCCTTTTCGGCTCCGCCTCTTTAGAGGAGCTTCTCTTTTTGTACAATTGTGCCTGGCTTTTTATTTTTCCCTCTTTGTACGAAGGGTTTGGTTTCCCCCCTTTAGAGGCCATGGCCTGCGGCACGCCGGTCATCAGCTCCAATACCCCCTCTTTGGTGGAGGTGCTGGGGGAGGCTCCCATCTATTTTTCGCCTCAGGATGTCTCCGGCCTAGCTCAGGCCATCCTTCAGGTGGACGGGGATGCCCAGCTAAGAAAGAATATGGGGAGGCGGGGCCGGGAGCGGGCTTTGCGATATTCGTGGCGACGGACGGCCGAGGAGACTCTGTCTCTATACCGTAGGGTTCTGGCTTAATAGTGAAGATCCTTTTCCTGACTCCGGATCTTCCCTACCCTCCTAGCAAAGGCACCAGCCTTAGAAACTTTCATCTCATAGAGAACACCGCTCAGCATCACCAGGTTCACCTCCTCAGCTTCGCTGAAGAGGGACAATCCATCCCCCGCTCCCTTCAGGAGATGTGCACTTCAGTACGCATCGTGACCAGAGGCAGGCGCTCTTTAGCCCGACGCCTCCTCCACCTTGCCCTATCCCCTATGCCAGACATAGCCCACCGCCTTGCCTCGACCCAGTTTGCTGAGGAGGTAGTCAGGGGCCTGGACGGGTTCGATGCCCTTCAGGTGGAGGGCTTGGAGATGGCGGGGTACTACTTGGGCCGGAGAGGGAAGATGCCACCGGTTGTCTTCGATGACCATAACGCCGAATACCGCCTCCAGTGGAGCATCTTTCGTATCGATGCCGCAGCATGGCGGAGGTGGCCCGGCGCCGGCTATAGCCTCATCCAGTGGCTGAAGCTGCGGGCTTACGAAAGGAAAGTATGCCGTGCTGCCCGAGCCATTGTAGCGGTAGCATTGGAAGATAAGGAAGCGCTACTGTGCCTGGATCATAGCTTGAAGATAACGGTGGTGTCCAACGCCATCGACCCCGGCTATTTCCAGGGTTTCCGCCCCCAGGCGATGCCAGGAGAAATCAATATCTTATTCACAGGAACCATGGACTACCGGCCCAACGTGGATGCAGTGAACTGGTTTTGCCATCAGATATGGCCCCATATTGAGCAAAGGGTACCCCAGGCTCGCTTCCTTATCGTTGGGAGAAGCCCCACCCAGACGGTACAGAAGTTGGCCACCAACCAGATAATAGTCACTGGGGAGGTGGATGATGTACGGCCCTATCTGGCCCGGAGCGCCCTTTACGTGGCCCCTTTGCGCATGGGGGGAGGGGTACGTTTCAAGGTGCTGGAGGCCATGGCCAGCGGCGTGCCGGTGGTCAGCACCACGGAGGGGATGCGAGGCATCGCTGCCCTACCCGGTCGGGAAGTGGCCATAGCCGATGAGCCCAGGGTCTTTGCCTCCCAGGTAGTGGATTTGTTGAGGGACGAGGGTATGAGACATTCCCGGGCAGAAGCCGCCCGTCGCTTGGTATTGACTCGGTACCAGTGGTCGGTAGTGATGCCCCGTCTGGAGAGGTTGTATACAGGTCTAACCAACGAAAGACGTTAGTTTGACAAAGATGTGTCTCGGCTTTATGCTATGCTGGCATGAAGGCCTTTATCCTCCTTGCTGTTTTTCCAGTCATCCTTCCGTCTTCTGGCCGCGGCGAAAATCATCTGGGAACAGACATCATTCCCACAATTAGGCTTTTCCGCCCGGCACAGTTTGTAAGACAGGAATCTGGAGGTCGAGGTTGAGCGAGATACTCTCCCTTGCTGCGGCAAGAAGCCGGATGGGCCGAGTATTCTACGGTTGGTGGATGGTGGTGGCGGGCCTATTGATTATGGCCGTCAATGGGGGCACTTACTTTTATGGCTTTGGCGTCTTCTTCGTTCCTCTTGAAACCGAGTTTGGCTGGTCAAGAACGGTCCTGGCGGGTGCTTTTTCTCTATCCCGCCTTGAGGCGGGGCTGACGGGGCCTATAGGAGGGTGGCTGGTAGATCGGTTCGGGCCGCGAAGACTCATGCTAGTAGGGTGGGTCCTTTTTGGCCTGAGCTTCATAGTCCTCAGCCAGGTGAACAGCTTATGGGCCTTCTATGCCGTCTTCGTGCTGGGTTTGGCGGTGGCCGGAAGCCTGGGTTCCGGCACACCGGTTCAGACGTCTATCGCTAACTGGTTTGTACGCAAGCGCAGCCAGGCTATAGGGATTGCCATGTCTGGCGCCGGGGTGGCGGGGATTATGGTGCCGGGGATGGCCTGGCTCATAGAACAGTATTCCTGGCGGGGCGCCGCTATAATCGCCGGACTAGCGGCCCTGGTCTTTTGTCTTCCCCTCTCTTTGGTTATGCGACATCGCCCCGAACGCTACGGCCTTCTGCCCGACGGCGATGACAGTTCTACTCAGTCGCTTTTACACAGACGAAAGCCGGCCACCTGGAGGTTTCTACATCGTTGGGCAGACTCTTCGCGAGAGACGGAGGTGGACTTTACAACCAGGGAAGCCCTTAAAACCTCGGCTTTTTGGCTCATATCTGCCTTCTTCACTGTCCGGATGCTGGTCACGGCGGCGGTGGTGGTTCATCTAGCACCCTTCTTCACCGACTTAGGCGTGAGTCTCGAGGTATCGGCTATGATACTAGGCTCCGTTGCAACTATAAGTGTCGTGGGTAGAGTGCTCTTTGGCTGGCTGGGAGATGTCTTTGACAAACGCTATGTACTGGGGATCTGTTACAGCATGATGGCCATAAGCCTATTGATTCTGGCCTTCGCTAACAACTGGTGGCAAACCATCCTTTTCATCGCCTTGTACAGCCCATCCTATGGAGGCTCGGTACCCCTGGTTCCCGCCCTTCGGGGGCAATACTTTGGCCGCAAGACCTTCGGGACCATTCACGGCTTGACCAATACCGTCGCCATTGTGGGCACCGCTGGCGGGCCACTATTGGCAGGTTACATCTATGATGCTACCGGAAGCTACCGGCTGGCCTTCCTCATTTTTGCTGCCATAACTGCTCTGGGAATTATCCTCGTTATGGCCACCCGACAGCCTAAGCTGGCAAGGGCTCCGGCTGCCCTCTAGTCCTCTGAGACCACAGGGGGGACATGGGCACCGGCGTCGGGTTGAGACCGGAGGACAAAAAGGGTGTGCTCATCCTTCTTATTCTGCTGACCAGCGTCGCTATCAACTGTACCCCTGAACCACCGGCCCCAACCATGACTGTCCCCCCTCCTACCCCTATCCCCTCACCTGAGCCTACGGCTACTCCATCACCCACAGCCACAATCACATTACTGCCTACTGCCACCGCCACACCATTGCCGACCCCTACTCCTTTATCCCCTCCGACGGTTGAAGTTGAACCCCTACCGGTACGGCAAGGAAGCATCGCCGTTTTGCGGCTGCGCGGGGGCGATCTTTGGGCAGCAGATGGCAGCTTCCAGGGACAGGCTATCAAGTTTGTTAGGGGCGCCGGTTCCTTTTGGGCTATCGTGGCGGTATCCCCAGTCAGCCCCCCAGGGCAACATCAGGTCATTGTTCGAGGGCATCGCACCCAGGGCGCAGAGTTTCAAGCCACCGTTCCTTTAACGGTGACCGAGGCTTCCTTTGTGGTGGATAGCGTAGAGCTTCCTCCCGACCGGGTAGAGCTCCTTGATCCGGCGGTAGTGGAGGAAGAGAGGAGAAAGTTAAGCCAGGTTTTCGCCCGCCCGGCCGGAGACAAACAATGGCGAGGCACCTTTATCATGCCGGTGGTGGGCGAGGTGACCTCCCCCTTTGGCGCTCGCCGCTCCTACAACGGCAGCCCGCCGACGGGCTACCACGAAGGGCTGGATCTGGGTGCCCCAGAGGGAGAGGAGGTGACAGCGGCCAATGGTGGGGTGGTGGCCCTGGCTCGGTCGTTGAAGGTACGCGGCAATGCCGTTATCATAGACCATGGGGTGAACGTTTTCAGTGGGTACTACCACCTTTCCCAGGTGACGGTGACGGAGGGCCAACAGGTGAAGAGGGGGGAAGTCATCGGTAGAGTAGGGGAAACTGGTTTGGCCACCGGCCCTCACCTCCATTGGGAGATGAGGATAGGGGAAGTGTTTGTCAAACCTGAGGATTGGCTGGAACGGGAGATAGGGGAGTGACGGAGGCGCTGGGAAACGTAAACATCGTTATTTTTGTCACCTCTTTTCTGGTGGGGCTTTCCGGGGCCCTAATTCCGGGCCCCCTTTTGGCTGTGGACATCTCTGAGAGCGCCCGCCGCGGACCATGGGTGGGACCTCTGCTTATCCTGGGCCACGGATTGCTGGAAATGTGGGTTGTGGTAGCGCTGGTGCTGGGGATGAGCCAGTTTTTGAGTCAGCCCCTGGTTACCGGCCCCGTATCGGTGTCGGGAGGGCTTTTTCTTTTCGTCACCGGGCTTTTCATCCTACGGCGTGCTAGACATGCCTCCTGGGAGAAAGAACTGCAAAGGGCCGGGGCGGGAGCTTTATCCGTTGCCAGCGGATTTGTCTTCAGCCTTTTCAACGCTTCCTGGCTGGTTTGGTGGGCCACCGTAGGTACCACTTACGTCATATGGGCGCTGCAGCAAGGGACAGTGGGTTTGGCCTCTTTCTACAGCGGTCACATTCTGGCCGACCTGTTATGGTATAGCCTGGTGTCTTTCATGGTGGCCCGGGGGAGTCGCTTGGTAACTACGCCGGTGTATCAGGGGCTGCTTCTCTTCATCGGTGGTTTCCTCATCCTCTTCAGCGGCTACTTTTTCCTTACTGGAGTGGGGGCCTTTATCTGAGGCAGCTCCTAGTTCCCCTTTTTCGTAAAGGACGATGGCCGCCGCAATCACTCCCGCCGTCTCCGAGCGCAGGAGGTGACCCCCCAGGGTAACCACCTGGATGCCCTGGCCACGGGCTAGCTCCACCTCCTGGGCGGTGAACCCCCCTTCTGGCCCCACCAGAATGTTCACCGCCGTAGGCAGGGGTGTGATAACGTCCCTAAGACCCACGACCGTCTCTTCCTCCCAGGGCAGAAGAGACAACCCGCCAACATGGTAGCATGCCTCGTCAAAGGGTAAAGGAGGGTACAGAGTGGGTATACCGCCGCGGCGGCACTGCTCCGCCGCTTCCTGTATAATTTGCTGCCATCGATGGCGACGATGAGCCGTTGCCTCACATCGATGGCAAAGGAGAGGCACGAAGGCAGTTACCCCTATCTCCGTGCCTTTCTGAAGAACGTACTCGAAGTGGTCCCCCCTGAGG
Source organism: Chloroflexota bacterium (assembly GCA_016183425.1). Lineage (GTDB taxonomy): Bacteria > Chloroflexota > Dehalococcoidia > JACPEP01 > JACPEP01 > JACPEP01. The sequence goes on from JACPEP010000014.1 coordinate 105,781, forward strand.
AGCGCCTGATAAAGAGTGATGTGGGTCGCAGGCGCTGGCGGCGCCGGAGTTTTGTCCATTATCAGCCCGCGGACGCCATTTTGTTCCAGCGCGGTAAGCTTGACTTGATACTGCCCGCCTTTGTTGTCCAGAAGAGTGATGCTGTCCCCCGGTCGCAGGCGCAAAACGCGCCGGATACGGTGAACCGGCTGGCCCAAGATGACCACCTGGTCTCCCGCAAAGGCCTCTGGAGGAACGAAGAAACGAGCGTGTTTAGTCATCCTTGGGTCGTAGTGCCGAATCGGGCGACCAGTGTGCGCCAGGGGCCATCTTCCACCACCCTGAGCATGTGGATACCATAGGATGAGGCGGCAGCCATCACTGCTTCCAGACCGTCTTGGGAAATGCCTCCCAGGATAAGCCGGCCTTCTTTGTCGGCAGCCCGGGTGATGGGGCCAAGGAGACGGGAGATGGTTGTAGAATCCAGATTGGCGACAACGAGGTCGAATTTCAAGGCGTCCCGACTCACCCTCCCCCGACTTGTTCCCAGAGAGCCTCTGACTACCGATACGGTGCTTTCCACCTGATTTCGCGCCACGTTCTCTCGGGCCACCCTTACCGCCAGGGAATCTATGTCCAGGGCCAGGACTTTCGCCGCCCCTAGTTGGGCGGCGGCGATGGCCAGGATTCCAGAGCCGGTCCCCAGGTCGAGAACCGAGTCGCCTGGCCTGAGCCAAATTTCCAGCTCCTCCAGGCACATGCGGGTGGTGGGGTGGAGGCCGGTGCCAAAGGCCATACCTGGATCCAAATGGATGACCACATCTTCCGGCAGCGGGCTATACTCTCGCCAGGAAGGCTTGACGACCAGGTGGCTTCCCACGCGATGAAGGGGAAAATACTCTTTCCACCCGGCGGCCCATTCCTCTTCTTCGATGTGCTGGGTTCTTAATGGCGATAGAGGTCCAAAAATAACCAATCGGTGGAGCCCGTCTTCCAGGGATTTCAGCCGCTGTATCCATCGCCCATTCACCGACAGATAGGTCTTGATTACTACAGTTCGGCCTTCAAAGGAGGAATCCCCCTCCTCAACCCCAGGGAATTCTTCGATAACTACCCCTCCGTGCCCGTAAAGACGAAAAAGCCACGAAACGGCTTCCTCATCTTTCCGGGACACTGTCAAACTCACCTCCAGCCAACGCCGAGGCGAGGGGCGCTTTTCCGTCTTAGTGGTGGTGACCTCCTCCTTCGCCCTGGAGAACGGCCTGGGGGTCGCTCTGAAAGGCCTCTTTGCAACCATCGTCGCAGAAGTAGTAGGTCTTGCCGTTGTATGGCAAGCGTGCTTTGGCCTCGTACTCCCGAAAGATCATGCCGCAAACTGGGTCCTTCACCACCTCAGGCACCGTCTCCCCCTGCTTGTGGATGAGCAAACGCTCTATCTCCCGCCCGCCAACCAGGTGTTCTTCCACCACCTGAGCCAGGTCCTCAGGCTTGAGGCCGTAGTACCAAACGCCATCGGGCCAGATGACCAGGTTAGGGCCAAAGCCACAGGCGCCCACGCACCCGCTCTTGGTGACCCTAATCTCCTGGGCCAAGCCCTTTTCCTCCAGGATGCTTTTCAGGGTGGGAGCTATGGGCTCAGAGCCCCGCTTCTGGCAGTTGCCCCCAAAGGTACAAACATAAACATGCTTGCGATAGGCCTTCATGCTTACCTCTTTCTACCAATCCGACTCGATTGCCTGGCGCCACCCGTTATAGCTTTCCTCTCTCATCCCCACCCCCTTCATCACGTGCCAAAGGCATCCTTTATCCTGCCGAAGAAGCCCTTGTCGTGTCGCGGTATCTCCGCCTTGCCCAGGGTCTTGGCCAGTTCTCGCAGTAACCTCTTTTGCTCCTCCGTCGGGTCCTGAGGAGTGACTACCCACACTCGGACAAACTGATCCCCCCGCCCGCTGTCCCTAATGTAAGGCACCCCCCTTCCTTTTAGGGTAATTGTCTTCCCCGATTGCGTGCCCGGAGGTATCTTGATAGTGGCGGAGCCATTCAGAGTAGGCACCTCCACCTCGTCGCCTAAAGCAGCTTGGGGAAAGGTGATGGGCAGGTCATAGATAATGTCGTGCTCTTCCCTATGAAAGAAAGGATGGCTCTCCACCTTAATGACCACGTAAAGGTTGCCCGGCCGGCCTCCCCGTTGCCCCACATCACCCTCACCGGTGAGACGGATCTGCGAGCCGTTGTCAACACCAGCCGGAATATGCACTACTATTTTGCGCCGCCGTCGTTCTCGTCCCTGGCCACGGCAGTTGGGACAGGGGTCGGTGAGCAGGATGCCTTCGCCGTGGCACTGCTCACAGGTGGTTACGTTTACGAAGTGGCCGAAGAAGCTCTGCTGGACTCGACGAGTTTGGCCGGTGCCGCGACAGGTAGGGCAGCGGCTGGGCTGGCTGCCGGGCCTGCTTCCCGTGCCCTGGCAGTGAGAACAGAACTCAATGCGCAGTGCATCCAACTCTTTCTCGCAGCCGAATACTGCCTCTTCAAAGGACAAGGTCAGGTCATAGCGCAGGTCGGCCCCGGACTGAGGGCGGTGGTGGGCGGCAGTGGCGCCACCGAAAAAAGTGTCGAAAATATCGCCGAAGCCACCGAAGTCAAAGCCCTCGAAGCCTCGTCCCAATCCCTCAGCTCCTCGGTGACCATAGCGATCATAGGCAGCCCGCTTTTCCGAGTTGCTCAGCACCTCGTAGGCCTCGTTTACCTCCTTGAAAGTCTCCTCAGCCTGGGGGTCCTTGTTGCGGTCGGGGTGATATTGGAAGGCCAGACGACGATACGCCTTCTTGATCTCCTCCTCGGAGGCGTTGCGCTGGACCCCTAAGACCTCGTAGTAGTCCCTTTTGACGGCCATTTAATCCCTCTGGGTTGTTCTGCCCGGGCTATGGTATGAAATTGTAAAAATCGATGGTTATCACCGCTCGTTCAGTGTTTCCGGCTCGAGATACAAACTCCACTTCAACCTCTTCTCGACGAAGATTGCCTTGGGCCTTGTCTACCCAAGCTTCTCCCTTTACCTGGGTTACCCGCTGCATATCGCGGCCATGGTCAGCGTCCAAAGCGGCCACCGCCGCCAGACGGGGACGGAACCCCACCCGATGTGTCTCAGTGCCCTCCAAGAGCCCCATGCTAGTTGCGTCGCCAAAGTTCCTCACATAAGAGACAACAGTATAAGGAGCGGCGCCAAATCCGGGCCCCCCGAAGGTGGTTGAAGGATTGGGCAACTCCCCCCGGGCGTCCCGAGCTTTTACCAGGTGGTCGGAAATCTCTACCTCATATAAGGTGTCTGCCGGACCCCTCAAAACGGAACGAAACCTTCCCCCCTCAACCCCCCCCTCCCCCTGGAAGCTCCAAATTTGCTCCTTCCCTTCCATTTGCCAGTAATACCTTAAAGTGACGGTAAAGCGGTAACCCTTGGCCCCCTGAAGCTTAGCCACCGCAACCCTCATGATGGAGGCCGCTTCATCGGGAACCTTAGTAGCCACGGGAGCCGGTACGCACCCCAAAATCAAAAGCCCCACCATCCCCATCATCCAATGCTTCCTACTCATTTCCATTATATTTTACGTTCGTGTGCTTCTCAAGTATCCCCCGAGGAGACCAGATTGTGTTTTTGCCAGGAGAATGCTTCAGGAGCTCTTGGTAATGACATTTTCAAGAGTAGACATCTCCTTTAGAAGTCACCGATCAGGCCCTCCTGGAGAGCGGGTGAAACAGCGGCACTATTCTTGAAAGCGAATATACACTTCGCAGCAATCGTCTCCCTGCAGCACATTCTTGGCGTGGACAAAGGAGCCTTCCAGGTTGTAAGCCTTGAACCTGGCCTCATCCACGGCGCAGTAGAGCTGGCCCAGGGCATCAGCCCCCATGGCCTTCCAGGTATCAGCCAATGGGCAATAGGTCACCCGAAGGCCCGACTCACCTCCTGACATCCGGATGTGACGAGACTCCCATCCTGTCTCAGGCAGGTCCGTAGCGCCTATCAGGTTTGCCAGGTTGTCCGTCCCCACCCTTTTCTTGATCTCTTCCCCTCGGTGTGCTCCAAAGCGAGCTACTACCTTGGAGACTACCTCCTTGCCTCTCTCCTCCCCCATCTCCTCCACGATAGTGGTGGCGAAGTGGTAGTACATAAGGGCAAAAAGGCGCGCCATCTTTCTCACCTCCAGAGCACATTGTTCCTTGCTCGATGCTTCCATTCTTTCCATCGTGTGGCTACCTCCCTTCGGCATTGAACAGCAACCGCCGTCGCCTTCTCCCCTGGGATTTATCCCGCATCAAAATAGGGGCAGACGATCCTGCCCCTATTCTTCCTTATATGGCTAGGAATTGCAAGCCCAGGGTTAGCGGCTAAACCTCCCGGAACTCCCCTTCCACGGTTCCTTCTTCAGGACCCTTTGAGCCCGATTCCTGTCCGGGCGCGGTGCCTGCTTGAGACGCCTGCTGATACACGGCTGCTCCAACCCGCTGCAAAACCTCGGTAAGCTCCTGGGAGGCGCGCTGGAGGGCGTTCACATCCTGGCTTTGGAGAGCGATTCGGGTGGCGTTTATCTTGCTCTCCAGGTCTGTCTTGAGATTGGCGGGCACCTTATCCCCTTGTTCCCGTAGGGTCTTTTCGGCGGTATAGACTAAGGTATCGGCGCTGTTTCGTGCCTCCACCTCTTCGCGGCGGCGGGTATCCTCGGCGGCGTGCATCTCCGCCTCCCGCCGCATCTTTTCTACTTCCTCTTTATTCAAGCCGCTGCTGGCGGTGATGATTATCTTCTGTTCCCGACCGGTGGCTTTGTCCTGGGCACGGACGCTAAGGATGCCGTTGGCATCGATATCGAAGGCGACCTCGATCTGGGGCACTCCCCGGGGAGCGGGGATGATGCCGTCCAGTATGAACCGTCCCAAGGTTTTATTGTCGGAGGCCATGGGACGATCCCCCTGGACAACGTGGATTTCCACGCTGGTCTGGCTATCGGCGGCGGTGCTGAAGATCTGGCTCTTGCTGGTGGGTATGGTGGTGTTGCGGGGGATGATAGCCGTGGCCACTCCCCCCAGGGTCTCAATGGACAGGGTCAGCGGGGTAACATCGAGAAGGAGGACATCTTTCACCTCCCCTTTGAGAACACCACCCTGTATAGCCGCGCCCACTGCCACCACCTCGTCGGGGTTGACCCCTTTATGGGGCTCTCGACCGAAAAGCTGTTTCACCTTCTCCTGAACCAGGGGCATCCGGATCTGGCCGCCGACCAGGATCACCTCGTCCACCTGGGCAGCGGCAATCCCGGCGTCGGTCAAAGCCTGCTTACAGGGTGGGAGGGTTTTCTCCACCAGGTCCATCACCAATTGCTCTAGCTTGGCCCGGGAGAGAGTCATGCTCAAGTGTTTGGGGCCCGAGGCGTCGGCAGTAATGAAGGGGAGGTTGATCTCAGTGCTCAGGGTAGTGGACAGCTCGCACTTGGCCTTTTCCGCCGTCTCCCTCAGCCGCTGGAGGGCCATGCGATCCTGGCGCAGGTCGATGCCCTGCTCTTTCCGGAACTCGTCGCATATCCAGTCTATTATTCGCTGGTCGAAATCATCCCCTCCCAGGTGAGTATCGCCGTTGGTGGCCTTGACGTGGAAGGTCCCTTCCCCCAACTCCAGGATAGAGATGTCGAAGGTACCTCCCCCCAGGTCGTAGACGGCGATGGTTTCGTCCTTTTTCTTGTCCAGGCCATAGGCCAAGGACGCCGCCGTGGGCTCGTTGATGATGCGCAATACCTCCAGACCGGCGATCTTTCCGGCGTCCTTGGTGGCCTGACGCTGGCTATCGTTGAAGTAGGCGGGGACGGTAATTACCGCCTCGGTTATCTTCTCTCCCAGGTAGGCTTCGGCGTCTGCCCTCATCTTTTGAAGGATCATGGCCGAGACCTCCGGGGGGCTATAGGCGCGACCCCCCATGGTCACCTGAACATCTCCGTTGGGGGCCTCGCTGAGCTTGTAGGGCACCAGCTTCTGATCCCGCTCCACGATAGGCTCTCTCAGCTTACGTCCCATGAAGCGCTTGATGCTGAAGATGGTATTTTCCGGATTGGTGACCGACTGGCGCTTGGCCACCTGCCCCACCAGCCTCTCACCGGTCTTGCTCACGGCCACCACGGAGGGGGTCACTCTCCCCCCTTCAGAGTTGGGAATGACCACCGGTTCCCCGCCCTCCATAACGGCCATGCAGGAGTTAGTGGTTCCCAAATCAATGCCGATGACCTTGAGGGCGAGGCGGGGCACCGGAACCAGGCGCCGGGAGAGAGGGTCTGGGGCAAGGCCGAAACCCTCCAGGGTGTAGGCTCCCAAAAGGGGCAGCGTTCCTTCATCCCCGAAGACGACAAAGGTTATATGGGCGCTACCGTCGTGGCGGACCCAGGTCTGGGCCACATCCCGCTCGATAACGCGTCCATCGGCAGTCACGAACTCCATCCGGAATTGGGGTACTACCCCCAGCCTAGTCAGAAACTCCCTGGGGGCCCAGGTATAGCTGGAGCCGGTGTCCACCAAAGCCTCTATTGCCTCGTAGTGCTCTCCTTGCGCGTCGCCGATCTCGATGGTTGCTCGAAAAGTGCCCATTGCTTACCCCTCCATTATCGCCATACAACTGTTGTCAGTTGCTAAGTTAATCCATATCACCATTGATATGGCTAAGATTACCTCATCCTGAAGCCGAGTCTCTTTCCCTTTCTGCCGCCTCCCCCTTCCCCCGGCCCACCTTTACCATGGCGGGACGAATGACACGGTCATGAAGTTTGTAGCCCTTTTGCAACTCCTCAATGACCTTGCCCTCCTCCCCCTCCTCAAACATCACCGCCTCGTGGAGGTTAGGGTCGAAGAGCTCTCCCTCCGCCTTGACCTGGGTCACTCCTTGGGCCTCTAAGAGGGCCTGGAGCTTTCGGTGTATCAGGCGCACTCCCTCCAGCCAGGTGAAGCCAGCCATTGCGGTGGAAACAGCATCCAGGGCCCGCTCCAAATCGTCCCGAATAGGCAGCAAATTGAGGATGAGAGTGGCGTTGGCGAAGCGTAGGATGTCGCTGCGCTCTTGCTCAGTGCGCCGTTTCAGGTTCAGGAAATCCGCCTGAGCCCGCTGCCAATTGGCCAGGTATTTCTCCGCCCTATCCCGCTCTTCCTCCAGAGCACGCTTCAGGGCCGTTACCTCGTCTGCCCCAGCTCCGGAAGGGATGGCCTCTTTATTGGCTGTTTCATCCCTTTCCGTGGTAGGAACCCCTTCTTGGGTCGCTTCGTCCGGCACCACGATCACCTCCAAAGGGTTACCTAACGGTAAACCCCTTCCAAAAGCTCGTTCATCAAAGAGGACAAATAGCGAACGGAGGAGATGGCACGGGCATAGCGCATACGAGTGGGGCCCATGACCGCTAGGACGCCTCTCGCCTTGTTGGCAGTCCCGTACTGAGTCAGCACCACGCTGAACTCCTTCATAGTATCCTCGGGATTCTCACCCCCGATGACGATCTGAACTCCCTCCCCCGATAGTGCGTAGGAGAGGATGTTTCTAAAAGTGCGCCTCTCCTCGAAGAGCCGCAGTAGCTCCAGAAGGCGACCGCTATGGGCGAACTCCGGCTGACTAAAGAGGTTTCTAAGGCCATCTATGTACATATCCTCAAAGGTTTCCTGATCTTCCATGGCCATTAGATTAGTCACGGTGCGCTGCACTTGCTCCTCCAAGAAGGAAGCGCCCGGGGCATGGCGACCGATGTCCCAGGTGGTGAGACCGTTGAATTCGGCGCTCATGCGGTTGGCGATACGGGTAAGCTCCTCTTGGGGAACGGCTTCCTCCAGAGTGAGCATTTGTTGCTTAAATTTGGCCTCCTGGAGAACGATAATCAAGAGGATCAAAAACTCTTGGAGAGACACCAATTCCACCCGTTTAAAATGGCACGGCGTTGCTTTAGGTTGGGTCACCATGGCCGCGTTTTCCACACAATGGGCAAGAATGGCCGCCGCCAGACGGCTCCATTGCTCTATCTCCAGGGCCGCCTGGTGGAACTGATGGCGGATAGTCCGCTTTTCGGCTAAGGGAAGCTCCGTCTCCTCCATGAGGCATTCTACATAGTAGCGATATCCCTTATCTGAAGGGATGCGGCCAGCCGAGGTGTGGGGGTGGGTTATGTAACCTTCTTCTTCCAACTCCGCCATCTCGTTGCGGATGGTGGCTGGACTTACCCCCAGGTTGTACTTGCGAGCGATGGTGGCCGAGCCTACGGGGTTGGCATTGGAGATATACTCGCTAACCAAAGTACGTAGAATTACCTCTTTTCGCAGCGAAAGTGTTAACAAATCCATTGCGTTCCCCTTTTTAGCACTCTCAGTATGAGAGTGCTAATTATCCTTCCTCAATCTATCACCTGAACACCTTCTTGTCAAGATGATAGACTGAGACTTGTTTAATATCACCTTGAAATCACCTCCAAACCCCCTCAAGGGGGTTCAAGGAACCTCTTCGGGGTTAAATTTACTCGGGGGCACCTTGCATCTATCTCCACCGCCCCTATCATTCTGGACAAGAGGGCTAAGCAATGATATATTGAGCGTCACAGCCCCATCGGAGCGCGGCTTTCTAGTAGGAGGGAAGGGTTGCTGCCAGTAATAGTGGGTATCACCGGAGCCAGTGGCTCCATTCTGGCCAAAAAATGTATCGAAAAGCTGGTAAGCCAGGGACATCCTCTGGCCACGGTATGTACCAATGCCGGCCGCTATGTTTGGGAGGCGGAGCTGAGAGAATCCTTTGATGATTGGATAAAAGGGTTGCCCTGCCAGCACTATCACATCGACAACATCGCCGCCCCTATCGCCAGTGGCACCTTTGTCACTCAGGGCATGATCGTCATCCCGTGCAGCATGGGAACTCTGGCCTCCATGGCCCACGGCCTGTCCCAGAACCTCCTGGAGCGCGCCGCCGATGTCATCATCAAGGAGAGGCGGCCCCTGGTTATAGTTCCCCGGGAATCCCCCCTATCTCCCATTCATCTTCGCAATATGTTAACACTGGCCCAGTTGGGTGCTAAGCTGGTGCTGCCCGTGCCCGCCTTCTACGCCCACCCCAAAACCCTGGAGGAGTACATCGATCAGACGACAGGTCGGGTTCTGGAGGCTCTGGGGCTGACCGGCCTGGCCCCTCACCAGCGCTACGCTGGAGACGAGGGGACGCCTTTCTCCAAGACCATGGGCCGTAAGTAACTAGCGGGCATAGGACAATACCCCGAATTGTGGTAAAACCTTTCCGGCTGGATTTGTTGGTAATGGACAGATTACTAAGGACTTTAAGGTTTCTTCTCTCCACAGGCTCTGTTATCTCTGACCGGAGATGAAGGGGGGATATCTCCTCAAAATCTAATATTCGCCATGATAAAAATGATGGCCAGTTGAAAAACACCCTGCACACCGCCCAGTTTTGCATTGGTCATGCCCAAACGGGCGATTCTTTCGATGTCCGGCTTGTCCGATAGCAGTTGACGAAATATGCGCACCTCGTTGGGAAGCAAGATGCCAAACCCTTGAATAGTGAGAATAGCGGTGACAGTGAGCGCCGCCAGAATCCACGGGCTGGATAGAGAGAAAAGGCCCATGCGTTGGGCAAATTGAATACCGGAGGTAGCCGTAACCCCCGCCAGCACAGGCATAAGGAAGGTCATACGAGGAATAAGGCGCTTAAATACGCTAGCCCTATCTTTTGGCTCCATGCCGCCCAAAACGGGGCCGAGGACAAAACCCATAAAGAGGTCGATGCCCGTCCAAAGCCCGCCCGTCATTACGTGGACGTAATTTTGGGCAATCAGAGGACCGAAGCTGTAGGCATATATGTAAACTCCCAGGGGAAGGGACACCGCCATTAAAATAAAAACGGGGTTGGCCAGTCTTATGATCTCCCCTATCACTCCAAAGGTGGCTTGCCGGTTGCTTACCATGAGATATTGGTGCCTCCTTTCATACTTCCCATACTTCACCCATCATGTAGACTCCTCGCTTATTTTTCCGCAACGCCTTTAAATACTATCACAATCACGCCTTTCTACAAGGAAGTAGGGCGCGGTCTTTTTGCTTACCTCATTCCCACGGACAGGTGTATAATCTACCCTAATTGCATGTAGCTCTATTAAGCAAAGCCTAAGTTGAGAGAGCGCCCAGGCCAATCCAATTGGAGGGAAAAGACACCTCCTATGTTGAACATAAGGAAGGTAGCCTGAACATCTACCAGAGCAATACATGACAGGTAGCGACCAAGCTTGTAAAACTTTCGGACCTGAGGCCCTGTCTGAGGAGACCGCGCAGCCGGAAAGGCGAACGGTAGGAGGGTATGCCACTTAGCGAATCCGATACCCGTGCCAAGCTGATTGACCCCGCGCTCCACGCCTGTGGCTGGACCGAAGACCTCGTTCGCCGCGAAGAGACAGAGGGAGCCATTGAGATTGTGGATGGCAGGCCGCGCAAGCGGGCAAAGGGACGCGTGGACTACACTTTGCGCGTCAAGGTCAATTCTGACACCCAGGCGGTCGCCGTGGCAATCATCGAGGCCAAAGCCGAGCATCTACCGCCAGGACACGGGTTAGAGCAGGCTAAGGTTTACGCCGCCTGCAAACGGCTGAACGTCCCCTTTGTCTTTTCCAGCAATGGGCACCTTTTTGTCGAGTTCGACCAGTTTAGTGGCCTTACAAGTTCCCTTCGCCCTTTGAGCGACTTCCCTTCGCCTGCCGAATTGCTCGCCCGCTACGAACAAGGTCATGGCTTCAAGCTATCCGACCCGGCCGCCCGGCCTCTCATTACCCGTTACAGTGGCGGAGAGGGCACACGGCGCTATTACCAGGACGCGGCCATACGCGCGGTGATGGAAAGGATCGCCGCGGGCGAAAAACGGGCTCTTCTATCCCTCGCCACCGGCTCCGGCAAGACCTTCATTGCCGTCAACTTGCTCAAGCGTATCGCCGATGCTGGTCAACTGCGCCGGGCGCTCTTTGTATGCGACCGAGATGAACTGCGCCGCCAGGGGCTGGGGGCGTTTCAAAACGTGTTTGGCGCTGATGCAGCCGCTGTCTCCAGTGGCAACCCCGAAAAGAACGCCCGCGTGCTAATTGCCACTTATCAGACTCTGGACATTGATACAGAAGATGGCACGGCCAACTTCCTGATGGCCAACTACCCTGAGAACTACTTTAGCCACATAGTCATTGATGAGTGCCACCGCTCGGCCTGGGGGAAGTGGTCAAAGGTGCTATCAAGGAATCCTGAAGCGGTGCAGATCGGCCTGACGGCCACGCCGCGCCAGCTTAGAACCGTAACCGGCAGGGCTGCGCCCCGCACAAAGGGCTACCTGGCCACAGGAGACGAAGGCGACGCCAAGATTATCGCCGACAACCTGAAACACTTCGGTGAGCCCGTCTATGAATACGACCTGGCGCAGGGCATCGAGGATGGCTACCTGGCCGCCTGCGAGATCATCCGCTGCGACATCTTTCTGGATCAGAAGTCCCAGAGAGAACAAGAAACCGGCGTCGAGCGGGCCGACCTGGTGAACAAGAGCCTGCGGGATGCCACCACCGGCCAGCCTCTAGAGGTTGCGACAGCCCGCGAGCGGTACGAAGCCGCGAGCTTCGAGGATCGGCTGTTATTGCCAGAGCGGGTAGCGGCTATGACTCAAGACCTGTTCAATCATTTGCTTAACACCGGCGGCCCCGAGCAAAAGACCATTATCTTCTGCGCCCGTGACCGCCACGCCGATGACGTGGCTGCCGCCATGAACAATCTCTATGCCCAATGGTGTGTCAGCAACGGCAAGGCCCGTCTCGATCCCTATGCCTTCAAGTGCACCGCCTCCGTAGGCGGGTCTGACTACATCGCCGACCTGCGGGACGGCTCTCGCCACCACTTTGTGGCCACTACTGTGGACTTGCTGACCACCGGCGTCGACGTGCCCGTGGTGCGCAACATCGTCTTCTTCAAATACGTCCGCTCACCGATCGCTTTCTACCAGATGGTGGGACGGGGTACTCGGCTCGATCCGCCGACGGGCAAGTTGATGTTTCGCGTCTACGACTACACGGACGCCACTCGGCTGTTCGGCCAGAAGTTCATTTCTCAGTTCTCTCCGCCCAGACGGAAGGGTAGAATCGGGTTGGAGCCAGAGGGGCCGCCGGAACCGACTATCCTGGTCGAGGGATTCGATGTCCGGGTCACCGACGCCGGACGCTACATCGTGACGCATGTCGATGGAAAGGCTATGCCCGTGACGGTAGAGGAATACAAGGAGCGCCTGGCGGCCAAGCTGGTGGAAGAAGCGCCCACCCTGGAGGCTTTCCGCCATCTTTGGATTGTCCCAACGGAACGGCGGGAAATGCTGGGGCGCCTGCCGGACGCGGGACGCTCGGCGGCTCTCGTGCAGGCGCTGGAGGAGATGACGGAATACGATCTTTATGACGTGCTGGCCGAGCTCGGCTATGGCATGGCGCCGCGCACCAAGATTGAGCGGGCCGACGCCTTCAACTACAAACACGATGCCTGGCTCTCGGGTCTGCCAACGCGAGCCGCCGCCACGCTAAAGGCCCTAGCCGCCCAGTTTGCCCGCGCCGGGACGGATGGCCTGGAGAATCCGCAGGTCTTCCAGACTCCGGAGGTGGTTCGGGCCGGGGGACTGGCTGCCCTCAAGGTGATCGGCAAGCCCGCCGATGCCTTGCGCGAGACCAAAGAGAGAATGTTCGCCGCATGAGCTACGACTCGGTCAAACACCGCCGCCTCTCCATCCGGTTGAAGGAGTACGATTATTCCCAGTCGGGGGCCTATTTTGTGACCATCTGCGCGCAGGGGCAGGAGTGCCTCTTTGGGGAGATTGTGGGGGACGGAATGCGGTTGAATGACGCGGGGAGGATGGTCTTATCGGAGTGGGAGGATTTGTCCAGACATTACCCCCACGTTAAATTAGATGCGTTTGTTATTATGCCGAACCATGCGCACGCAATTGTTGTTTTAGCCGATGCCGAGGTGTTGGGAATGGGGGTGGGTGTTGGTCATGTTGGCATGGATGACCATAACGTAGGGGCGGGTGCCGGTCATATTGGAATGGATGACGATCGCGTAGGGGCGGGTTTGAAACCCGCCCCTACCGGGTTACGCCATGGGTTGTCGGAGATCGTTAGGGCGTTAAAAACGTTCTCGGCCCGCCGGATCAATAAAATGCGTGATATGCCGGGCGCACCGGTATGGCAACGTGGTTATTATGAACACGTGATTCGCGGTGATGATGAATTGAAGCGAATTCGCGAATATATCGCCATGAATCCCGCGCAATGGGCAGGGGACGCGGAGAACCCTGCGTCCGCATCAGGCGGATCAGGACGGTATCCGGGTGTAGGGGCGGGTTTCAAACCCGCCCCTACCAGCAGACCTGCCCCTGGAGAGGTGCCGTGGCAAATGTAAGTGTCGGCAAACACCCGCTCCCCGACGGCTGGCACTGGGTACGGCTGGGGGAGGTGTGCATGTTTAATCCCCGCCGACCCGAGTTGCGGCGTTCCGATGATGAGCTGACAACCTTTGTGCCCATGGCGGCGGTGGATGAGGCTGGTCGTGGCATTAGCCGAGCAGAGTTGAAGCCATTCGCTGAGATAAAGAGAGGTTACACTTACTTTGGCGAGGGCGATGTGCTTTTCGCCAAGATTACTCCATGTATGCAAAACGGCAAGCATGCCATTGCTCGAAATCTCACTGATGGTATTGGCTTCGGTTCCACCGAGTTTCACGTCATCCGCCCTGGCCCCACTATTGTCCGTGAATGGGTCCATCTTTTTGTCCTCCAGCCCTGGGTGCTGCAAGAAGCGACGGCGCACTTTAGCGGCGCGGTTGGACAACAGCGCTTACCCGAAGCCTATCTGTCTGGCCTGGAAATCCCCCTCCCCCCCCTTGCCGAACAGAAGCGCATTGCGGCTATCCTCAATGACCAGATGTCGGCAATAGAGCGAGCACGGGCGGCTGCCGAGACGCGGTTGGAGGCGGCCAAGGCTCTGCCCGCCGCCTATCTCCGCCAGGTGTTCGAGTCCGAGGAGGCTGAGTCGTGGCCGAGGAAGCGGCTGGGTGAGGTGTGCCGCTCAATGCAATACGGCCTGTCTCTTCCAATGAACGACGATGGTCGCGGCTATCCTGTCATACGTATGAACAACATCAAGGACGGAACCATCGATATCAATGAGATTCGGTATGTAGAAGTTGAGCACGCACAGGCAAAGAAGTTTGCCCTGGAGAAAGGTGACATCCTTGTCAACAGAACCAACAGCGCCGAACTGGTGGGCAAATCGGCGGTCTTCGACCGCGAAGGAGACCAGGTTTACGTCTTTGCTTCTTATCTGATACGGCTGGCACTGCTACGCGAAGTTGCAGTACCCCACTATGTAGCTTTCGCACTCAACTCTCGCGTAGGCAGAGAGTATGTAGAGCGAACCCTACGCCGAGCCATCGGGCAAGCCAACATCAATTCGCAGGAAATAGCGGCCTTTGAATTCCCGCTGCCCCCAGTTGCCCGCCAGGAGCGACTAGCCGCGCAAGTTGGTGACAAGATGACGGCTGTTAAAGGGGCCTGCAGAGCGCTTGAGGAACAACTGGACACCATCAACAAGCTCCCGGCGGCTCTTCTGCGCCGGGCCTTCAGCGGGGGGCTGTAGTGGTAGGGTTACATCGTTCTCGCACGCCTGTGGTTTGGGTTGTAGGGGCGCAGCATGCTGCGCCCCTACGGGATGCTGTCCCGCGGCGGCGGGCGTTCTCTAGAGGTCTGTAGGATGGCCAAACGCAATGGCGTAACCAACGGCAAGCGCTTGGCCACCCAGCAATCGGTCAATGCCGCCATCAAGTCCATCTGCGACATCATGCGGCGCTCTAACTGCGCCGGGGCTCTTCAATACGTTCCAGAGCTAACGTGGATTCTTTTCTTACGCATCCTGGACGAACGAGAGACCCAGGAGGCGGAATGGGCCGAGGCCGTGGGTGCGGACTTCGCACCGTCGCTGGAGACCCCTTACTGTTGGCAGGACTGGGCCGCCCCTGGCGGACCGAAGCGGGCGGAGCTACAGAACAGCACTCTGGGGGCTTTCTTTGCCTTCGTGAACGGCGACCTCATCCCTCATCTGAAGGGCTTGCGCGAGCGTCCTAACGCCACCCCGCGTCAGAAAGTCATCAGCGAAATCTTCTCCGGCGTGGAACACGTGCGCATTGACACTGAGCGCAATCTGCTGGACGTGCTGGACAAGGTGCACGAGATCAGCTCCAACGGCGTTGATCAAACTCACGTCTTCACCCTCTCCCAGGTCTACGAAGGGCTGCTCCTCAAGATGGGAGAGAAGGGGAACGACGGCGGCCAGTTCTTCACCCCGCGAGAGGTCATCCGGGCCATGGTGAAGGTCATTGACCCAAAGATTGGTGAGACGGTTTACGATCCCGGCTGCGGGACCGGCGGCTTCCTGGCCCAGTCTTTTGAGCATATGGCCGGACTCAATAATGCCTATATCACGTCGCCAAACCAGTTAGAGACCATCAAGCGCTACACCTTCTACGGACGTGAGAAGGACAACGCCATTTACCCCATCGCCCTGGCTAACCTCGTTTTGCACAACATTGACGAGCCGCACGTGTGGCATGGAAATACTTTAACGGGGGCCGAGATATACGGAGGCCTTTTCGCCAATGCGCCTGCGCTTTACGATGTGGTGCTAATGAATCCTCCCTTTGGGGGAAAGGAGGGCAAGGAGGCCCAAACCCGTTTCTCTTACAAGACAGGGGCCACCCAGGTTCTTTTTCTCCAGCACGTCATAGACAGTCTAAAGCCGGGGGGACGCTGTGGCATCGTTCTTGATGAAGGAGTGCTCTTTCGAACCAACGAGACAGCCTTTGTCCAGACCAAGCGCAAGCTCCTTGACGATTGCGATCTGTGGTGCATCGTTAGCCTGCCTGGTGGCGTGTTCACGGCGGCGGGTGCGGGCGTGAAGACCAATCTCCTTTTCTTCACTAAGGGCGAGCCGACGGAGCGTATTTGGTATTACGACCTCTCAGACATCAAGGTGGGCAAGAAGACCCCTTTGACGATAGACAGATTCGAGGAACTCTTCCGCTTGCTGCCGGAGCGTGGCGATAGTGAACGCAGTTGGACGGTAGCACGCCAAGAGATCGAGGCGAAGAGCTATGATCTCAAGGCAGTGAACCCGAATGCCAAGAATGATGAGGACACGCGGACACCTGAAGAGTTACTGGACCTAATTGACGCTAAGGGACGCGAAGTAGCTGAAGCTTTGGCATCCTTGCGTGTCGGACATGACATGCTATAGTCTTCTCCTCAATGACCATGCCCTTGATGATCCGTAAATATGAATTAGTGTCGAACTGGCATAGTCGTAGGGTCTCAGGCCAGCACCAAGTGGTCGAAATGGCTGTTGTCAAACTGCTTTCCCAACTATGGTGCGGAGGTTTTCGTCCCGTCTGCGGCGGTGAACAAGCTCTTCTTTGAAAGAGTCCAATCGCTGCCGTTTGCAAGTAGGCAACTTCACCAAGCACTCAAACACATCGGTGGGGCAGAGACTTTGTATAGCAGATGGCGACCCCGAGGGGATTCGAACCCCTGATCTCCACCGTGACAGGGTGGCATGTTAGTCCGCTACACCACGGGGCCGTGCTCTCGGCAACCTTCGGGCCTACCAGATTGTATCCTACGCCGTTCTGGGTGTCAATGGCTGCGGCACCCCTTACCCCACCCCTAACTCCACCCCCAGGGCTCGGGCCACGGTTTCCATATCCTTGTCCCCCCGGCCACTGAGATTGACCAGAATGATGTTGTCCTGGGGCAACTGGGAGGCCAACTGGGTAGCATAGTAGATAGCATGGGCGGGCTCTAAGGCGGGGATGATGCCCTCCGTCTGTGACAGGAGCTGAAACCCTTCCAGAGCCTCTAGATCGGTGGCGGCCACGTAGGTGGCTCGTCCAGTATCCTTATAGTAGCTGTGCTCCGGACCTACCCCGGGATAGTCCAGGCCGGCAGCGATGCTGTGGGTCTCCCTTACCTGTCCCCACTCGTCCTGTAGGAGATAGCTTCTCGCGCCGTGAAGCACCCCCGGCCGGCCCTTGACCAGGGTGGCCGAGTGTCTGTCGGTATCCACACCCTGGCCGGCAGCCTCCACCCCGATGAACTTGACCTCCGAGTGGAAAAAGGGGTGAAAGAGGCCCATGGAGTTGCTGCCGCCCCCGACGCAGGCCACGGCGTAGTCGGGAAGGCGCCCCTCCGCCGCCAGCATCTGCTCTTTGGCCTCGATGCCGATGATAGCCTGGAAGTCGCGCACCATGGTGGGATAGGGATGGGGGCCGACCACGCTGCCCAAGAGGTAGTAGGTGGTATCCACGTTGGTCACCCAGTCCCTCATCGCCTCGTTGATGGCATCCTTGAGGGTACGGCTGCCGCTGGCTACAGGAACCACCTGGGAGCCCAGCAGCTTCATACGGAAAACATTGAGGGACTGACGGCGCATGTCCTCCTCCCCCATATACACCACGCCCTCCAGCCCCAGCATGGCGCAAACGGTGGCCGTGGCCACCCCGTGCTGTCCTGCCCCGGTTTCGGCGATGATGCGGCGTTTGCCCATACGTTGCGCCAGGAGACCTTGGCCCAGGGCGTTGTTTATCTTATGGGCCCCCGTATGAGCTAGGTCTTCCCGCTTCAGGTAGATCTTTGCCCCGCCGCAATGTCCAGTGAGCTGACGGGCAAAGTAAAGGGGAGTGGGACGGCCAGCGTAGTTCCGGCACAGGGAGGCAAACTCTGCCTGGAAGGCCTGGGACCTCTTGGCTTCTTCATAGGCCGCCTCCAATTGGTTAACAGCGGCCATGAGGGTCTCCGGCACATACCTCCCGCCAAAGGGGCCAAAATGGCCTTTACCATCCATTCTCTCTACCGAAGAAAGAGAAGCCCTTACCTTTTTCATGGCTCACCTCCGCCAACAGATGCTTTCTGAACCCCACCCATTGCCCTATCTTTTGCGCGAACCGCTCCAATGAAAGCCAGGATGCGCTCCGGGTCCTTCTTCCCCTGCCGCTCCACGCCTCCGGAGACATCCACCCCCCAGGGAGCCACCTCTTCCACGGCCTGGGCCACGTTCTCGGGATTCAGCCCTCCCGCCAAAAGAACGGGCCACTCCCGGGCTGCCTGCCGCGCCAATGTCCAGTCGAAGGTTTTCCCAGAGCCCCCGTAAAGGGTGCCGCCGGTGTCCAGGTGCCAAATCCAGCCCCCCGGCGGCATAAGGGACGCCCCTTCCTGAAGGCATGATAGCACTTCTTGGGCCGAGCTATCCCCTGGCTTAACGTGCACCGTCTTTATGACGGGGCGATGAATCTTACGACAGTAGGGCCAAGTTTCGTCCCCGCTCAGTTGTACCGCGTCCAAAGAGCAGAAATTGGCTATCTGGTTGACCAACGAAGGGGGAGTGTTGACGAAGACGCCCACGGTGGCCGGACGTCTCTTGTTCAGGCCCGTCCCCTCAATGAAACGAGCCAAAACTCCCCCGGCTCCCTCCCAGGGCGCTCCATCTTTGGGGCGAGGCGGAAACCTCTTTATGGCGGCCACGATGTCCTTTGCCCGCTCCGGAGTGACCTGGCGGGGGCTGGGGGCGAAGATGAGTCCGATCAAGTCGGCCCCGCCCTCCGCGGCCACCACAGCATCCTCCACCTCCATCAGGCCACAGATCTTGACCAGGGTCATGCCAATTCCCGCACTTTTTGGGCCACGTCCGGAGCGGTGACCAGGGCCTCCCCCACCAGGGCCGCCTTCACCCCCCAGCGCCCCAGCATCTCCATATCCTCCCGACTCCTGATGCCGCTCTCGCTGACCACCACCCGATCCCCAGGCATGAGGGACATGAGCCGTTGGGTGGCTGACACGTCCACCTGGAAGGTTCTCAAGTCCCGGTTGTTGATTCCTATAAGCGAAGCGCCTACTTCCAGGGCTATCGTCAACTCCTCCTCCCCCCGCACCTCCACCAGGGCCTCCATGCCCAGCTCCTGCCCCAGTGCCTGAAGATCCTGAAGTTGAGCCTTCTCCAGGGCGAGAACAATGAGGAGAAAGGCGTCGGCGCCGGCCGCCCGGGATTCGTGCACTTGATAGGGATCGAAGATGAAGTCTTTACGCAGTAGAGGAGGCCCAAGCCCATCCCCCAAGGCGTTCCGTATCGCCTTTAGGTGCTCCAGGCTACCGCCGAAGAACGGGCCGTCGGTGAGAATGGAGATGGCGGCGGCCCCATTTTCGGCGTAGGTTCGCGCCAGGGCCACCGGGTCGAATTGGGTACTCAAGACCCCCTTGGAGGGGGAAGCCTTCTTCACCTCGGCGATAAGGCACACCCTTTCACCTTTCAGGGCGGAGGACAGAGACCGAGGAGCGTGCCTGCGGAACTCTTCCTTTAGCTGAGAAAGAGGGACCGCCCTTCGGCTGGTGCGAAGCTCTTCCCTTTTGCTTTCTAGTATGCGCTCTAAGATGTCCATTGCGTTGCGGTCTCAGGCTCGAGGGAAGCTCTGGGTCAGACGTGCCAACTGCTCTAGCTTATTCAAAGCAGCGCCGCTGTCTATGGACTCCTGGGCCAACCTTATCCCTTCTTGAAGGTTGCCCGCCTTATCCCCCACCACCAGGGCGGCGGCGGCATTGATGAGCACGGCATCCCGTACCGGCCCCCCTTCACCCCCCAGCACGCGGCGCATGGTGCGGGCGTTCTCCTCCGCGGTGCCCCCCCGAAGGTCTTCCTTATGGGCAGTGGAGATGCCGAAATCACGGGGCGATATGGTGTAGGATCTAATGCCCTGGGGGGTTACCTCGCAAAGGGAGGTGGGGGCGGAGACGGAGATCTCGTCTAGGCCGTCCTGGCCGTGAACCACCAGGGCGTGGTGGCACTGAAGGTTGAAGAGCACCTGGGCCATCTTGGTCACTAAAGAGATATCGGCCACCCCCAGCACCTGAGACTGAGCGCCGGCGGGGTTAGTGAGGGGACCCAGGATATTGAACACGGTTCGGATGCCGATCTCGCGGCGGGGGGCGGCGGCGTACTTCATAGCGGGGTGAAAGAGGGGGGCGAACATGACGCCCATCCCCACCCCCTCCAGGCAGCGGGCCACCTCTTCCGGGGTCAGCTCCACCCGCACCCCCAGAGCCTCCAGAACATCGATGCTGCCGCATTGGCTGGTCATGGAGCGGTTGCCGTGCTTGGCCACCTTGATGCCGCCGGCGGCGGCGACGAAGGCGGCGGCGGTGGAGATATTGAAGCTGTGGGAGCCGTCGCCTCCCGTGCCGCAGGTATCGATGGTGGGGCCGGAATAGGGGACGGGGGTCACCTTGCGCCGCATCACCTGGGCCATGCCCACCAACTCCTCCACCGTCTCCCCCTTAATGTGCATGGCGGTGACGAAGGCCCCGATCTGGGCCGGGGTGGCCTGCCCGGTCATGATGTCCTCCATGGCCGCGGCTGCCTCCCCCTCGCCCAGGGGAGACCCGCCCACCACGATGGCGATGGCGTCTTTAATCATGATTTTTCTCCTCTGACATTTGCCTATGCGGCAGCCATCCGATACTGGGCCAGTGTCTTGGCATCGCAGACGGCGCTGGCGTGCAGCACCTCGATCTCAGCCAGCTTTCCTTCCGCATCGAAATGAAGGATGGCATCGGGCCAGAGGTCTTTGGCGCGGATAGGTGGCTTTGCGGCCAGCCTGATGAGGAGCACATCGGCCTTAGGGTCATAGCTAATCCTCATTGTTGCTGCCTCCTGGGGTCTTTAGCATCAGACCAGACGGTTATCCTCGCTGCCTTCATCTATTCTTAGTGGCTCTTTTTTAAACACGGACTGTTTTACCTCATCGGCTACAAACGAAACCCTGCTGAACTTATTGTTACGAAAAAGATCAGTGTAGTACACTATGATAGAGGCGGGGCACGAATGCAGACGACTTCGGATTCTCCCGAAACCTGTTGCAAAAGCAAACTGTTTTGGGTCTCCGACTGCAAGCACTGGGAACTCCCTAGGCTCGAAATCATGATCGGGATATTCCAAAGTGCACCGCACATTAAGAGCTGGCCCGTTACCAACGTTTCTAATCTTAACCTCATGCAACTGTATGGTATGCTCACCGACTATTTGCAAGTAAAATTCGCCTTCTATCGCTATAATGGGGCAGATAGCGTCTAGTCTCTGGGCCCTCATCTCCTCTGCCATCTTCACGCTGGCCTCGGCCTGTTGTCTCGTGGCCTCAGCCATTCTTCCCGTCTCTATCCTTAACTGTCTGGTTTCCCACGAATACCAAGCAATGGCACCAAAAGTGATTACCAAGACGCCTAATGTGGCCCACTCCACCATCTTATGATTCCCTACAAGCCCCGGTAAACCTCTCGCCGGTGCCTCACTCGAAAGATGGTTACCACCCTGGCCTCGTCGTCAATATGAAACAGGATGCGGTACTCGCCACTGTCCACTCTATAGTTATCGGCCCGACCTTGTAGAGGCCCAACATCCTGGGGCCACCCGCCACTATCAAGAACTGCCTTTAGCGACCTGATCCTCTTATCTACCTGACGCTGAATTTTGGGGGGCAAAAGACGTATCTCTTTCTGGGCATGATGAGTGATGTTCAGTCTGTACGGTTCAGGCACTGGCCTTGTTGTTTTCTTGCTCTAGCTCGGCCCAGAATTCTTCATACGGGCGGGTCTCGTCTCCCTTGGCCTCCTCATAGGCGGCCAGGTCTTCCTCCTCCTCCTGACGGCGCAGCCAATCCCGCAGCGCCTCCACCACGATCCCCCTAAGGCTGGTCCCATGCTCCACGGCGGCGATCTTCACCGCCTTGTAGAGGGCTTCATCCCACAGGTCAACGGTTATCTTGGTTCCTTTGGGCGACATAGCCATCACCTCCCTCAGCCATCCTAACGAAAAACCATATTGCTGTCAATCTGTCTAACTGAGCAATTATGAAGCTTGTCATTGATGACACCCTCACCCCTCGGTCCCCCTCTTCCTGGAAGAGCTTTGCACAAAAAGTCATTCTGAAGGAAGTGAAGAATCTGGGGAGGGGCGTCACTTTGTATCTGGTTGACCCCCCACCCCAGACCCTTCTCCGCCTCTGGCGGATCAGGGTAACATAAATGGCGCTTTTTGCGCAAGACTCCCTGGAAGGGAGAGGAATTGTGAATCAGGGGGGGCACCCCCTGAAACCCCCGTCAAAGGGGCATAGCCCCTTTGAAAACCCTATTAGAGACCAAGGTTTTTGTATGCCCGCCATGTTAAATACTCAATCAGCATAAGATAAGGAGCTGATACCCACCTTTTGCTTAGGGTGTTGCGAAATGGGCCCTCAATAACTTGGTCAGCGAACGGGGGCCGACATGGCCAGGAAGTTCCGCAACAAGTCCTTCCCCACCTTCGTCATGATGGACTCGGGGTGGAACTGGACGCCCTCTACCAGATGCTCTTTGTGCCTCAGCCCCATGATGACCCCCTCCGGCGTCCAGGCGCTCACCTCCAGGCAGTCGGGCAAGGTCCCCCTGTCCACCACCAGGGAGTGATAGCGGATGGCCGAGAAGAGGTTGGGGAGGCCTTGAAATACCCCTCGCCCGTCGTGGTGAATGGTGGAGGACTTGCCGTGCATAACCTGCCCCGCCCGCACCACCTGGCCCCCGTAGACCTGGCCGATGCACTGGTGACCCAGGCATACCCCCAGGATGGGCCGCCGCCCGGCGAAGCGCTGAATTAGCTGGTTAGAGATGCCTGCCTTGTCCGGGGTTCCTGGGCCAGGAGAGATGACAAACCTCTCCGGCGAGAGAGCCTCCACCTCCTCCAGGGTTATCTTGTTGTTGCGCACCACGCGCACCTCCGCCCCCAGCTCACTGAGGTACTGGAAGAGGTTGTAGGTGAAGCTATCGTAGTTGTCGATGAGAAGAAGCATTGGTCCTTGCCCCGGGGACGGTATTTACGCCTTTTCCAACTCCCGAAGGCGCACCTCCAGGGCCTTGAGGCGCACCCGGCTCCATTGGCGCACGGCATAGAAGGCGAACCCAAAGAAAATGGCCCCCATCACCATGCCCATACAAGGAAACATCATCTCCGGCGAGCAGCGGCAACCGCGGGATGACTTCTCTCCTTCGGTCTCAGCCATGGCTACCACCCCCTGTTCTCTGCTTCCTGGATGGCCCGCAGCAAGGCCTGGGCCTTGTTAAGACTCTCTTGATGTTCCCGCTCCGGCACACTATCGGCCACGATGCCGGCCCCCGCCTGAACGTAGGCTACACCATCCTTGATCACGATGGTGCGGATGGTGATGGCCGTATCCAGGTTGCCCGAGAAGCTGAGGTAGCCCACCGCTCCGGCGTAAGGCCCCCTCTTATCCGGCTCCAGCTCGGCGATAATCTCCATAGCCCTTATTTTGGGGGCACCGGAGACGGTGCCCGCCGGAAAACAAGCCCGTAGGGCATCCAGGGGCGTCATATCGGAGCGCAGCTTCCCCTCCACGTGAGACACCAGGTGCATGACGTGGGAGTAGCGTTCTACGTCCATAAGCTGCGGTACGGTGACCGTCCCTGGCTGGCTCACTCGACCGATGTCGTTGCGACCCAGGTCTACCAGCATGATGTGCTCCGCCTGCTCCTTCTCGTCCCCTCGCAACTCCTCCTCCAGAGCCAGATCGGTGGCGGCATCGGCTCCCCGAGGCCGAGTGCCGGCGATGGGGTGGGTAGCCACCACGCCCCCTTCTGCTCGCACCAGAAGCTCCGGCGAGGCCCCCACAATGGTGCAGTCCTTTAGAGTCAGGTAGTACATGTACGGGGAGGGATTGATGGTTCGCAGCGCTCGGTAGATGTCAAAGGGGTGAGCCGAGGTAGACAGAGCCAGGCGGAGGGACAGCACCACTTGAATAATGTCGCCGGCGTAGATGTACTCCTTAGCCCGTTGAACCATGGCTTCGTACTCGGCTTTGGTCATGTTGCTGGTCACCTGGCGAGATGGCTTTTGGTGAACCAACCTTGTCGGTAAGGGCTGTGCCAGGCGCTGCACCAGGTCCTCTATCTTCTCCACCGCCTGGAGGTAGCTTTGCCTTGTATTCCCATCCAAGGGAACGTGGCTGACCACCTTTATTTTGTGCTTCAGGTGGTCAAAGACGAGGAGGGTATCAGTGAACATGAACACCGCTTGAGGGAGAGCGAGAGGGTCTAGCTCTGGGGAGGGAAGAGCCTCGAAATGGCCGGCCACCTCGTAGGCCATGTAGCCCACTGCCCCACCGTGGAAAGGCGGCAAGTCGGGGGAGCGAGCTACCCGATACTTCCCTAGCTCCTCCGCCACCAGGGGCAAGGGGTCCCCATCGCCGACGGTTCCTACCTCGGGACTCCCCGTTTTCAGTACCAGGTAAGGCTCGGTGCCGATGAAGCTATAGCGAGCCAGGCGCTCTCCCCCCTCTACACTTTCCAAGAGGAAGGAATAATCGCCGCGAGACGTTTTGAGGAAGGCAGAGACGGGAGTCTCCAAATCGGCCATAATCTCCCTGTAGACCGGAACCAGGTTGCTCGTTTCGGCCAGAACTTTTGTCTCCTCAAGAGAAGGGTGATAGGGGGACTCGGACACGGATGCCACCTTTCCCAAAGTGCACTAAAAACCGCTCCTGACGGAGCGGGAAGACATTCTTCAATGATGGTGACAGAATATCACCTTGAGAACCAGGTGTCAATGAGACTGTGTGCCTCTGACGTAAAGGATGGAGGATGGGTAGTGGATTTGGGTTTTTTTCTGACCTTTGCCTCAAAACCCCTTGACAAATGCTGGGGGGAGTATAAATTGGCTATCACAAAGGGGAGACGACCGGCACCGATCCCTGGACCGTGGACGCCACCACCGCCTACAGCTACAACTTCCTTGACCAGCTTGTTGGCGTGTCCGATGCCCTGGGCAACGGGGTCACGGTGAGCCACCAGTACTGGGGTGTGGAGTACCAGCCAGGAGGCAATCCCAGTGGTCACTTCGGCATGGTGCGCAGCATCGCCGCCGGCTCCTTCCAGGGTTTGACCTACGACTATGACAGCAGGGGGAACGTCAGCTCGTTGCAGGATGCGGTAGTGGGCGAGACTATCAGCTTCGCTTACGATCATCTCGATCGCTTGCTCTCGGCGGCCTCGGCGCTCTTCAACGAGAGCTACGGCTATACGAAGATTGGCACCTTCGTGAGCAAGGGCGGGGTCTCTTACACGTATCCCTCGGGAGGGCAGCCCCGGCCTCATGCGCCGACACAGGTGGGCGGCAACACCTACACCTACGACAACAACGGGAGCTTGATCGACGCCGAGGGCCGGACGTACACCTACGACGTCGAGAACCGCCTGGCTGGGATCAGCGGAGACGTGACCAAGGGCTTCACCTACGACGGCGACGGTGTCTTACGGACCTCCACGGAGGGGGGTGTCACCACGCGCTACGTGGATGGCGACTATCGGGTGAACGTGAGCACGGGCGAAGCGTTTATCTACTACCGTTTTCTTCAGCCGCCAAATCGCCTCAGGCTTAAGGGACTAATGTCGATGGATGTCTTGCCTCTCAGCACCAGTTCGGCGATAAGCCGCCCCGTGGCCGGGGCGTGCATAAAGCCATGGCCGCTGAACCCGTTGGCGCAGACGAACCCCTCCACTTGAGGAACAAAACCCAAAATCGCCTCCTCGTCGGGGGTAATCTCCCGCAACCCCACCCAACCCGTCAAGATCCCCACCTCTGATAAAGAAGGCAGCCGGTGGACAGCCTTGTTGGCTACCTGGGGCAGCACCTGCCAGTCTATCGTCGTGTCATAGTCCTGGGTATCGGTGGCGTCGTAGGCGTTTAGCATCAGCCCCCTGCCCTCTTTACGGCAGACAAAACCCTGCACCTGGTCTACAACCAGGGGCATGGTAGAGGGAATCTCATCGAAGGGGGTAGTTATGAACACGTGGCGCCGCTGCGCCCAAACCGGAAGCTCCACACCCGCCATCCTACCTACTTTGGCGGCGTACGGCCCGGCGGCGTTCACCAACAAAGGCGTCGCCACTTTCCCCTGAGAAGTGCTCACCCCCTGAACGCGACGCCCTTTCACCTCAATAGCCACCGCCTCAGTGCCCTGAAAGATCCTCACTCCCAGGCGGCGCGCCTGCCGGGCGAAGCCTTGAGTGACCTCATAGGGGTTGAGATAGCCGTCGCAGGAACAGAAGGTGGCCCCGGCCACATCGTCCCAGAACATGAAGGGAGCCTGGCTTGCCAACTCCTGGCGTCCCATGAGCGTCACTGGCACCCCCAGACGCCTCTGAAGGGCCACATTGCCCGCCGCCGTTGCTAGCTGTTCTTCATTTCCCAGCAAAAAAAGATACCCCACCTGGCGAAACTCGGGATCGTTGCCCATCTCAGCGGAGAAGTTCTCAAAGAACTCCAGCGAGAGCTGAGACATCAGTATGTCCACCTCCGAGGTCATTTGCAGCCGGATGCCGCCGGTGCACCGAGCCGTGGTGCCATTGCCGATAATGTCCTTCTCCAGAACCACTACATCCCGGCACCCTTCCCTCGCCAGATGGTAGGCAATGCTGCATCCCACCACCCCCGCCCCGATGATAACGACGTCGGCACTCTTGGGAAGAATCAATTCTGGTCGCCCGTTCTGCTCAAAAGCCTAGCCTATCCCAAGATAGCACATTGTCTGGCCCGTGTCATGCTATCCTGGTGCGAGAGTTGGAGGGGGGCACTCGGTTTCTAGTTCTCCCGTGCGAGGAGGGGTGGCGTGTAGATGTTTCACCCCATGGGGGATTTAAACCTTCTCTGTTACCTGGTACTCGATATATTTCCTAACCATCAATCGGGTCTGAGCGTCCACGGCGGGGAGGGTAGCCAGAAATAAGCTGGTCAATGGTAAGGAAAGCCACTGGAGATAAACAAAGGGCAACCGCCACCACGGAAAATGAGGAGGAAGGGGAGGCCGAAGAAGGGTATCCCACAGAATGATGCAAGCCAAGGGAATAAGACAAATCATTAGGATCCAGTTGCTCAACTGGGTAAGTCCGCCCCAGGGGGTCAGCCGAGCCAGGGCAGGCGCCAGCAGAGTAGGAATTCCCGCCCCCAAAGTAAGCATGAACCAATGGGTAGACCAGAGGAGGTGATTTTCCATCACCGCCCAGATCCGTCTTAGGGCCGGCAACATCGGGACCTCCGGACGGTCGAGGAACTCCCTCACCGCATAAGGAATATCCACTGCCCCCCAGGCGTGTCTCTGGGCCTGGAAGTAGCGACTGGTCAGCGTCCGCCAGTAGGTGGTAGACTGGACAGCATCACTGCCGATGGGCAGAAAGATGGGTTCCGTCTCCACCATGGCTCCCAGGCGGAAGAAGCACTTAAGGAACATATGCCAATCTTCTGGGATAACATCTGGGTCCCAATAGTCTACCTCATCGGCCATCCTTAGGCTGAGGCTGTAAGTGGACTGGGGAAAGAGTGAGTGGCGTCTTTTGCACAGCTCGGAAAGGAAGTGAATGCTGGAGAGAGAGCTCACCACCCGCAGCGGCATGGGCACCTCCCAAAGGTTATTGTGCAGAAAGATGGGTGCTTGCCAAAACTTATGGTAGCGGTTGGGGTCGGTGCTGAACTTGTAGGTAAGACACCTGAAATACTGGGGATGGAACAAAGAATCGGCGTCGCTGCTGGTAATGGTCAGGTGATCCAGAGGATATTTCATCTCATCAACCAGTAAGCGTTTCGCCCATCGGGCAGCCCAAGCCTCGTTGGCCGATTTGCCTTTGACCTCTCTGGGAAGATTGGCGGGATGAAAGGTACAGAAAAAATGGGCAAAATGTGCCTGGAACTCCTTCTGTAAAGCACTGGCCTTGGCGAAGGCCCCCTCCTCTCTCTCCTCCATGGCCAACACCACCGTTATCTGCCTCAAAGCCAGCGGCTGTCGGGCCAGATGTTCCAGAGTGAGGTGCAGTTTCTGGATTTTCTCGTTGAAGTTGGGGATGACCACCACATGGTGGATATGACTCCAGGGAATACCCACCCTTCCCCCTCGCAACTCCTTTTGATACTCAGCAAACCAATCTATTTTAGCGTCCCTGCGCACTCTCAGCATCCCCATCCCGGCGTACAGCACAGTGCTCACCGATCGAACCAGCCAGTAGAAATCGAAGGCGATGACAAACCATGCCAAAGGTAGCGGGATAAGCAGCGCTCCCCACACCAGAGAGGTGACCACCACCCATGTCAATACCCCAGGTGCCATTTCCAGGGATCGCTGAAGAAAGCCTCCGTTTTTTGCTGCCCAACTCCTGGCAGCCGGCCGCCATGAGGCTGGTGCCTTCAGAGATAGGGTTACGCCAGCCTGGGCACAACTTGCCCTGTATGTACCCGTGGTTGAGGAGGAGGGGAGTATCCTTTGGTAGCTTCGAAATAAGGACGCACCCCCTTTGTTCCAGATTTTCACTGAAACACTTCCTCCTTAATGGGTTCAGCGAGGTAACGAGACCTGTCCGGAACTTCCCAAACTCTTAATTGATGGCCAATTTGATATGCCCAATTTGGGAGTTCTGCCCCACAAATAAGGCTCCTTTTCGCTAGGAGCCCCGTAATAATTTCCTCTTCGGCCAAAAAGTCATGATAGCGATGCCATTATATCGGGCCGATGAATAGAAAGCAACTCCGCGTATTCACTCATGTAAAATGTTACCGGATGGGGTATGGTTCACTCAACTAGAAATGTTACTGAGGGGGATCATGCCGAGCGATGACAGGATGACCGTAGATGAACGAAGGAAGTACCTCAAACTAGTGGCACCGCGGTA
>JACPEP010000015.1 GCA_016183425.1 Chloroflexota bacterium
GTACCGCGGTGCCACTAGTTTGAGGTACTTCCTTCGTTCATCTACGGTCATCCTGTCATCGCTCGGCATGATCCCCCTCAGTAACATTTCTAGTTGAGTGAACCATACCCCATCCGGTAACATTTTACATGAGTGAATACGGAGGGCTTCAGTTCTTGACCAGGTCGTGATATACTTAAGGCCAGTTATCCCGCTTTTCCCCATTGTTGGTAGGGTTGCAAGCACCTATTCGAGGAGTGGAATAATGAGGATTCTTCTTATTCAACCCAATAGCAGCCACAAGATGGTGGGGTACACCTCTCTGGTGCGCACGGAGCCTTTGGCTCTTGAGATTATCGCCGCCGCGGTGTCGGGGCACGAGGTGAAAATTCTTGACCTGAGGGTAGACCCCACTCCCTTAGAGGCCGCCCTGGCCTCCTTCCGTCCCCAGGTGATAGGGACGACCGGCTACACCACCGATGTACCCCGCATGAAGGCAATCTGTCGTGAGGTAAAGGAACTGGATCCGGAGATCATCACCGTAGTGGGGGGAGTCCATGCCAGCCTGTGCCCACAGGACTTCCAAATCCCCTGGGTGGATGTCATCGTCATTGGCGAGGGGGAAAGCACCTTCCGAGAGCTCATCCAAGCCCTGGAGAGCCACGAGGATTTGACGGCTATTCCTGGTCTTTGTTTCCGAAGAGATGGGGAGAGCATCGCTACCAGGGTGCGGATTCCCGCCCACGATTTGGACAGCCTGCCTTTGCCTGCCCGCTACTTAACAGATCAATACCGCGAGCACTATCACTTCCACTTCTGGGAGAACCCCTACGTGGTGGAAACGGCTCGGGGCTGCCCCTTCCGTTGCACCTTCTGCTCGGTGTGGATGTTTCATCAGGGGAAGTGCCGCTTCCGTACACCGGAAAAGGTACTGGAAGACCTGGAGAGGGTGAAGTCAGATACGGTCTGTTTCGTGGACGATAACTTTCTCCAGAACGTAAGGAGGGCGGAGCACCTGCACCACCTAATCAAGGAGGCGGGCATCAAGGCCCGCTACTGGATGCAGGCCCGGGCCGACACCATTGCCAAACGTCCCGACGTCATCAAGAAGTGGGCTGGGATTGGCCTCTCGGCGGTGCTGGTGGGCTTTGAGAAGTTCCGTCAGGAGGAGCTGGTCAGCGTCAACAAGCGAACTACGGTGGAGATCAATGAGCGGGCGATGGATGTCCTTCACCGCTACGGGGTGGATATGTGGGGCTCTTTCATCGTGGATCCTCAGTGGAGCAAGCTGGACTTCGAGGCCCTCATCGACTATGTGAGGCGCATGAAAATTTGTTTTCCTACCTTCACTATCCTCACCCCCCTTCCCGGCACTATCTTCTTCCAGGAGAAGCTCCAAGAGTTGGTGACCATGAACTACGAGCTCTTCGATTTCCTGCATACGGTTCTGCCTACCGCCTTACCCATCGAGGAGTTCTATAGCAACATGGCCAGTCTTTATGCCAACACCACCATGGGCTGGGGAGAGCTGAAGAAGCGCATTAAGGCGGGGAAGATCCCTGTGTCTGCTCTCCAACGGGTGAGAGACCTCCTTAAAGATGTCACCAGTCCCGAGGCCTATCTTAGGAGTCTGGAGTCGTCATAGTAATAGGTGGTCAAGAAGACTCATCTGTGGTGACGTCAAGAAACCTATGAACCGGGTGGTGGTTACCGGCCTGGGAGCCATAAGTCCCCTAGGGCTAGATGTGACTTCTCTATGGCAGGGGGTAATCTCTGGTCGTTCCGGTGTGGACTATATCACCCTTTTCGACGCTACCGGCTTTGACAGCCGCTTCGCCGCCGAGGTCAAGGGGTTCGAGCCCACCGTCTATCTGGACCGTAAGGAAGCGCGGCGTATGGATCGCTTTGTTCAGTTTGCCGTGGTGGCGAGCCGAGAGGCGGTGTCCGCCGCCTGCCTTCCCCTGAATGACCATCAGGCCGAGAACATCGGCGTCATCATCGGCAGCGGCATCGGTGGCCTGGCCACCCTTTCTGAGCAGATTCAGGTGCTGATTACCAAGGGGCCGGGGAGGGTGAGCCCCTTTCTGGTGCCCATGATGATTACCGATATGGCCTCCGGTCAGGTGTCCATCGCCCTGGGGGCCAAGGGCCCCAACTTCTGCACCACCTCTGCCTGCGCCAGCGGCTCCGATGCCATCGGGGTGGCCTACGAGCTCATCAAAAGTGGCCATGCCTTAGGAATGGTCGCTGGGGGGAGCGAGGCTCCCATAACCCCCATTGGGGTGGCCGGTTTCAGTGCCGCCCGGGCTCTTTCCACTCGTAACCACGAGCCCCAAAAGGCCTCCCGGCCCTTCGACCAGGAGCGGGACGGCTTTGTCATCGGCGAGGGGGCTGGGGTACTGGTGCTGGAGAATCTGGACTTCGCCCGAAGCCGCGGCGCTCCTATTCTGGCCGAGGTGGTGGGCTATGGGGCGGCGGGAGACGCCTATCATATCACCCAGCCTGCTCAGGGCGGTGACGGCGGAGCGCGGGCCATGTGTCTGGCGCTGCGCAAGGCAGGTCTGGAGCCAGAGGCCGTAAACTATATCAACGCCCATGCCACTGCCACTCCCCTGGGAGACAAGGAAGAGACGGCGGCCATCAAAAGGGTTTTTGGAGAGCACGCCTACCACATCCCCATCAGCGGCACCAAGTCTATGACGGGCCACCTCCTGGGGGCGGCGGGGGCGGTGGAGGCCATCGTCTGTGTCCTTGCTATCCAGCATGGCTTCATCCCTCCTACCATAAACCTGGATACGCCAGATCCGGACTGCGACCTGGACTACGTCCCTCATGAGGCCCGCCCAGTCTCGGTGACGGTGGCCATGTCCAATGCCCTGGGTTTTGGCGGCCACAACTCCAGCCTCATCTTCCGCCGCTATGAGGATAGCCTGGGGTGAAGGACACTCGCTGGCAGCTTCGCCTGCCCAGTCCCCTTCCCGACACTTCTTTTCATCCCCTTTTGGTTCGCCTCCTTTACAATCGGGGCATCACCGACCCCCGTCACTTTGAGACTTTCCTGGCCGCCGATGAGCGTCTCGCCGGGGACCCCTTTGCCATTCCTGGTATGCAGAAAGCGGTGGAGAGGGTTTGCCAGGCCTTGGCGAAGGGGGAGACCATCGCCGTCTACGGCGACTTCGACGCCGATGGCGTCACGGCCACCGTCCTTTTGGTGCAGGGCCTTTCTCGTTTGGGGGGCACCGTTGTACCCTATCTGCCCCACCGCCAGCGAGAGGGCTACGGCCTCAACCAGGCGGCTCTAGAGGCCCTCCATGGCCAGGGAGTGGTTCTGGTGGTCACCGTGGACTGTGGTATGACCGCCGTGGCTGAGGTGGAATATGCCCGCCGTTTGGGGTTGGAGGTCATAATCACGGACCATCACCGCCTCCCTCCGGTGGCTCCGGCAGCGGTGGCCGCCGTTAACCCCAGGGCCCCGGGCACGCCCCAGGCGATGGCAGAGCTGGCCGGGGTCGGGGTGGCCTACAAGCTGCTTCAGGCCCTTCACCTTCACCTGGGGCGGGAGATGGATGATGAAGAGG
This sequence comes from Chloroflexota bacterium, assembly GCA_016183425.1. Classification (GTDB taxonomy): domain Bacteria; phylum Chloroflexota; class Dehalococcoidia; order JACPEP01; family JACPEP01; genus JACPEP01. The sequence goes on from JACPEP010000015.1 coordinate 3,558, forward strand.
TTCTTGACCTGGTGGCCCTGGGTACGGTGGCGGATGCGGCGCCACTGCTGGGGGAAAACCGCTATCTGGTAAGAAGGGGACTGAAGGTGGTTAACCGTCTCCGTCGGTTGGGGCTGTCCGCCTTGGCGGATGCGGCGCGCCTGAAGGGAGGGGAGGTGGACACCGAGGCTATCTCCTACGTCTTGGGGCCTCGCCTGAACGCCGCCGGACGTCTGGATCACGCCCTCCTCAGCTATAACCTTTTGGCGACTCAGGATCACGATGAGGCAGAGCGCCTGGCGCGGTTGCTAGATGGCAAGAACCGGGAGCGGCAGGAGCTCACGGGAGCGCTTCTGGCTCAGGCTCGGCAACAGGTAGTGCCCCTTCTTCCTCAGGCGCCGCTTCTCTTGGTCGCCCAGGACAACTACCGTGCTGGGGTCGCTGGCATCGTGGCGGGCAAACTGGCGGAGGAGTTCTATCGCCCAACGGTGGTTATAGAGGTGGGCCCCGAGGTGAGTCGCGGTAGCGCCCGCAGTATACCAGAGTTCAATATCGGTAGTGCCATCGATGGTTGCGGTCACCTGCTGCTTCGTTTTGGCGGCCACGCTCAGGCGGCTGGCTTTACCATCCCTACCTGCAATATCTCCGCCTTCCATCAGCATCTTCTGGAGTTGGCCGGGGAGCGCCTGGTGGGAGTAGACCTGAGGCCCCGCCTGGCTATCGATGCCCAAGTGGAGCTGAGCTACCTGGACGGCAGGTTCATTCCTCTCCTAGAGTCCCTAGCTCCCTTTGGCCCGGGGAACGACGTTCCCACCTTCCTCAGCCGACGGCTTCAGGTGCTGGAAACCCGGGCGCTGGGGGGGTTGGGGGAGCATCTGCGTCTTAAAGTGCGGGGTGGTCGTGTCACCTGGCCGGCCATGGCTTTCCACATGGGCCGGTATGTCTCTGAAGTGACCCCGTACCTGGATGTGGTTTATAGCTTTGGGCGGGAGCGTGATGGCGGTGGGATGATGCACCTTAACGTGAAGGATTTCCTTCCTAATCCGTGACCCGTTGGGGGACGAAGGTTGAAACGAGCTGCCCTTATCCTTGCCCTGGTCTTTCTTTTGAGCGGCTGTCGGCCTGCCCAGGGCGCGATGGTGGTGAGGGTGGTGGATGGCGACACCATCGTTGTGGAAGGTGGGGCCCGGGTGAGATACATCGGAATGGACGCCCCGGAGATGCAAGGCAAAGCGTGCTACGCCGACGATGCCACGGCGGCCAATGAGAGACTGGTGGCAGGCAAACGGGTTGCCCTGGATAAAGACACATCCGACACCGATCGCTACGGGCGGTTGTTGCGCTATGTTTATGTGGATGGCCTCTTCGTCAACGGCGAGTTGGTACGCCATGGTTATGCGAGAGCCCGAGCTTACCCTCCCGATGTGAAGCGGCGGGGAGAGCTGTCTCGACTGGAGGAGGAGGCAAGGAAGATGGGGAGAGGGCTGTGGACCGCCTGCTCCCCGCCTCCTAAAAGCCGAGGAACTCCCTCTCGGGCGAGGTGAAAACCCAGTTTCAGCCGGGGGGAGAACATATTAAGAGGGCGGCCCCGAAGGGGCCGCCCTCTTTTTTGTCCCCTTTACTTCTCGTTATCGCCTACCCATAGTAGTGGGTCTTGACCGAGAGAAGCAGTTGCTACAATACACAGGGCGACCTTGCCGCGGCTGGAAGGGAACTTCGGTTTCTTTCCCGCAGGACGCACAGACCGCCGGATACATCTCCCGTTGTGCCCGATAACTGTAGCTATCAGACCTACTGTTGAGACCGCGCTGACCTCGTCGGGCCTCTCGGCACGTGGGGCAGCGCTTGGGCTCGTTAGTATAGCCCCTGGACTCATGGAACTCTTGCTCGGCGACGGTGAAGGCGAAGGTTTGCCCACATTCCATACACCGCAGCATCTTGTCTGCCAGACTCATGGATGACCTCCTTTCCTCAAAGATTGTGTCTTTGGTCCCAACCTCGTCATCCATAGCCTGGAACTTTCCCCTGGCATCCGCTCAGGTCTGTGGTCTGACCGCAACTGGAAACCATAACCTCAAGCCTATTATGGAGGCACAGAAGCCGTCTGTCAATAGGCCAAAACACCTAGTTGATTTTGGGGACAGATGGCTCCCCCAAAGTTGATCAGATGGTGGCGGGACACAGCCATGTCCTTAAAGTAGACCATCCTTAGTCTACGTTTGCAAATATGAGTGAGCGTAAATCCACTTGTTTTCCAATACCTCAATGGTTTTGACTATATCTCGCAGCTCCGGATCGGAGGTGTCCACGCTGCTGATGTCTGCTGTCTGCCCCGCGGCATAGCTATCATAGATGGATAGGTACAGCCTGCCTTTGGCGGTAGAGGCGTCCCGGGTTTCCAGGATGCGTCTCACTGCCATAAGCTCGTCATCCAGGGGGTCGCAGATGGCAGAGTCCAGCCCCGCCCCCCGCATCATAGGGAGAAAAACACGGTGCAGGAGGGGCCGCAGGTGAGGAGGGGCGCCGCTGGAGATATTGGATAGGCCACAAGTAGTCAGGGGTGGGGGGTCGCTCATTAGCTTAAAAAAGCGCATGGCCTCGATGGTGGGTTGCACCTGATCCTGGTTGCCATTGATGGTCAACACCAGGGGGTCCAGGAAGATGTCCGCCATATTTACACCGTTCTCCAGGGCAGCGGGTACGATGGCTTCCAGGGCCAGTTGCACCCGGGCGTCGGCGCTGGAGGGAAGGCCCGAGCCGGCCAGGGTTAGGGCGATGATGTTGGCGTTATACTTGGCGGCCAGGGGCATCATGGCCGCCAAACGCTCTGGTGTGGCATCGGTGCTGTTAACCAGGGGCCGGACCTTGCATCGGGCCAGTCCCGCCTCCATGGCCTCGCGGTTTGTGGTATCCAGGCTCAGGGAGGTATCGGTCACCTCTTGTACCGTGTCCACCATCCAGGTCATGACCTCCGGGCCGCCGCGTCGCTGCGGTCCAATGTTCAGGTCCAGGTAGTTGGCTCCCTTTTCTGCCTGTCGTAAGGCTAGCTCCTGAATGAAGCGCTTGTCCTTGTTCTCGATGGCGGTCTTCACTTGCTTTGAGACGATGTGGATACATTCTCCGATGACGATCATGTTTACCTCCTCACGGTTTCTACCCGCGCTTCCTACCCGATTTATATGCTAAGCGTTGATTCCGGTCCCCTGATGATCTCTCAGGAGGGCTTTGACGGTGGGGAAGTCCTCCAGTTGGGTATGGGGCAAGAAAAGAGCTGAGGTGAACTCGTTCATGAAGGTGTTATCGGCGATGAGCTCTTTATAGGTCATCTTGGAGGCTATCTCCTTAACTTTGCTCCGTGCTTGTCGCGAGATCAGAGCATAGTAGGCACCTCGAGCGGAGGTGTTACCCATAAACTTGAATTTCTCCCAGGGAAGGTCGGGAAGGAGGCCAATTTGAATGGCCTCTTCGATATTGATGTGTTGCCCGAAAGCGCCGCCGATGAGCACCTCTTCTACCTGGGATAGGTCGATACCGATGCTTTGAGCGAGCACTCTTATTCCGGCGTAGATGGCCCCTTTGGTGCGTACCAGGTTATCGATGTCCACCTGGTTGAGAAGGATGTCCTGGCCCGTGGCCGAGTCCTTGGCCCATACTAGCACGTACTCTGGGCCATGGTCTCCCACCCGGGCCCGGCTTCGTCCCGCCATGCGCTCCGTCACCCAGTCCACATCGATACGTCCAGCTTTAGTTACTACTCCGGTGATTAGCATCTCCGCCAGGGCGGAGATCATCCCCGAGCCACAGATGCCCCGGGGGGCGACGTTGCCCATGACTTTAATGGTGGGCTCCAGGGTCAAAGAGTTGACGCGTACGTCGTCAATGGCCCCGGCCGTGGCGCGCATTCCGCAAGCGACCCCGGCGCCTTCGAAGGCCGGCCCGGCGCTACAGGCGCAGGTCATGAGCCATTCGGCGTTGCCCAGCACTATTTCGCCGTTGGTGCCCACATCCAGGAAGAGGGTCAGGTTCTCCTTCTTGTGCAGGCCGGAGCTGAGCACCCCAGCGCTGATGTCGCCTCCCACGTAGGCGGCTACCGCCGGCAGGCAGTGAACGGCGGCCAGAGGGTTGACGTTCAAGCCCACCTCTCCCGCGACCAGGGGGGGAAAGGAGGTGGCGGTGGGGACGTAAGGCTCCTCCCGAAGATTACGGGAAGGCAGACCCAGGAAGAGGTGGGTCATTATGGTGTTGCCCGCGGCCACCATCTCATATATCTGGGCCGTATCCAGGGAGTGCCTCTGGGCCAGTTCGGCCAGCAGGTCGTTGATGGTCTCTACTACCAGGTGCTGAAGGTGCGCCAGGCCTTGGCCCCGCTGACTGTAGACAATGCGAGATATAACGTCCTCGCCGCAGGAAATCTGTTTATTGAAGGAGGCTGCCTGGTCTACCAAGCGGCCGTTGAGAAGGTTCACCAGGTAGACCCATATAGTGGTGGTGCCAATATCTACGGCACAGGCCCATAGAGGTCCCTCCTTCCGGCCGGGAATTAGGTCCAGGAGGCGAGCGCTGGCTCCGGTGTCTGTCTCCAGTATGGCGGTTACCCGATATTCTTCCTGGCGAAGAAGGGTTGCCATACGCTGCAAGAGAGGAAGGGGCACCCTGAGGTCTGCGATGCCCTCCTGTTGGGTCAGGACGCGACGCAATCGCTCCAGGTCCGAGGCATTGTCTTCCAGGGTGGGATGGGGAAGCTCCAGATATATCTGGCGGACGATGGGATGGATGGGCCATTCTGGACGCAGAGCCGCCGCTTTGCGACTGGCAGCACTCTCTATAATGACCTTTTCCTGCTCCCGGCGGGAAGGTATGGTTACCGACGCATCCCCCATCACCCGGGCAACACAGGCGAGAACCCAGCCCTCTTTTATTTGCTGGGGGGTGAGATGGAGGTTCTCTCGCCGGGATACCTTCCCCTCTACCTTGACCTGACAGCGGCCGCAGCGTCCCTGGCCGCCGCAGGGCATCTCTAGAGGCACCCCCGCCTCGGCAGCGGCGTCCACCAGCAGGGTGCCCACCGGCACCGCGGTAGTAGCTAGGCTGGGTAGAAAGGTGACCTTAACCATGGGCAAGACCTCTGGGCGCCATCTTTATTTGCGGCAAGGGATTACCTTTTCTTTCCCGGTTCCATATGTTTAGGGTGAGGCCGCCTGTGATAATGTCGCTCAGTTGGCCCATACCCGTTTTAGGAAGCCGCCGATGTCCACCGCCTCCCGAGGTCCCACCATGATCTCCCATCCGGATAGCTCGTCCTCCAACTCTCCGCGCAGCACGGCTACGGCGCCGGGGATGATTAGTTTGCGGTGCCGCACTGAGTCCTGGGCGTTAAAGCCCTTTACTGTTTTGGCGATCTTCTCGGCATCAAACTTTCCGGCTGCCCAACTAGTCAGAACGGAAAGGCCTTCGGTGTCGGCGATGAGAAGCCAGGAGGGGAACCCACTGGCCTCCACCTCTCCGGCCACGGAGAAGTAGGTAAGGGAGAAGTTGGTGGTGATGAGGAGAGGGCTGTTGTCTCGCGGGCTGCCGATGGTGTACATGCCGGGGGACACCTGAATTGGCTTCTGAGGATCGGTGTAGATATTCTGCCTTAAGGTGAGGAGCGGGTAGGCGTGACCAGGGGAAAAGTGATCCAGAACGATAATGTTGGCGTACTTGGCCACATGTTCTCCGGCCAGGAGGACCTCCTCCTCCGGCGTCGCTGCCCCTTCGCCGGGGAAAGTAATTACCGGGTAGCCCAAGGGTCGGAAGTTCTTTTTTAGGGCCAGGCGACGAATCTGCGTCAAGGCCTCTAGAGAGGAGGCAAAGCCTCGGGTGCCGGGGTCGAGGACGATGTCCTCCACTCCTGCTTTGGCCGCCAGGTCTGACAGCTCGGCCAGTTGGCCCAGACCGTCTTCGGCGCGGATAGCCAGGGGGCATTGGTACTTCTTGGCCAGCTTTATGACGCCCTCGGAGTTGTGGCTATCGGCGGCGTAGATGAGGGGTCTCTCCTGGCCTACCTTTTCTAAAGCCGTCTCCAGGGCCGAGGGGTCTTGGGATATGAGGACAAGGGGTAGCTGCGATTTGGCCCGAATGGTAGCGACGCACTGGGCGAAGGAGGAGGGATTGTGAGAGCGGTTGTCTACGGCAAAACCGTTAGGGCGCAACTCCATGCCCACTCTTTCCAGACTATAACTGGCCACCTCTGCCACCAGGGATTCTACTTCCGCGGCGGGTTGGTTGTCAGCGACGCGCACCATGATGCCGGTGGGGTTGAGGAAGGTTTTCTCGTGGCGGAAGAGAACCGTTTCGTTGCCCACTTCCAGCTTTTTGTCTCCCACTCCTATCGTCACCAGGCGCATGGGGGGTTTGGCGGCAGCCTCCAGGGCCGCCGCGGCCTCGGGAGAGACATGGGGGCATTTGGAGAGTTCGATTCCCTTTTGGGCCAGCTTCATGGCAAAGGCGAGGCACGTGGGCTGGCCGCACTCCTTACAGTTGGTCTTCGGCAGGTGTTTGTAAATCTCGATGCCTGTTAGAGCCATGGGTTTCGCCTCCTCGTTCCGTGTTCTATCTATTCTTTTGTCATAAGCTTCTGGATAGTGGCTTTTATCCGCTGCACCACCTGGGGGTGACGTAACACCACCACGTCGGCCCCGGCCAAGAGGAGTGTCATGGCCGTTAGTTCCTCCCAGCGTAGAGCCCGGGTGGCTATATCTCCCCAGGCGGCGGGTATGCCTTCCGTTGCCCTGGCCTCTTTCTGGCGCCATGCCTCCTCTCCTACCGTGCAGAACATGGGCATGGCGGCCATTTTATCGCCTTGAAGGCCAGCCAAGCGAAGACGCTCCATCACCGAGTAGGTATACTCCAGGCCATATCCCAGGGCGCCGGTGGTGGGGTCCATGAGTATGGAATCTGGGGCAAGGCCCATATCGCAGATGAGGATGTTAAGCTGCTTGGCCAGGTTAATCTCCACCGGGGTTTTGGCTACGGCCACGTGGTTGTTGGCCATGCAGGCAGCGATGATGGTGCGGTAGTTCTTTTGTTCACAGAATCCCAGGGCCACCCTTCGGCCAGCGGCCGCTTCGGCGGCGGCCACCAGCACTTCGTTGTCTTTCTCCGCGATACCAGGCCCGAGGATGATAAGGGGGGCGTCTACGGTGGAGAGGACGCGGGTTACTGTTTTCTTGGCCTCCTGGGGGCCGGTGTTCTGGTCATCGGGGTGAGCACTGCTTAGATAGAGGACAATAAGGTCGGCGCCGTATTCTACCGCCTTTTTGGCCCAAGAAGCGGGATCCTCCATGGCTTCTCCCCAAGAAGCCCTCAGTTCAGGAGCCCAGCTTGCGGGGGGGCGATCCTGTACCTCCACGGCCACCGCCGGGGGATGGGGGATGGCACCCTCGAAGTGGAGAAAGGGTAGGGTAGTCTCTCCCCCCACCACCAAGCGTCTGGCGTCTCCTCCCAGGTTCACCTCATGAATTTTGCCTGCCCATTTCTCAACCGGTGTTTCTACAGGTGGCATACTCGCTCCCTCTTTCCCGCAACATGGAACAAGGGTCGCGAAAACGACCCTTGTTCGTACCGAACCTCGGTTTTATGTTATCCTTGGTCATAGTTACTGAATGATGGGCTCCATAGACAAGGCGGGATGTTCTTTCGTTTCCAGGAAGGCAACCAGGTCTTCTACAGTGGTGGCCACGCGCTCATCGGCGATCTTGTCCATGAGGTCCGGCTCGCCTATCCGCTGACAAACCTCTTTGATGCCCTCGGCCAACTCCTCCTTGAGATTACTGGATATCCACACCACCCGTTTGAAGCCGCCCTCTTTAGGGATAAACTTTTTACTTAGGATATAGAACTTACCGTGGCCCATGACGCCTGGGGTCTGGAGGCCCCCGCCGGCCATGCCGGCCAGTGTGGAGAAGGTCATCCCCACCGGACTCATGCTGGGATCGTCCCGAGAGAGGATCATCACGCCGTTGGCCTCGGGGATAATCATCATTATGCACTCGAAGCAGCCACAGGAGGTGGTAGGGGCGTCCATGAGAGAGTAAAGGGTCATGCGGTTTACCTGTTGCTGCGAATGCTGATAGGTAAAACGGTTTGAGCCCTCCCATTCCCCCTTAGACTCGTCGATGACAGCGCCTTTGGGCACTGGCTGGTTGGGGCCGGTGGGGTTGATCTCGTAGGAGGCCTTGCAGTCCAACCAGTTGTAGGCCCCGCAGAGTCCTACTCGCTCCGGGTTGATGATGCAGACGTGGGTGGGAGCGTAGGACTGGCACAGGGTGCAGCTATAGAAGGTATCCACCGATTCATCGGTGAGGTTGGCCGCCCGCTCGTTGCGCTCGTTGTAGACCTGGCGGGCTTGCTCTCGCAGCTCGCGAACCTTGTCTTGCTTGGTGTAGAGGGTAACCTGCACCTTATCTACGATGGCGCCGAAGTCGGCGTGGAGGCGGGCGTAAAGGATATCCCCAAAGTGACGCAGACGGAAGCCTCGGGCGACGCTGTTCTTGTGGATGCGAATCCAGGGGATGTCCCGCTGGCCGATGTGCTGCACCCCCTCCGCCATGTTGACGAAGTGGTGGATTTGACGTTCCAGCACCGGTTCAAAGTCCTTCTGCATCTTGCGTCCGGCCACTTCCACCACGACGCCCAGCGGCTGGTTGCTGTCCACAGGCATGGCATCCAGATCTGGCCCCACTACGGTTATTTTGCCGTCCTCCACCTCGTCCAGCTTTTTAGAGAGGAGGAGTTCAAAAGTGACCCCCCCCCGGCCGCCAAACTCCACCTGGTAGTCGCCGCGGCGTATCCGCTCTCCCTCGAAGGCGGCGCTGTAAGACACGGGGATGGGAACCTTGGTTATCTGGAGCTTCAGCCCCCGAACCTCGATGCATCGCTGAATCAGCCGCTCCGCTCGCTCCATATCATCATTGCCCGGGATGTCATCGAAGGGCATACTCACCACATGCTCGTACTTGGTGATTCCCGTAGGCATGATGTTGGGAATGACGGTATCGGCGATGGTGGGGAAGCCGTAGGTGATGGCGCCGGCGGCGGTGGCGTATTTCAGGTCGTCCACCTCCCCCAGAGCCAGAACGAAGGCATGGACTCGATTCTTGTTGTACAAAAGCACGTCTTTGGCCTGGCCCGGTTTCATGCCGCCGAAGGTGAGGGCGGAACGGGCGGCGAAGCCCAGGGCGTAGATGGCGGAGATGGTATCCGAACCGAAGGGGACGGTGAAGGTGTCGTAGCCCAACTCCACCCCTTCTTCCAAAAGTTGTTCTACGATACCCTTGCCGTTAACATTGCCACTGAGGAAAATAAGAATGTTGCGTTGCTGAAGCTCTCGCACTATCTTGACGGCGATGGCGTTGGTCTTAGCCCGTCCCACTATGGCGGCGAAACCGGGCATGCGGCCGTCTACCAGTTGGATGCCCCAGGTTCGAAGCTGGATGTCATCGATGGGACCGTTATAGGTGTATCCATTCTGCTTTTCCGGCTGAACTCCCATGACGTGGCGGACCCCAGAGATTATCTCTTCCGCGAAGAGGGTGGCCACGCCAGCGTCCAGTGTCTCCCCCAAATAAGGAAGCCACAGCTTTTCCGTGGGCATTCGGCGCGGGAGGAGGGCCTTGGCCTGCTCCATAGGCTGGATCATATCTCCTAGTTTTTCCACCTTATGGGCGGTATAGGCATAGATAACCGGTAGATAATAGGCGGTGTTGGCAAAGCCCACTTTCTGCTCCGGGCCGTATTTTTCTAGGGTCTCTTTGAGCAGCTGATCCGCCTCCTTAACAATCTCTTGGCCCCCCCGAATGGCCGCTGATGCGATAAATTTGGACACCTGGCTAACCTCCCTTTAAGAAGCTAGAAAACGGTGGCAAGACTCCGGGTGCGTTGTCTCCCGCCGCACTTTTGGGAAATGAAAATTATGCGGGGAGCTTGCAACGTCAGCGACGCTCCGCCGCTCACCCTGCCGCTCCGACACGGAGGTAGTGTTCGAACTTCTTCCCCCAACAAACACGTCTTCTTGGAGCCCAAATCTGCGGACTGTTTTTGACAACGTTTAAAGTTTATCATAGCCTCCCCCTCTAGTCAAGGAATTGAACTTGTCCAAGAAGACCGTTCAACAACTGGGGTTTCAAAGGGCCCCCTTTTAGATGGGTTTGGCGTGCTCCCGCCACGCCTCGTTCAGAGACGCAATTCCCGGGCGGGTGGGCAGAAGATAACATTCTCTTCGGCGGAGGTTGTTTCCCAAAAGCCTCTGTGTTATGGTGAAAGCAACTAAATCGCGCTGCGACAGTGCCTGAGGAGGTTACTGATGGGACAAAACATCGCACACAAGATCATCGGCCAACATCTGGTGGAGGGGGAGATGGTGCCCGAAAAAGAGGTTGCCATCTCCATCGATCAGACGCTGACCCAGGACGCCACGGGAACCATGACCTACCTCCAGTTCGAGGCTCTTGGCTTCCAGCGGGTGAAGGCTAAGCTCTCTGTCAGCTATGTGGACCACAATATGCTCCAGACGGGCTTCGAGAACGCCGATGACCACATTTTCCTGCAGACGATGGCGGCCAAATACGGAGTCCATTACTCTCGACCCGGAAATGGCATCTCCCATCAGGTTCATTTGGAGAGGTTTGGGGCGCCGGGCCATACCCTTCTGGGGGCGGACAGTCACACGTGCATGGCGGGCGCTCTGGGCATGATCGCCATCGGCACGGGCGGCCTGGAGGTGGCGGTGGGCATGGCAGGGGCCCCCTTCCATTTCACCATGCCCCACATTCTTCTCGTTCGGCTGCGGGGTAGACTCAAACCATGGGTCGCTGCCAAGGATATCATCTTGGAGGTTTTGCGTCGTATCTCGGTGAAGGGCGGAGTGGGAAGGATCCTGGAGTTTGGTGGGGAGGGAGTGGCCACCCTGAGCGTTCCCCAGCGGGCCACCATCGCCAACCTGGGGGCGGAAACGGGGGCTACCACCACCGTTTTCCCCAGCGACCTAAGAACGAGAGCCTGGCTGGCCGCCCAAGGGAGGCGGGAAGCCTGGCAGCCGCTAAGGGCCGACCGGGATGCCATCTATCACGATGTGCTGGACATCGACCTTTCTTCTTTGGAGCCCCTCATCGCGTGCCCCTCCAGCCCGGACAACATCGTCCCGGTGCGGGATGTAGAGGGGACGCCGGTGGCCCAGGTTTGCGTTGGGAGCTCCAACAACTCCTCATATGAAGACTTGATGGCGGTAGCCAACATCCTTAAGGGGAGGGGGGTTCATCCCAAAACCAGCCTCACCATCAGCCCGGGCTCCCGCCAGGTTATGGCTACGGTGACTCGTAGCAGTGGCTTGTGGCACCTGGTTCAAGGGGGAGCCAGAATACTGGAGGTGGCCTGTGGCCCCTGTATCGGCATGGGGCAGGCACCCCCCAGCGGCGCCGTCTCGGTGCGAACCTTCAATCGCAACTTCCCGGGGCGGAGCGGCACTTCTGATGATAGAGTTTATCTAGCCAGCCCCGAGGTGGCGGGAGCCACCGCCCTTTATGGGGTCATCACCGACCCGCGACGCCTGGGCTCTCCCACCCTCATTCGTCCCCCTAGGCAGTACGTCATCGATGACTCTCAGGTCCTTCCTCCCTCACCGGAGCCGGAAAGGATAGAGGTAATTCGAGGCCCCAACATCAAACCGCTGCCCAGGGCTCATCCGCTGGCCGATCACATCCGGAGCCAGGTAATCCTCAAGGTGGGGCACAATGTCACCACGGACCACATTATGCCCGCCGGAAACCGGGTGTTGCCTCTGCGCTCCAACATCCCCGCCATTGCCGAGCACGTCTTCGAGCCTATCGACCCCACCTTCCCCCGCCGCTGTCGAGAGGCGGGAGGTGGCCTCATCGTGGGCGGCCACAACTACGGCCAGGGCTCCAGTCGCGAGCACGCTGCCCTGGCCCCCATGTATCTGGGAATCAAGGCCGTCCTTGCCCTATCCTTCGCCCGCATCCACTTTGCCAACCTGATAAACTTTGGCATCGTGCCCCTCATCTTTGTCCAGGAGGAGGACTACCAATGGGTGGAGCAGGGGGATGAGATAGAGCTAGAGAATCTGCGCTCCCTCCTTCCTGCCTCCCGTCATTTGCGGGCCCGCAATCTCTCCCAGGGGCGAGAGCTGGAGCTACAGCACGCCCTCTTCCCGCGCCAGGTGAACATCATCCTGGCCGGGGGGCTCCTCAACTATGTTCGAGGGGCAGGCCACGAGTCTGGCGGGTGAGGCCCTGATTTTTATGAGGGCTTAGGCATCCACCACAGCGGTGGCGTCTATCTCCACCAGAAATTCTGGATAGGCCAGGCCAGCCACGATGAAGGTGCTGGGGGGCAGGGCGTCCCCGAAGTAGCGCCGCCGCACCTCCGAGATCTTGACGCGGTCATCCCGGTTCACCACGTAGGTGGTGGTCTTAACCACGTCGGAGAGGGAGGCCCCGGCGGCCTCCAGCACCGCCTTCAGGTTTTCGAAGGCCTGTACCGCCTGAGCCGCCACGTCCCCTTTCCCCACCGGTTTCCCCTCCTGGTCCCGGCCCACCTGTCCCGCGCAGTAGATGGTATTGCCCACCCGAATGGCTTGGTTGTAACCGCGGCTGGTGGAGTCGAACACCTTATCCGATTTGATGATGGTTTTGGACATCTATGGCTCCTTTCTCTGCTAAAAACTGGTGGCTGCCGGGCCTGGGCTCGAACCAGGGCTAGGGGATCCAAAGTCCCCGGTGCTACCGCTACACCACCCGGCAAAAAGCTACTTGATAAGGCCCAGCATCCGGCCCAGGGCATGGAGGTTGATGGACCATCCCCAGCCCAGGACGTGGGGGGTGAGGAGGTGGGGGTCGTTGGGGTTCCAGAAGCGTTCCCGTAGCACGGCGGGGGTGGGCAGGCGCAGGTCATAAGGAACGCCCAGGAACACCCCGGTTTCTTTGATGCGCCGGGCCCGTGCTAGGGCAACCAGCGTCCCTAGAGCGAGACCTACAATGAGACCCTTTTTCCAGCCTTTCATCTTGGTATACCTCTCTTGGGACTTTCTCTCCAGCTTCGGTATTAGGTCTCGAAAGCCGCCCGGCTGGTCACCAGGCCGGGTACGCCGGAGACCATGAAGGCCAGACGTAGCGTCTCTACAATCTCGGCCTCGCTGGCGCCCAGAGAGCGGGCTCTCCCCGCCAGGCTCTTTACGCCATCGGGATGGCCCCCGGCGGTATCCAGGGCCAGGGTGATGAGGGCCTTGGTCTTGGCATCCAGAGCACCCGGCGCCCGAATCTTCTGCTGAAGGGCCATCACCATCTGACAGAACTCCGGGTCGCGCTCCTGAAAGTGCTGAAGATAGGGGGGTACTTGCTGCATGTGTCGCCTCCTGTTAACTAACTGGTGTAATATTACATAAATCCATTAAACAATTCCTCTCCCTTGAGGGGAGAGGTTAGGTGAGGGTGAATTCCCCCTCCCTCTAGCTCCCTCCCCTGATGGGAGGGAGAATAATAGCGTAACCAATTCATGAGACTAGATACTCTAGTGTGGTGCCGAAGGTCGGATTCGAACCGACACGGGAGTCGCCCCCCAACGGTTTTTGAGACCGCCGACAGCCGAATTATAAACCTAAAATAACCCCTTGACAACACTTTGACAACACCGGCCAGGGCAAAGAGGAAAGGAGAACCACATGGCAAGCCCTGGCATCACTCAGAGGGGGGACGGAAGGTGGATGGGGAGTCTACAGCTTCACGGAAAGCGAAAGCATGTCTACGGGAAGACAGCCCAAGAAGTCAAAGCCAAGTTGAAGACGCTATACCAGCAGGTGGCTATGACGGGTGTACTGCCATCACCTGGGAGCCGCACTGTCAATGATCTGCTAGACGCCTGGCTGGAGAACTGCCGTGCTTCCTTGAAGCCTCGAACTTTGGCCTGGTATGAGGACATCGCCCGTCGCTACATTCGAGGCTCCATAGGCCCAATACGCTTATCGAAGCTGGAACCAGTTCACATTCAGCGCCTATATACCCAGCTCCAAGATAGTCGAACAAGGGTAGCGTCCCATACCCACCTAGTCCTTCACCGTGCCCTGAAGCTGGCCGTTTTATGGGGCTGGCTATCCCAGAACCCTAGTGACCGCCTTCTGAAACCCCGATACCGGCCAGAACGAAAAGAAGTATGGAGTCACCAGGAGCTAACCGCTTTCCTGGAAGGGAGCGAAGGCCACCCGCTACATCCCCTCTGGATAACCGCTATCGCCACTGGCTGTCGCCTGGGGGAACTAACGGGCCTGAAGTGGGAAGACATAGACCTGGAGGCACGAAGCCTCACCGTCCGGCGGAACCTACAGCGCATTAGGGGCCAGTGGATGGAAGGCCCTCCCAAGACCAGGGCAGGGGAGAGAACCATCACCCTACCCCCCGAAGCCGTTATCGCACTAAAGAGGCAGAAAGCGAAACAAGCCGAATTGAGGTTGAGGGCTGGCCCTGACTGGCAGGATACGGGACGGGTATTCACAGGTAGGCTAGGACAACCTCTAAATCCCGCTATGGCGGAACATGGCTTGAGGGAGCAATGCGAAAAGCTAGGACTGCCCCACCTGACGCCTCACGGGATGCGTCACCTTCACGCCAGCTTGCTTCTGGAAGCAGGACTGCCCATCACCGCTGTTTCCCAGAGACTAGGCCATGCCCACAGTGGCATTACCCTGGCCGTCTACAGCCACGTGGTGAAGAGAGATGATGAAGAGGCGGCTAGACTGATAAGCGCTGCCCTTAAGAGGTAGGGACAGAAGTACAAAGGTGCTATAATTAGTTCAACGCCAGGTGGCTCGGCCAAGCCCGCAAGTTCCAATGGCCTGCACCATTGGGAGCCTGGCAATCCACTTTCACCGTGCAGGAGGTGTAAATTGTCAGATAGGCCCCTACTAAAGCTGCCTGTGGTCTTCCCCGTCAACGGGACTCCTGGAGACTTCACAACTTGGATGAAACAGTACACCGGTCTTGACCTCCAAACGCCCCCTTTGAAGATTCTACCGGTGGAGGCAGCGACGGCCCAGCCGTATGTTGGGGACGCACAGAGGATACTACTTGGCCCGTGCATATGGGGGACAGGGTTCAACTCATGCCTGTTTGTCAGGATCCACGCTACCCGTGCCATATATCGACGGGATGAGGGTAACGCCTACCAAACTCATCTCCTTGGGCCAGTCTTAAACTTTGACCTTTTGCCCCTGGGGGGAAATAGAACGATGGTGAGGGCTTGGTGTCTTAGTGGACAATCTCAAGCCGTCGAAACTTATTTCCTGGACATACTGAGGGATGTGGCAACTGTGTGGACAGAGGCCAGGGACGCAATCTTATTGCACCTTGGCACTGGGGCCCCCGCAGAAACTGAGGTACTACAGACGCAAGAAAGCACAAACCCCTGGGGGAACGAAGCCGAACAGCCAACCACCGAACAAACAGCACAGCCAATGGCGGAAAGGTCTGCCCGCTACCCCAGTCAACCAGCAGTTTTCAATCGCTGGTGCAATACATGGAGCATAGTTCGACCTCAAGTAGCAATGGGCCATCCGCTGAAGAAAATATCAAAATGGCTAAAGGACGTGAAACAAACCAAAATCAGCACCAAGACCCTGGGGGCCATAGTGCGAGCGGGTGAAGCCGGTCTACTCAATAGACCGCTACAGTAACAAACCCTCTCCCCAAACCTTCCCATAACTTCCTTTTTTCCCGTGTAACCTTCCCATAACTTCCCACTCGGTGCCTTACAGTTATCGTAAAGAAAAACCGAGTGGAGGTGTCCTGTGGGAATCCGCCGTACTATCCAATACGCCATCGTTCTAACGCCAGCGGAGAACGAACTGCTATATGAACTTGCTGCCGCCGAGGGCGTCTCGAAGGCCGCATACCTTCGGGGCCTCCTCCGGCTAGAAGGTCTGAAACGAGGCCGCTTACCAATTGGGGTGTCCCGATGAAGCAGGCTGAGACACGTTTTCAGCCCAAGCTCCTAGTGGTGCACAAGAGGGGAAAAGACTGCGTTCTCGCCAAGCTGGTGGTAGCCCGCCCACTGGGCGAAATCGTCCTGGCCATGCCCTACCGGAATCGCCGAAGGGTTGACCACGTATCCCTTCCCCCCAGGGTGCTTCAACATGCTAGGCGAGAGGGAGCCACCTGGTGGATCGTTCGACTCGACTGCGAGGGTTTGTGCTATGGGCTACCCCTAGCCCAGGTCGAGGATGTGGGGTGGCTAGCTACTTCGGAAGACGAGCCTGAGTGGTTCGTCCCTCTGACTCGGTTTCAATCTATCCCTTGGCAAGAGTGGTTCTATGTGTCTGCTGAAGATTACATCGACCTGAAGGACACCCGTCAAACTTACGGCCGCCAGCTTCCGCTTATTGGAGTGGCCTTATGACCGATTTTTATCTAGCAGCCCTCTCATACTTCCAGTCGGGATACATGACTATGCCCTTGACTTTAGACAATCAAAGTCTCCCCAAGAAACCTATCGTAAATGACTGGACAAGCCTCCCCCGTTCCCTGGAGACTATCAAGGCTCTCCCCTGGCATGGGGCGAAGGGTATCGGCATTATCCTCGGCCCCACGTCGCATAACCTGGCAGCAATAGACATTGACGATACCGAGATGGCGGATAGGGCCATCCAACTTTGTCCACACACCCAAATTGTGAAGACCGTGCGCAACCACTGCCATATTTACATCCACGAGCAAGTGCCTTCTCGGTCTACAAACTTGACCGTTCTCTGGCTTGGCCGCCATGTGAAAATCGAACTAAAGGCCCAAGGGTGCCAAGTGGCAGCGCCACCAACGCCCGGTTATTCCCTCATCAGTGAGAAGCCGCCACAGAAAGTCGAAACTATCGAAGCCGCCTGGGAGGGCCTAGCTTACGCTCTGGGGGCTGAGACTGCAAATATGGAGCGCTACCCTTCGCCCTGGCGTCCCAGGGTGCCGGTGGGAGAGCGCAACAAGAGCGCCTATATTGAGGCGCACATGCTTCGAGGTAGTCAGATGCCCTTAGACATGGCTTTAGAATACATGAGGATTCGATGGAGTGCAGACTACGACAAGGACGGCGAACAATGGGAGGAAATCAAGCGCACTGTCGAGAGCGCCTATCGAAAAGGCATTCATTCGCCTTTACATGAGGTGTATGAGGACATCCAATGGAACTGAGCTTTCGTCCAGATAAGACCGTGTACTGGCAGACTGCATTAGCATCAGAGACCTTTTATATTCACGCCAGGGATATCCGAAGGGAACGAAGTGGTTTGTATGCTGAGATAGCCCTTTATCTTCAACAAGCCCTTCTTGCCTCCGATGATTTTAACCTACGCCGAAACGAGGATAGAAAGCGATTGGCAAAGGATGCCCATAGCAAGTTTGGTGAAGCTATCGGAGCAAGCTATCCCCTCGATTATCTCAAACATGACCTTGATGTATTCTGTCAGGAGCTTCCTAAATTCTGGGAAGAGGACCGTCTTACTGTAGAAAGTTACGAGCCGGGAGGAGCCATTCCAGAAGTTGCCTTCGTGCTCACACCTTACATCATGGAAGACACTATCACCATAGGCTATGCGCCGCAAGGGAGCGGCAAAAGCTATTTCGCCCAGGTTGTCGGCTTGAGCGTATGTGGAGCCACTAACGGGTTTTGGAAAGTACCCGTGCCTCGACCGGTACTCTATGTGAATTTGGAACGTCCCAGGCGAAGCGTGCAACGACGGGCCATGATGCTTATGAAGGCTCTGGGGATAAAGCACTCCCCCAACATGGAGTATCTCCACCACCAGGGAGCAGGCTTGCTGGGGGTGGCACCCAAATTGCGTGCTTGGCTGAGGGAACATACGGACGGCGTCTTCATCCTGGATTCTCTATCTCGAACGGGGATAGGTTCTCTAGTGGAGGACTGGACAGCGAATCGAACCATAGACCTTATGCGTTCCATCGGGGGCACCTGGCTGGTTCTCGGACATACCCCAAGGGGGGATGAGTCCCATCTCTTTGGTTCCACACTGCAGGATGCCGGTGCCGATGTCATGTTGAGACTCACATCGGAGAAACGGGGTAATTCACTAGGCATAGCCTTGGAGGTGACCAAGGCCAATGATATTGCATTCCCCAAGAAATTCTACATGGCCTTTGACTTTACCGAACCTGACGACCTGGGAAGAAGTGACCTTAGAGGCGTTAGAAGAGCCGAGGCAAAGGAATTTCCTGATCTCTTAGTGTCTGGACAAATGACCAACGAGCAAAAGCTAATTGCGTACCTACAAGAGGTTTCCGAGGCCACGCCGTCAGAAGCAGCCACCGCCACCCTTGTTCCCTATACCAAGGTTTCCACCTTATTCAATACAAGTGACCAGTTCGTATTTCTCCGCAAGCAGGGGAAAAATCGTTACTACGGCCTGAAGTCCACCGAGACCGAATGAGAACACTTTACCCGTATAATATACGGGGTATATCGAGGGACGCTATACGATATACCCTATATCGTATATATAGGGGGTATAATGTTTTCGGTCCTTGGTAGACGTAGAAAAATTGTCCGTTAGTGGCACATGAAGACCCCCACCGTCTTTGCGTGGCAGGCTAAACCCTCGTTTTTAAGGAGTGTGTGCTATGAAACGTTCGGTGTGGGACATTATGAATGATGATGTTGAACTGCAAGATGCCCTTGAAGCTGGTCACGTCCAGCAATACGTTTCCGTAAAGCAAGCCGCCTCGCTCCTCTCAGTCAGCAAGAGGACAATCTACCGGCTTATTGCTGACGGCTCACTGCCAACATACTTTATTCGTAGCTGCGTACGTCTCAAGTGGACTGACTTACAGGCATACGTTGAGGAAGACTGAATTAGGCTCTTAGTGGCCCCAAAATCTCAAATTTTGGAACCGCCATGCGCTTTACTTTTTGTATCTTAAGAGGACTTTTAGGGGAAATTGTTTTTATTCATTTAAGTCGCCTCACGTAGATTGTACTACTCACACCATCAACCTTCATCTTATAGCCACCAGTTGTCCGATAGATGAGCACCTTTGGTCGGTAGGCATAATGATAGGTGTATGCGTATGAGGATTGTTGCCAGATCTGCCCATTGCAAAGTAAGAAGATGGTTTCACCACTCCATCCCTCAAACTCCCCCTCTATGCAGGTTTCAATGACCTCCCCACTGGCGGAACTCGAGAGCAACTCGACTATCATGCGGAAGCAAAACGCCCCCCTAGGGCCGGTGGCATTTCTCATTTCCGGCCCTAGGCACTCCTCCAACGTTGGGACTGGTTGCAAAATGCGACTGGTGAAGCGGCCATCGCTCCACTGAGTTATTTCAGCCACTGAAACATCTGGCTGTAGCTCAGGATAAGTTCGCAGAACATAAGGCGTTGGAGTAGGGGGCGGAGGTGGCCTTGGCGTGGGGGTCGCCCTAGGTGTTGCGGTCGGCTCCGGGGTACGGGTTGGCTCAGGCGTAGGCGTTGATATGGAGGTAGCGGTCGGCTTAGGGGGTGGCGTTGCTGAGGGAGTAGGGGTTATAGGTGCCCCCGTCTGGGGTGTGCCCTCCAACTGTGCTATTCGTTGCCCCTGAGCCGCTATGGTGGCCTCCAGCCGTGCCGTGCCAGTGCCCGTGCAAGCAGTCAACGTTAGGAGAAGCCAACTCACGGCCACTAGCGTTGCTACTAACGCTTTCATAGTGTCTCCCCTCCCTGACTCAAAGAAAAGAATGATGCCCGCTGGAACCGTAAGAATAACGAGCCGCATTATACCTCAAACCGTGAAAAAATCCATTAGATTCTTTTATGTATTTCAAAAAGTGCAAGAGGCCCAGAAGTTTAAAATAGCCGGAGGGGTAGGGATGTTAAACGCTCACCTTTAGTTCGTCCCTGCACTCCCCCCTCACCACGTAGTGAGAAGAATGCCAATATCCTCTTGACGGCGATGTTAAACTACCAGGGTGGAAGGAGGGCGAAAGGAGAATGGCTATGAACTACAAAGCAATGGCAGGTCTTATGGTCTTGGTTTTCCTTCTGGCTATCTTATACTTTGAATGGACTTCTTATCGCAACTTTCACTATGGCAACCAACGGGCTTTCTGTGAGGCTTTGGTGGGGTCAACTGGTACTGGTACTCCTAGCGGAGCCTCTCTTATGATGGTAGGGCAAGGGAGCAGCTACTACGAGGTTGGCAGAAAGTTAAGAGATGCATTTGATTCCACATGTCGATAGTTTGACAGCTTACCGAGAAGCTTGACAGAGGTGGTATACTAAAGGCATCGGACGTTAATAAATAAAGTGCCCTGGCGAGTTGTCTTAGGACTCCCAGAGCGTGGCCAGTCAGTGGGAACCTGACTGACGAACCTAGTTTAGCACTCATGGCCCGTCAGGACAACCCCTGGCGGGCTATGTTTTTAGGTGAGTTTTGACAACACTTTGACAACACTTTGTTCGAGAAAATGTTGTCAAAGAGAGAGCCGTTTTCAGGGGCAAAAGGCCCTCAAAAGGCCAATTTTAGGTTTGAGAACCGTGCCGAAGGTCGGATTCGAACCGACACGGGAGTCGCCCCCCAACGGTTTTTGAGACCGTCGCGTCTGCCATTCCGCCACTTCGGCCCCCCGTGCCGGGGCCCAGAATCGAACTGGGGACACGCGGATTTTCAGTCCGCTGCTCTACCGACTGAGCTACCCCGGCCTGCGGAGCCATTTTAGGCGTAAGGGCCGGAGGCTGTCAAGGAGTTTGTACTCGTCCCTTGGGCTTGCTGACTGGCTTTGTGGCCCAGGAACCGATGCCGGCGCTAGATCGGACCCGGCTACAATTTGGTCCGGACGACCTTATCCGAAGAGGCCTCGGATGTTAAGCTCCAGGGTCAGGGGAGCGTCTCCGCTCCCTCCCCCTACCGGGAGCTTCACCCGGAAGTGGTGGGGCCCTCCCATGCCGGACATCATATTCAAATCCATCCGCAGGGTCAACTCCTCGCCCGGTTTGATAATGCCATTGGCGGGCACAGCTACGGGGTTTCCCTCCATGTTATTGAGGACGAAGGCATTGCCGGTGGTGGCGGGACCCGCCACCAGGAAGGGTGGTCAGCATCCCTCCAGAGTCTGGACGCCATCCTTGGGGAAGGTGACGGTCACCGGTGCCGGGCTGGCGTTGCGTAAGTGGAAGGTGTAACTAATCCAGCGATCCAGGGGCACCTTGCCCAGGTCCACGTCGGTGGCCGATACCTCCAGCGGCCCCACCCTCTGGAAGCCCGCGGCCGGAGTACCCACCTGAGGCCGCTGCTCGGCTTCGCCGCCTCCCGTAAATCGGGGAACCAGCACCAGGGCCAGGACCACAATTGCGAGCCCTGCCAAAGCCCAAAAAAGGTATCTTACCGGACCTGGTTGCCCCTGGTTCTTCTTGCCCGCGCCGTGGGCCCCTCCTCCACCGCGTCTTTTGTCAGCGCTCATGATTTTCCTACTCTCCTGTTGATACGTACCGGCTTACCCTCGTATTTGTGGCTCCATGGGCTAACTTCTCTGTCTAACCGTTTCCCCCCGCACTGTCTATTGTAACTCTTTTCACAGCCTAAAGGAAAGAGTAGGTACTGCGGCAAGGCGGGCCGGATTGATACAGAACGCTACTCAACGTGGCTTCCTTTTATGGACGCCAGCACTAAGCTCTCTTCTCCCACCAGGCGCATCTCCCTCCAGGCGATGGGGTGCAACCTGGCGGCTATGGACAGAAGAGCCAGGGCACCGCCACCCAAGGCGATGGCCAGGGGTGCCCCCAGGGCCTGAGCCAGAAAACCGGCGGGCACCGTCCCCAGGGGTTGAAGACCCCAAACCATCATGTAGATACTCATCACACGTCCTCGTACCTCGTCCGAGGTGTTTAGTTGAAGAAGGGTATTGTTGGCCGCCATGGAGCCACTGCTGGCTACCCCAACCATGGTCAAGAAAAAGAGGGATAGGTGAAGAGAGCCATTTAGAGCAAATAAAACCAGAAAGATGCCCATAAGGGTACCGGACGCGATAAGCAAGGCATCTTTGCGACGAAAATCCCCCAAGGCGGCAACGACCATGGAGCCAACCAGGGCGCCCACTCCAGGCATGGAAAGTAAAAGCCCTAGACCCTTGGGCCCAATATTGAATACGTCCCCGGCGAAGATGGGCATTAAGACCTGGTAGGGCATGGCGAAAAGGGAGAATCCCAGCCCGGTAACAATGAGAATCTGGATGGCCGGGCTATGGGCGACGTATCTCAACCCCAGGGCGATCTCCTGCCCCATATGAGACTGAGGGGAAGATGGCGTCGTCTCTCTGGGGGTTATCAACATCATAGCAACGGTGCTGACGATGCTAATGAGCACGATAAAATAGTAGACGCCGGCCACTCCAATAAGTGCCACCAGGACGCCTGCCAGCGCCGGCCCGCCAATGCGGGTAAGGTTCATGGCTACGGAGGACAAAGCCACGGCGTTCATCAGGTTGCTGCGATCTACCAGATGGGGTATGAAGGCCTGACGCCCCGGCATATTGAAAGCGGATACGATACCCTGAAGGAGGGAAATCGTTAGCAAATGCCACAAGGTAACCGTCCCTGTGGTTACCAGCAATCCTAGCACGAGGGATAGCCCTCCCATTATCACCTGGGACCAGATAAGCAGTTGTTGCTTGTTTACCCTGTCCGTCACCATGCCACCGACGAGAGACAGAAAGAGGACCGGAACGCCCCAGGCAGCGCTTACCGATGCCAAAGCGAGGGGGGAACGGGTTACGTCGTAGATCAGCCATCCGGTGGCCACCTCACGCATCTGCATGGCGGCGAAGGAGGCCATGGTGCTCACCCAATACCAGCGGAAGTCTCGGTAGGACAAAGAGCTGAACATCGCCGGCCAGCCCACTGTCGTCGCCCCGCCCCGCCCACCTACCCGGGGCTGATCCTTGGCAAAAGGCACCACTATTTCCCTTTCTTGCGTCCTACCGTTTCTCCCAGTCTATAGTATCCCTTCTGGTGCGTCAACTTCGTCACGGGTGTATAACGAAATGGGTGAAAGAGCGGGAGGTGGTATGATTCTCCTGAAGCATTAGTTCACAAAGGAGGGGTGATCCGTACCGCCCATGGATAAGGGTACCCAAAATCTATTGCGTCTCTCCGCCCCAGGCTGCTACCGGGTGCCCGCCGGCTCCCGCCTTAGGCGGGGGAGGAGGAGATCGAGTGGCCTTCCGCCTTGGATTTGACAAGGTGGCATACACCGGAATATATTCTATCCATATTCCATGGCGACGGTAAAGCGACGCTATGGCGCTGCGTAGGTGGCGGCCCCATCGTCTCCCCCTTTTCCCTCATTAGAGAGCCGGTGCGGGAAGGGTTTTTCTCTTCGCAATAACGCCACCCTCTGTATTCAGTAGAAAGGAGAACTATGGACGACGCGCGATTTCCTCGGGTCTTGAAAAAGCTAGACGCCATTCCCTACTACGAGCCGGGCAAGCCCCCCAAGCCCCTTTTCGACCTGGATTACATGGATGAGCTGGAGGCCATGTGGGGGAGGCCGTGGGGAGCCCAGTCCCGCATCGGCCGACTGAAGATGGCCATGATCCAGAACCCCAAGGATTTGATTGTGCGGCAACAGGCCGATTACGCTCACGACCCCGAGTATCATGCCCGGGGCGATGGCTTTCAGGAGCTGAACCTGGAAGACCTCATGGAGGAGCATGACAACTTCGTCCGCGTCCTTGAAAAAGAAGGCGTGGAGCTGGTGGATATGAACATTCCTCCCGGAGCGCAGGGTCTGTACACCGAAGTACCCAGTGGCGTAATAGGCTTCGGGGATGTAGTGATGCTTAACGGCGGGGCGGTGATCCCTCGACTAGGCATCGCTCCGAAGCGGGGGTGCGAGTTCTACTGGGCCAAGCGTCTCCTGGAGATCGGTTGCCCCATTCTGTACACCGTCCATGGCAAGGGTTGTTTCGAGGGGGGCTGCGTTGTCTTCATGGATTGCAAACACGTCCTGGTTGGATTGGGCACCAGGACCAACGTGGAGGGCCTGAAGCAGTTGGAGCCGGTGTTCAGACAGTGTGGGGTAGAGGAAATTCACCCGGTATACCTGGCGGGCTACCTGAACAAAAGGCACGGGCGCATGGGGGGCCAGGCCGGCTTCTATCATACCACCACCGTCTTCGGCATGGTGGACATCGGCAAGGCCGTCATCTACCCTCCGGGCATGGACTATCTAACCGTGGACTACCTCATTCGCAAGGGTATCAAGCTCATCGAGGTGCCCTGGGAGGAGGCCAACAACGGGGTGTGCAATCTCCTCGCCCTTCGTCCGGGCCGGGTTATCCTGGCGGCCGGCAACCCCTACACCGCCGAGGCCCTGGACAAAGAGGGGGTGGAGGTCATCGAGGTGCCCTGGACGGCGACGCGCCGCCACAGCAGCACCGGCCCCACCTGTGCCATGGGCGCCCTGGTTCGGGAACCGATATACTTTGTCTAGCGCCTACCACTAGAGTTGTCCTGGAGTTAGTAGAGAGGAGGACAATGGAAAAAGAAAAGAGAGGCCGCGGCATCATACGTTCGTTTCAGACAAGCTAGGCCAAAAAGCTACTTCCAGTTAAGGTCTAGAGAGAGGAGTTTCCGATGTTAGGCGATACCAACTGCTGGAGAGGTCTGTGGCGTCGGCCCATGAGCCGTCGTCAGATTTTGCGGCTAGCCAGCCGAACGGGTATCGGCCTGGTCGGGCTTTCTATTGTCGGTTGCGCCGCCGCGCCAGCCCCCTCTACCCCTAGCAAAGCTCCGACAGCACCTTCCCCGGCGACGCAGGCCACCCCTCAACCCGTCTATGGCGGGACCATAGTCCATGCCATCAGCTCCAACATGACCCTCGACTCGGCTTTTAATGTGGGTGGCGGCTATGACCAGATAGCTCTCTACCATTTGTACAACACTCTCCTGCATGTGACCCCCAAGATCACTTTGGAGCCGGAGATGGCCCTTTCGTGGGAGATCCCAGACAAAACTACCTTTATCTACAAGCTTAGAAGAGGGGTCAAGTTTCACGACGGGGCCGATTTCAATGCCCAGGCAGTGAAGGCCAACTTTGATCGTATTTTGGACCCCGATTTTAAACCCACCGGGCCTACCGAGGTGAGACCCAACGTAAAGGCCGTGGAGGTGGTTGACGACGCCACGATCAAGTTTACCCTGAAAGGCCCAAACTCGGAATTTCCCGGCAGCGCCCTGGCGAGCACCTACGGCGGTATCGTTTCTCCTCTGGCTCCTGCCAGGTACAACAACGACCTGAGACGCCACGGTGTCGGCACCGGTCCCTTTCAGTCGGCAGAATGGGTCTTGGATGACCACATCACCGTGAAGAAGTTTCCTGGCTATTGGGACGCTGGCCTGCCCTACCTGAACCAGATAACCTGGAAGATAATTCCTGATCCCACAGTAAGGAGGACTTTGCTTCTGACGGGCGAGGCTCAATTCATAATGGAGATGGGGCAACAAGACATCGAGGCTTTAAAGGCAGACACCAATGTAAAGGTGGTTACCCAGCCCGGGATCAAGCGTAACGTTGTTCACTTCAACATGAGGAAAGAGCCCTTCTCCAAGAAGGCCGCTCGCCAGGCCTTAGCCTACGCCGTGGATAGGGAGAGCATCTCTCAGGCAGTGTATGGCGGTACGTGGAAGGCGGCGGAGGGGCTCTTTCCCCCCATCTCCCCTTTTCATGACCCTACCATCAAGAACTACCCCTTTGACCTCAAAAAGGCCCAGGAAAAGCTAGCGGAGGCCGGCTATCCAAGCGGCTTCGAGTTCCTGGCAATGGTGGCCTCGGCCCGTCCCGACGAGCCGCAGGCAGCAGAGATAATGAAGAGTCAGTTGGCCAAGGTAGGCGTCAAGATGAACATCGTGGTTTACGACGTGCCTACCTATCTGCAGGTCTGGAAGACGGATGTCGACAAGGTCGACGCCATCGTTACTACTGCGGGTCACGCCATGGAGCCTATTCGCCTCATCCAAAACTATTACACCAAGGATGGGGGATATGCCAACATCAAGGTGGACTTCCCGGAGTTAGAGGCCCTGGTGGCCAAGGCCAAAGAGACCTACGACCTGGAGGAGCAGAGGCGGTATCTTAATCAGGCGGATAAGCTTATTACCGAGAACGTGTGGGCGGAGTGGGCCTATGTCTACGATGCCACCTTCTTTGCCTACCGCAAAAATGTGATGAACTATGTCCACGGGCCCCACCCCTATCAGGCCCGGTTTCGTAAGGTGTGGCTCTCTAAATAGCCGCTTTGCGGTGGGTCTTAGATTCGTGGGGAATTAGACCTAAAACTGATTTTTGGTGATCGCCAAGAAAAGGAGGTTTCCCCTGTTAGCGACACCGATTTCGGGAATGGATTGACAAGGTAGCGGACACTTAATATATTCTGTCCATATTCAGTTGAGAAAGGAGTGCAGCTATGGCGATGGTTCAGACGAGAAGCGGTACTTATAACCTGAGAGAGCTGAAAGACATCCCTCATTACGAGCCGGGGCGGCCGCCCCGGCCCCTCTTTGACATCGGATTCATGGAAGAGCTGGAGCCCATGTGGGGGCATAAGTGGGGGGCCCAGTCGGCCCTGGGCAAGATCCGTGTCGTCATGGTCACCCCGCCCAACCGGGAGGAGCTCGCCCCCGAGTTTCGGGAGTTCCGGAGGCAGGATCCGGCCTTCTTTGGGGGGGAGCGGGGAGAGCCGGACGTGGCTCTATTGCAGTCCCAGTTTGAATACTTTTTAAGCATCCTGCGGGGGGAAGGCATTGAGGTGGTGGGGATGAACCCTCCTCCCGTGACCCAGGGGCTTTACGTCACCCCCTGTGGCGTCACCGATTCGGGGATGTGTGTCATGCTTAACGGAGGCGTCATCATCCCGCGGCTGGCCCTGGCTACCCGGCGCGGCGGGGAGGTGTACTGGACGAAGCGTTTCGCTGAGCTGGGCTGTCCCATCCTGTACACCGTCCACGGCTATGGCGTCTT
This sequence comes from Chloroflexota bacterium, assembly GCA_016183425.1. Lineage (GTDB taxonomy): Bacteria > Chloroflexota > Dehalococcoidia > JACPEP01 > JACPEP01 > JACPEP01. The sequence continues at coordinate 30,570 of JACPEP010000015.1, forward strand.
CGAGGGGGGAAACGTGGCCTGGTTGGACCCCAAGCACGTCATGATCGGCGTAGGCCTGAGATGCAATGAGGAGGGTGTGCGGCAAGTGGAGCCCATCTTCCGCATGGCGGGGGTGGAAGAGATCCACCGGGTGTATCTTACCAGCTACGTGGAGCATGCCATTGGCAATCAGCACCACCTGCGCTCCTCATTCAGCATGGTTGGAGAGCGGCTGTGTGTCCTCTATCCGCCCCGTATGGATCACAGCACCATCGAGTACCTGCGGAGCAAAAAGATAAAGCTTATCGAGGCCCCGGAACGGGAGATGCTCAACGCCGCCTGTAACATCCTCTCTTTGAGGCCGGGGAAGGTGCTCATAACGGCGGGGAACCCGGTGGTGGCTGGTAGGCTCAGGGCCGAGGGGCTGGAGGTGCTGGAGATGGAGTGGTCGGAGACGGTGAAGCGAGGCTATGGCGCCGCAGGTGGGGGTGGCCCTATCTGCTCCAGCTTTCCTCTCATTCGGGAGCCAGGGCCTATGCTGTAAAGGCTAATTGCAACGGAAATAAACAGAATTTAAGTTAGAGAGGAGAGGGAGCTATGGACGACGAGAGATTTCCTAAGGTCTTGAAAAAGCTAGACACCATTCCCTACTACGAGCCGGGCAAGCCTCCCAAGCCCCTTTTTGACCTGGATTACATGGATGAGCTGGAGGCCATGTGGGGGAGGCCGTGGGGAGCCCAGTCCCGCATCGGTCGGCTGAGGATGGCCATGATTCAGAACCCCAAGGATATCCTATTGCGCCATCAGGCCGATTACGCCCGGGACCCCGATTTTTACCACCGAAGCGAGGGCTACCAAGAGATGAACATAGAAGACATCATGGAGGAGCACGACAATTTTGTCCGCATCCTCCAGGAGGAGGGGGTGGAGTTGGTGGACATGGCTCTCCCTCCTGGGGCTCAGGGGCTTTACAACGAGGTGCCCGGCGGCATCGTGGGCTTCGGCGACGTAGTGATGCTCAATGGTGGGGCGGTGATCCCCCGACTGGCCCTCGCTACCAAGCGGGGGTGCGAGTTCTACTGGTCCAAGCGTCTCCTGGAGATCGGATGCCCTATTCTGTACACCGTCCACGGCAAGGGTTGCTTCGAGGGGGGTTGCGTCGTTTTTCTGGATTGTAAGCACGTCCTGGTGGGATTGGGGACCAGGACCAACCTGGAGGGTCTGAAACAGGTGGAGCCAGTGTTTAGGCAGTGCGGGGTAGAGGATATCCACCCGGTGAACCTGGCAGGCTACCTGAACAAAAGAGTGGGACGCATGGGTGGCCAATCTGGCTTCTTCCACACCACCACCGTTATTGGCATGGTGGACATTGGCAAAGCCGTCATTTACCCGCCGGGCATGGACTACCTGACCGTGGACTATCTCATTCGCAAGGGTATCAAGCTCATCGAGGTGCCCTGGGAGGAGGCCAAAACTGGGGTGTGCAATCTCCTTGCCCTGCGCCCGGGCCGGGTCATCATACTAGCCGGAAACCCCTATACCGCCGAGGCCCTGGATAAAGAAGGGGTGGAGGTCATCGAGATTCCCTGGACAGCCACGCATCGCTGGAGCAGCACCGGCCCTACCTGCGCCCTGGGCGCCCTGGTTCGGGAGCCGATATATTTCCTCTAGTCCATAATGCAGGTGTGTGTTTCCTCCCTTTTAGTTAAGAAAGGAGTTCAGCCATGGCTATGGTTCAGACGAGAAGCGGCGCTTATAACCTGAGAGAGCTGAAAGACATCCCCCACTACGAGCCCGGCCGGCCTCCCCGGCCCCTTTTCGACATCAGCTTCATGGAAGAGTTGGAGCCCATGTGGGGACGTAAATGGGGAGCTCAGTCGGCCCTGGGCAAGATCCATGTCATCATGGTCTCCAAGCCCAGCCGGGAGGAGTTCGCCCCCGAGTTTTTGGAGTTCCGGAGTCAGGACCCGGCCTTCTTCGGGGCAGTGCGAGGAGAGCCGGACCCCATCCTGATGCAATCCCAGTACGACTACTTTTTGAGCATTTTGCGGGGGGAAGGCATTGAGGTTTTGGAGTTGAACCTCCCTCCCGTACCCCTGGGGCTATACGTGACTCCCGTTACCGGCATCCATGGGCCGGGGGACTGCGTCATGCTCAACGGAGGCGTCATCATTCCCCGGCTGTCCATCGCCACCAAGCGGGGGTGTGAGGTGTACTGGACGAAGCGCTTCGCCGAGTTGGGCAGCCCCATCCTGTACACCGTCCATGGTTATGGTGTCTTCGAGGGGGGCAACGTGGCCTGGCTGGATCCCAGGCACGTCATGATCGGCGTGGGCCTGAGATGCAATGATGAGGGCCTGCGGCAAGTGGATCCCATCTTCCGCATGGCGGGGGTGGAGGAGATCCACCCCGTGCACCTTACTAGCTACGTGGAGCGCTCTATCGGCAACCAGCACCATTTGCGCTCCGTGTTCAGCATGGTTGCCGAGAGGCTGTGCGTCCTCTATCCGCCCCGCATGGATCACAGCACCATCGAGTACCTGCGGAGCAAGAAGATAAAGCTTATCGAGGCTCCGGAGCGGGAGATGCTCAATGCGGCCTGTAACATCCTCTCTTTGCGGCCGGGGAAGGTGCTTATGACGGCGGGGAACCCGGTGGTGGCCAGCGCGCTGCGGGCCGAGGGGTTGGAGGTGCTGGAGATGGAGTGGACGGAGAAGGTAAAGCAAGGGGGTGGGGCACAGGGTGGGGGCGGCCCCATCTGCTCCAGCATGTCTCTTGTTCGGGAGCCGGGGCCTATGCTGTAGGGCCAGGTTTCCTTTGTAATAACACCGGATTGGGTTAGATTGGATTAGGGAGGAGAAGAGACTGTGGACGACGATAGATTTCCTCGCACCCTGAAAAAGGTGGACACCATTCCCTACTATGAGCCGGGCAAGCCGCCCAAGCCCCTTTTCGATCTGGATTACATGGATGAGTTGGAGGCCATGTGGGGGAGGCCGTGGGGTGCCCAGTCCCGCATCGGTCGGCTGAAGATGGCCATGATCCAGAACCCCAAGGACTTGTTGGAGCGGAAGCAGGTGGACTGTGCTCGGGACCCCGAGTACTTCGGCCGCGGCGATGGCTTTCAGGAGATGAACATGGAGGACATCATGGACGAGCACTATAACCTCGTCCGCATCCTCCAGGAGGAGGGGGTGGAGCTGGTGGACATGAAGGTTCCCCTGGGAGCGCAGGGCCTGTACGCCGAGGTGCCCCACGGTGTAATAGGCTTCGGCGATACGGTGATACTCAATGGCGGGGCGGTGGTTACTCGCATGCCTAACGCTCCCATGCGGGGGTGCGAGTTCTACTGGGCCAAGCGTATCATGGAGATCGGCTGTCCCATCCTGTACACGGTTCACGGCAAAGGCGTCCTCTCAGGGGGCTGCGTTGTCTTCATGGATTGTAAGCATGTTATGGTGGGGCTGGGGACAGCGACCAATGCGGAGGGTTTGCGGCAGGTGGAGCCGGTGTTCCGGCAGTGTGGGGTGGAGGAGATTCACCCGGTGTATTTGTCGGGTTATCTGAACAAAAGGGTGGGGCGCTTTGGTGGTCAGTCTGGCTTTTTCCACCTGACCCTAGTCTTCGGCATGGTGGATATCGGCAAGGCCCTTATTTACCCGCCGGGCTTGGACTATCTGACCGTGGACTATCTTATTCGTAAGGGCATCAAGCTTATCGAGGTGCCCTGGGAGGAGGCTAACAACGCGGTGTGCAATACCCTGGTCCTTCGTCCGGGTCGGGTCATTCTTCCCGAGGGCAACCCTTACACTGCTGAGGCCCTGGACAAGGAGGGGGTGGAGGTCATCCAGATTCCCTGGACGGCCACCCGCCGCCACAGCAGCAGTGGTCCCACCTGCGCCCAGGGCCCCCTAATTCGAGAGCCCATATACTTTCTCTAATTCGTAGACTTGTGGGTCATTCTTAGGGTTGTCAGATAAGGAGGACGTGGGGGGAGAGGAAAGAGAGGTCACGGCATTACATTCTTGGGAGCTTGGACCAAAACTGGCCCCGGTTGTGGCCTGTAGAGAGAAGGAGGTTCTCGTGTTAGACGATACCAACTATTGGAGTAGCTTGTGGTGCCGGCCCGTGAGTCGTCGCCAGGTTTTGAGACTGGCCAGCCGCACGGGTATGGGCCTGGCCGGGGTGGCTTTGCTGGGCTGCGCCGCCCCCTCCGCCCCTGCCACCAAAGCCCCCCCCGGCCCACCCGCGCCGGCGGCCACCCCTACCCCACCCCAACCGGTCTACGGCGGAACCTTGATCCAGGGCACCTCCAACAACATGGGCCTGGATCCCCACATCGGAATACTTACTGGCTATGACCGGATCGCCCAATATCTCGTGTATAACAGCTTAATACACGACTCCAAAGAATCGAAGCTGGAGCCGGAGCTGGCCACCTCCTGGGAGATCCCGGATTTGACCACCTTTATTTTCAAGCTCCGCCCCGACCCCATCAAGTTCCACGACGGCGCTGACTTCAACGCTCAGGCGGTAAAGCTCACCTTCGACCGCGTCCTGGAGGAAGGCTTCAAGCCCACCGGAGCGCGGGAGCTCTCACAACTCCTCAAATCCACTCAGGTGGTGGACGACAGGACCGTAAAGGTGACCATCAAATCCCCCAATCCGGAGTTCCTGGGCCAAGCCCTAGCTAAGGGAGAGCAGGCATTCATTATATCGCCTTTGGCTCCGGCCAAGTACAAAAATGACCTGAGGCAGTTCGGGGTAGGCACCGGCCCCTTCGTCTCCAAGGAGTGGGTCCTGGACGACCATATCACTGTGGAGAAATTCCCCGGCTACTGGCAGAAGGGCCTCCCCTATCTGGATCGGGTCAACTGGCGCATCGTCCTGGACCCCCTGGTGCACCAGACCATGCTCAAGACGGGAGATATCCACTTCGTCTTGGATATTCCGGTCAAGGATGTGGCCCCTCTGAAGGCCGACCCCAACATCGTGGTTAAGATAGAGCCTGGGGTGAAGCGCAAGACCGTCGACTTCAACATGGTGAAGGAGCCTTTTTCCAAAAAGGCGGCCCGTCAGGCCCTGGCCTACGCCGTGGATAGAAAGGCCATGGTGGATGCCATATATCAGGGCGTGGCCCCCGTTGCCGACGGCATCTATCCCCCTTCCCATTGGGCCTATGACCCTACGGTGAAGGGCTACCCTTACGACCCTCAGAAGGCCAAGGAGAAGCTGGTGGAGGCGGGCTACCCCAACGGGTTCGAGTTCAAGGCGGTGACCGCTCCGGTGCGTCCCGACGAGGTTCAGGCCTGCGAGATCCTGCAGAGCATGCTGGCCAAGGTGGGCATTAAGATGGACTTCCAGGTGGTAGAGAACGCCCGGAAGATGGACATCTGGTACAATGATACCAAAGAGTTCGACGCCATTGTAACCGAGGCCGGCGACTCCACCCAACCTATCACCCTCATAAAGAACTACTACACCCGGTTGTCTGGTAGGTCCAAACATAGCGACGTCCCCTTTCCGGAGCTGGAGGATCTGCTGGCCAAGGCCACAAACACCTACAACATAGATGAGCAGCGTCCCTTTCTCCAGAAGGCGGACCGGCTCATCACTGAGAACGTGTGGTCAGAGTGGAGCTACGCCTATGGCGTGAATATTTTCGCTTACCGTAAAAACGTCATGAACTACGAGCACGGTGCCCATCCCTACGCCGCTCGTTTCCGCAAGGTGTGGCTCTCTAAGTAGGGGCTAATGGTAGCCATGTTGACCCTTGCTCTCGGTGTCTATAAGTCCAGGAGTGCAAGATCCGAATACTTTCTCTAATGCGTATAGGAGTGTAGAATCGACGAGTATGTCCCTTTGACATAGCAGGAAACTGATGTATGTTCCCACTGTATTGGGTTGGGAGGCCCCCCCTAATTCGGGAGCCGATATACTTTCTCTAATTCGTGGACTTGTGGGTAGGGTCATTCTTAGAGTTGGTAGATAAGGAGGGTGCTGGGAAAAAGAAGATGTGCATATCAATAGGTTATCTTATCCGTGTTCGGGCTACATCTGCCAGTATTTTGGAAGATGAGCTTCCGAGGGTGAAAAGAGAAAGGAGAACCCCGTGAAAGGAAGAGGCAACTACTGGACTCAAGGGCTTCATCGAGCCTATACGCGGCGGCAGGTGCTCGGGGGAGCGGTCAAGGCTGGGTTAGGGTTAACTGGGCTTTCTATTCTCGGTTGTGCCGCCACGCCAGCCGCTTCCACTCCCACCAAAGCCCCGGCGGCTCCACCAAGCCCCGCCACGCCTACTGTGGCGGCTCCACGAGCCACGCCCACCCCGGCGGCTAAGGTCTTGGACCAGCTTGTGGTGGCCTTAGGCAGAGACATCCCGACCCTAGACGGCCACCCGCAGCCGACCCACGCCGATGGCGCTAACTTTTATGACCTGGTCTACGATGCCCTTACGGTTTTGGACCGAGACTTCAAACTTGCTCCTAGCCTGGCCACCAGTTGGAAACCCAGCCCCGATGGCAAGGTCTGGGAGGTCAAGCTGAGGACAGGGGTCAAGTTCCACAACGGCGAAGAGTTCGATGCCGAGACGGTGAAATTCAATATCGAACGAACCCAAAAACCGGAGTTGAAAGCCGGCCAGCTCATCTACTGGAAAGACGTTGGGGTGGAGGTGGTGGCCAAGGATACGGTGCGTATTATCTATAAAGAGCCCTATCCCCTGCTGCCCAACCGATTAGCCCTTGTCAATGTGGTTCCCCGGCAGTACATCCAAGCGAATGGGGACAAGATCATGGCCGAGAAGCCGATAGGCACCGGGCCCTACAAATTTGTCAAATGGGTGAAAGACGACAATTTTGAGATAGAGTGGGCGGGCACCAGCCACTTTCGGGTGGCGAACCCCCCGGCTAAGAGGATTATCCACAAGGTGATACCCGCCGAAATCGGCCGCATCGCTGCTCTCAAGACGGGTCTCGTCGACATCATCTCAAGCGTCGCGCCTGAACTGTTAAAAGAGATAACCGATGACCCCAATCTGGGTGCGCTTGTGCAACCCGCCAGCAGCGTTCCTCACATCTCGATCAGCTTGTTTAAAGAGGGGCCCCTTCGAGACAAACGAGTGCGCCAAGCCCTAAACTACGCCATTGACCGCCAGACCATCGTCAAAGAGCTCTTCGGTGGCCTGTATTCAGTAATGAATACGCTTGCCATTCCCCTGTGTTTTGGCTACGACGCCACCGTTCCGGGTTACCCCTATGACCCCAAGAAGGCCAAGGATCTCCTGGCCGAGGCCGGGTACCCTAAGGGCTTTGAAATGGTGTACACTCTCCCTTCAAGGGCCTATCCCAAGTATAAGGAATACAACCAGGCCATTGCCAACTACTGGGGGGAGATCGGGGTCAAGACCACCATTAAGCCTGAGACGGCCTCGCCCTCGGAGTGGGCCCTGCCTTTGCGGCGGGATAACAAGGGGCCAGATGGGGTTTACGCTGGTGCCGGGTCTTGCGGGGGTACCTTCGACATGGAGGACGTGCTGGGGACCTCCCTTGTCAACTGGGACCCCAAGGCTGGGACGGGAAACACCCAATACATAGAAGATGCCGAACTGGACCGGCTCATTATGGCCACCAAGACCACCGTTGACCCGGAGGCGAGGCGGAAGTTGTTCGCTCAGGCCCTGCGACGCATCAACGAGGAGGCTTACGCCATATCCTTGTGGACCATGACCTACAACCAAGGCTACAACAAGAAGAAGATCAAGGTTTTCCGCCCTCGGGGTTATATCCTGGCCCCCTGGGATATCGAGGTTGCCTGATCCTACCGGAGATATTGCCTGGTGACGGCCATTTAGGAACCTGAGACATCGGGGTTATTGAGTCCCGACTATTCAGTGGGTATCATAGTGGAGGCGGCGTTAAGCCGGCGTTGTCTGGAGCACCGCGGCGTGGAGCGGGGAATATCTAGATAAGAAGGGGTCTTTCGTCGTGCTCGGCGGCAAGGTCGTTTGGACGCCAGGTTGTAATCTTGTAGAAGGGAGAGAGGGACTATGAAGCGAGTTGTGGTGGTGGGGGGTGGCTTTGCCGGCTGCTCGGCAGCAGTGACGGCGGCCCGGGCGGGCGCCCAGACTATCCTCATCGAACGCAAGAACACCCTCTCCGGGCTGGGGCCATGGACGGGGCACATCGTAACCTGGGTAGCCCGTCAGGAGACCAAGCTCCTGGGGGGCGGAGGCAAAGACGTTCTGGAGGCTCTGGAATCGGTCACTATCCATGAGGGCAGTGCCCTGGGAGCACCCGCTCATGTCATCGCCTTTGACGCTACTCGCAGCGACGCCCTCATGGAGCAGGTAGTGAGCGAAGGTGGGGTGGAGATTATCTTCAAACGGCGGGTGGTAGATGTGGTGCGGGATGGGGAGCAGGTGACGGCCGTCACCTTGGATGATGGCACTCGCATCCCGGGCGACGCCTTTGTGGACGCCACCGGCAAAGGCGGCGGTATAGATGTCTGTGAAAAGTACGGCCAGGGATGTGTGGTGTGCATGGTTCAGTGCCCCATGTGGGGGGATCGGGTGAGCCTCTCCGAGCGGGCGGGGGTGCCCGATGTGAGCACAGGCCGGGAGGCCTCTTACCTGGGGGCGGTGTTGGCCGCCATGGAGAGTCTGTCTCCGGATGTACAGCGGAAGATACTGGCTGGGGAGGCGGGCTACTCCTACCATCCCCTGCCTCCGGAGATGGTGAACATGGACGTGACCGCCTATTGGCGTCGGCCGGAGCGTCCGCCTACCACCACCCTATTCAAGCCCAACATTGAGATCCTCCACATGCCTTACGCCAAGATATACCGTCCCAATATGCCCCAAGCCCTGTATCGTCGCCTCCCCGGATTCGAAAACATCTGGTTCGTCAATCCCATGGCGGCAGGGGACGGCCAGGCCGTGCAACTGGACGGCATGGCTCCTCACGACAACACCCTTAAGGTGAACGGGCTGGCCAATCTCTTTTGTGCCGGGGTGCGAGCAGGGCGCTACGACGCCTTTGTGGAGTGCATCTTCACCGGAGACCTGGCGGGCTACAACGCCGCCCGGTCGGCCCACGACATGCCCCTTATGGAGCTGCCGGAGACCACCGTGATGGGACTATTCCTGTCCCGTATCAACGAACGCCACACTTACTCCGATTGGCCTCTGGGCACTGCCACCGCGCCCGCCTCTGCCCTCTATCGGGAATACGGCCTGGACACCGCAGACATGAACCGCATTAGGGCTCGCGTGGAGGCGGCTGGGCTGACGGGAATCTACACCCGAAAGCTATAGCCGGCCTTGTTCAGTTCCCCAGGATGGAAAGGAGAGAGATGGGAAAATAGAGAGGGTGGTATAACATTCGTCTATACCCCGGTACTGGAGAAAGTAGAAAGTAAGGAGGAACAAAATGGAAGAACAGAACTACTGGGTTGACATTTCCAGAAGGCGGCTGTCCCGCCGCCAGGTGCTGAAGGGCGCCGCCCGGGTGGGGCTGGGTGTGGTCGGGATTAGCATTCTCGGCTGCGCCGTCCCCGTTACCACCACAACTGGCGGCACCTTGCGCATGGCTCAAAAAAGTATGACTGGTCAGGATCCACCCAACCCCATGAGTGGCTACGACAAGTACCAGACCATCAATATGTACCAGGGTCTGCTGTCCCAGGACGCGAAAGGAAATCTGGTCCCGGCGCTGGCCCTGTCGTATGAGGTCCCGGAGCCAACGGTGGTGGTGTGGAAGCTAAGAAAGGGAGTTAAGTTCCACGACGGCACCGATTTCAATGCTCAAGCGGTAAAAGTGAACGCCGACCGTCTGTTGAATCCAGAGTCTAAAATGCGAAGGCGTTCCAGGTTGACAACCTCGGCCAAAAGCGCAGATGTGATAGATGACTATACCGTCAAATATAACCTCGTGCCGCCTGGTGCCGCTAGCATCTTTAGCTTGGCGTCCGTTGTCGATTTAGGCATGGTATCTCCCACGGCTATGAAAGAGAACAAGAACGATTTTAGGCAGCGGGGCGTCGGTACCGGGCCTTTTGAGTTCCATGAGTGGGTTCTGGACAACCGCGTCGCCATCAAGAAGTTTGTCAACTATTGGGATAAGGGCCGACCCTATCTAGATCAAGTCATCAGTAGGGTCGTTCCTGATCAAACCGTGGCCAATACCATGTTGAAGGCTGGGGAGCTGGATCTTCTCCCTGAGCTGGAACCCAAAGATGTGGCCGTGCTGAAAACCGACCCGAATTTGGAGGTACAACTGGCCGTTGCTACCAGTCGCATGGAGCTGATGCTGGATCACAGGGAAGGCCCCTTCAAGAACAAAGCCCTCCGCCAAGCACTGGCCTATGCCATCGACAAAGAGTCCATTGCTAAAGGGGTATTTATGGGACAGAACCCGGTGGCCCAGGGCTTCTTTGCCCCATCCCTATGGGTTCATAACCCCAACATCCGCGGCTATCCGTATGACCTGGCTAAAGCAAAGGAGAAGCTGAAGGAAGGTGGTGCCCCGGATGGGTTCTCCTTCACCGTGATCCTTGGTACCGAGCGAGCCACGGATATGATGATGGCAGAAGCCATGAAAGAAATGTTGGCAAAGGCCGGTATCAAGTTGGAACTGATGGTGGTGGAGCAAGCTCAAGTCAGTTCTTTCTGGAGTACCAAGGGGAAGGTCCCGCCCCACGCCAGGATTTCGGAGAGCGGCAGTGGAACCATCGACCCGCATCAGATCATGGAGAGTAACATGCATCCAGCATGGGGCAGTCAACCCCAGGCTAGAATCGCCGAGGCGTCAGATAAGGCCCTGGAAGCGATGTTAGTGAAGGCTAACGCAACCTACGACCGAGAGGAACGTAAGAAGCTCTACTGGGAAATAGAAAAGAAGGTTGTGGAGGACGTGTATAGCGCCCTAGAAATCGTGTTTAGCGTCGGCCGAGTAGCCTATCGAAAAAAACTCAAGGGTTTTGTCCCCAGCTTCGACGTTGATGTCACCTACTTTGGGGACGCATGGCTTCAGAAGTAGGCGACCTAAGTTGGGCTTTGCTCTTACCCGGAGCGTGAAGTTGTGACGACATAAGATATGCTTTGTTGGCGGATACCTACTAGATAGGAGAAGGTTTGATGCTTGTTTCCTTTGTCCTCAACGGAGAGAAACGGAAGCTAGAGGTGGAGCCGCGGCGAAGCCTGCTTCGTGTGCTGCGGGATGACCTGCGCCTCACCGGCACCAAAGAGGGGTGCGACGGCGGGGAGTGCGGCTCCTGCACGGTATTGATGGACGGTAAGGCGACCATGTCTTGCCGCCTCCCCATCGCCAGGGTGGAGGGAAAAGAGATCCAGACCATTGAGAACCTGGGAACGCCGGAGGGACTGCACCCGCTGCAGGAGGCCTTTGTGGAGCTGGGGGCCATTCAATGCGGCTTCTGCACCCCAGGAATGATAATGCAAGCTCAGGCCATTCTACAAGCCACCCCCAACCCCACCCGAGAGGACGTGGTGCGACGGCTATCCCGAAACCTGTGTCGGTGCACCGGCTACGTCCGCATAATCGACGCCATCCTTTATGCTGCCCACCTCATGAGAGGCGGAGAGCGGCGGCCTAAGGCGGAGGAAGGCAAGATAATCGGGGCCAGCGTCGAGAGGGTGGACTTTCGGGATAAGGTTACCGGTCGCTTCGTCTTCGCTGGCGACCAGTTCATAGACAGTATGCTCCATCTCAAGCTTCTCCGCAGCCCCCATAATCACGCCATTATTCGCAGCATAGACACCGGGGAAGCGGAAAGGCTGCCCGGCGTGGTGGCCGTTCTTACCGCTAAGGACATCCCAGGGAGCAGTACGATACAAGGTGGCCGTCCCCAGGCCCGTATCTTCGCTACCGACCGGGCTCGCTTCATGGGCGAGGGGATAGTGGCAGTAGTTGCCGAGACCGCGGAGATAGGTACCGAGGCCCTTTCCCGAATAAAAGTGGACTACGAGCCCCTGCCCGCCGTCTTTGACCAGGTGGAAGCCCTGAAACCCGATGCCCCTGCCCTCCACCCAAATGGCAACCTGGACCACGTCTTGCGAGTCATCAAGGGGGACGTAGAGCAGGGTTTCGCCCATGCAGACGTCATCGTGGAGAACACCTATATAACCCCCTTTCGGGAGCACGCCTATTTGGAGCCGGAGGCGGGCATCGCCTATCGGGATGGAGATGGCCGTATTGTGGTGCAGAGCGCCATCGCTCATCCCTACCGGGGGCAGGGAGCCGTGGCCGCTGCCCTGGGGATTGAGCTGGACAAGGTGAGAATCAAAGCCGTCCCCGTGGGGGGTAACTTCGGCGGCAAAGGGGGCGATTTCTACCTTCCCTGCCTTTTGGCCCTGGCCGTACACAAAACGGGACGTCCGGTGAAGATGGTATTCAGCCGGGAGGAATCCCTTCTCGGTAGCTCCAAGGGCTTTCCCTTCCACATGACCTATCGCATGGGGGCAACCAAGGAGGGCAAGCTGGTTGCCCTCCAGGCGGACATCATCGGCAACAACGGCTCCTCTCCCGGCGGCTACAATCCGGGGGCGGTGCCCACCTTCGCCGCCGCTCACGCCACTGGGCCCTACTTTGTGCCCAACGTTCGGGTGGAGGTCAAGGTGGTCTGTACAAATAGCCCCAAAGCGGCTTCCTTTCGGGGCTTTGAAGCTCCCCAGCTAGGCTTCGCCGTGGAGTCCCAGATGCAGCTTTTGGCGGAGAAACTGGGTATGGATCCCGTAGAGTTTCGTCACCGCAATGCCTTGGAGGTGGGACTGACTACAGGCACCGGCCACCTCTTGGACGAGAGCGTGGGCGTCAAGCAGATTCTGGACACCATTCGTCCTCACTTCGCGGCGGCTATGCAAGCTAAGGCCAGCCCTAAAGACGGCGCTGTTAAGCGGGGGGTGGGCCTGGGGTGCGTCTGGCATGGTTACGGTGGACAGACCCTGGAGCCGGTAGGGGGAGCCGTGGAGCTTCTGGAAGATGGGAGAGTGCGGGTGTACACCGGGGCTACGGATCTGGGACAGGGTTCCCTGACCACCATCGCCCAGATAGCCGCCGAGGAGATGGGGGTGCCTTTTGCCGCCATAGACCTTCTCTTCGCCGACACCCTGCTGGTTCCCTACCCCGCCAGTACCGGCGGTCAGAAAACTACCTATATGTGTGGCATGGCGGTGAAGCAGGCGGCCGCCAAACTGAAGGAGGTGCTTCTGAAGGTAGGCGCCGAGGTTTTGGAAGAGAAGCTGGAGAACGTCCGGTTGGAGAAGGGCTCCCTTTTCTCCATCGCTGACCCTTCCCAGCGCCTCAGCCTGGAGCGGCTGGCGGCCTTGGGCCGGGGAAAGGGCATCCCCTTGAAGCATGAGGGGGGCTATGCCTGGCGCTTATATAAGCCCATAGATCAGTATACTGGTCAAGGGATACTATGCACCTTCTTCGGCTACGCCGTCCAGATGGCGGAGGTGGAGGTGAACACCCGCACGGGCCATGTCCAGGTGCTCCGGATAGTCCATGTGGGAGATGTGGGAAAGGTGCTGCATCCTCAGAACCTGGCCAGCCAGGTAGAGGGTGGGGCGGTCATGGGGCTGGGCTTTGCCCTCATGGAAAATTTTGTCCCTGGCCAAAGCCGTGGCTTCGATGATTACCGTATCCCCACCACCAGGGACGCCCCGCCGGAGATCGTATCCTTGTTCGTGGAAGACCCGGTGCCCAGCGGCCCCTTTGGGGCCAAGGGAGCGGTGGAGATGACGGGCAGCCCCACCGCCCCCGCCATCATCAATGCCATCGCCGACGCCATAGGGGTGAGAATCCGGGAGCTTCCCGCCACGCCGGACAGAATACGGCGAACTTTGGCATAGCATTCCCGGGGCAGGTTAGTCCCTCTTCCCCCTGTATTATCTCTGCCTCCGGTGGCTCGGCATGACACGCTTTCGTCTGTCACCCTGATCTCCGCCTATGGCGGGGGCGTGTCCGCCTCTGGCGGAGAAGAATCTCCCCGACGATTGCCTTTCTCGCCCGGCCCGGAAGGATTCCCCCGTAGGGGCGCAGCATGCTGCGCCCCTACACCCCCTTAGGCCCTGCCCTTCAGGGCGGCGACATTAATCAACACCCTTCCTGGACAACAACATGAAATATTGACAAAACATTCCGCAGTATTATAATTACAACAACTGTCTAGTTGGTTTAATTTTGCTTGCGGTGCGGTTGTGCCGCGTGGAGGTGACCTATAAAATTCGTCCCCAGGTCTAAGGGCTATCTTGCCTGGTTGTTTCCCCTGTTGTTTCCGCTGGCTCTTTTGCTCACCCTGGTGGTGGCCTCCCAGGTCGCCACGATCGCCAGCCTGAGAGCAGACGCCCCCCGGGCCGAAGCCATGGCTCTGCAACCGGTAGCCCCAGGCTTTAGCCTGGGGTATCAAGAGACCTACGATACCTCTGTCCAAAACCTGGGGTATGGAGGCAACCCCGTAGCCCCAGGCTTTAGCCTGGGGTATGAAGAAATATACGATACCCCACACTTAAGTGTGGGGTATCAGGAGGCCTCCGCCCCGCCCCAGCCCCAGCTTACTATCGGCAGCGACACCATCTGGACCCTGGTCGGCAGCCCCTACGTCATCACCGAAAACGTTACGGTGAGCGCCGGCGTCACCCTGACCGTGGAGGCGGGGGTAGTGGTAAAGTTCAACGACGGCATTTATATGCAGGTGGACGGCACCCTCATCGCCCGGGGCACCGCCTCTCAGCCCATCACCTTCACCTCCAGCCGCATCACCCCCACCGCGGGCTCCTGGGCTTACATCGAGTTTACCGACTCCAGTGTGGATGCCTCTTTTGACGGCTCCGGAAACTACGTGGGCGGCTCCATCCTGCAATACGCCGTGGTGGAGTACGCCGGCTCCAGCGGCAGCGGCGCCGTATGGCTAGTGAGCGCCGCCCCCTTCATCGACCGCTCGACCATCCGGAACAACAGCCTGAGTGGCATCTACGCCAGCAACAGCAGCGGTCTGAAAATAACCGGCAACACCATCTCCGGCAACACCGCCTCCTACAACGGCGGCGGCATCTCCGCCGGGAGCGGCACGGCCACCATCTCTGGCAACACCATCTCCGGCAACACCGCCTCCTCCTCCGGCGGCGGCATCTCCGCGGTGGCCAGCACGGTCACCATCTCCGGCAACACTATCTCTGGCAACGCCGCCGGCAACGGCGGCGGCATCTACGCCTACCACGGCAGCAAGGCCATCATCTCCGGCAACACCATCTCCGGCAACACCGCCTCCAACGGCGGCGGCATCATCGCCACCCAAAGCACGGTCACCATCACCATCAACACCATCTCCGGCAACACCGCAAACTACGGCGGCGGCGGCATCTACGCCACCCTAAGCACGAGCACCATCTCCGGCAATACCATCTATAGCAACACCGCCTCCAACGGCGGCGGCATCTACGCCATCGGCAGCACGTCCACCATCTCCGGCAACAGGGTGGCGGGCAACGCCGCACCAAGCTATGCCGGCATTTCCAGCAACGCCACCGTGGTCACCAACAGCATCGTGGCCAACCGGGCAACCTCCGGCTCCGGCAGCGTCTACGTTTTTTACAGCCCAACTTTCCAGTGCAACACCGTGGTGAGCAACACGGCCGCCACCTGGGCGGGGGTGGGCACCTATGGCGACAGCACCGCCGCCTTCGACAACAACAACCTTTACGGCAACACCTCCTACGAGGCATACAACCTCAGCAGCAGCGCCATAATCGCCACCAGCAACTGGTGGGGCACCACGGATTCCTCTGTTATCTCCAGCGAGGTCTACGACTTCTTCGATGACGTCAGCAAGGGCATCGTCAGCTACAGCCCCTACCTCACCGCCCCCGCCCCCTGCGCCCCGCCCTCCCCGCCCACCGGCCTGGGCGCTACCCCGGGCTCGGGCTCCCTCCGCCTCTCCTGGAACGCCAACCCGGAGGGGGATATGGCCGGCTACCGGATCTACTGGGATACCGATTCTGGCTTCCCCTACGCCAACGTCATCACCGCGGGCAATACCACCGCCTACACCCTCACCAGCCTCACCGGCGGCATCACCTACTTCGTGGCGGTGACCGCCTACGACACCACCGGGGACGAGAGCTGGTACTCAGAGGAGGTCTTTGCCCAGCCCGCCGCCCTGTCGCCGCCCACCGCCGACTTCCTGGGCAGCCCCACCAGTGGCAAGATACCCCTTGCGGTGACCTTCACCGATACCTCCAGCGGGACATCTATAACCTCCTGGTTGTGGAGCTTCGGGGATGGCGTGACCGGCACCCTCCAGAACCCCACCCATACCTACAGCAGCCCGGGCGTTTACACCGTCAGCCTCACCGCCACCAATGCCGACGGCTCAGACACGAAGACCCGGGCCAGCTACATCTCCGTCACCGCCGACGCCAACTTCATCGGCTTCCCCACCAGCGGGCGGGTGCCCCTCACCGTCCAGCTCACCGACACCACCACCGGCTCCGTGAGTAGCCGGCTGTGGGACTTCGGCGACGGGGTGACCAGCACCGCCCAGAACCCCACCCATACCTATGCCGCTAACGGGGTGTACACTATCAGCCTCACCCTCACCGACACCTTCGGCCTCTCCGACAAAGAGACCAAGACTAGCTATATCTCCGTCACCCCCGATGCCGAGTTTACCGCCAGTCCCACGTCCGGCCCCATACCCCTCACCGTCCAGTTCACCGATACCACCACCGGCTCCGTGAGTAGCCGGCTGTGGAGCTTCGGTCCGCCAGGGGCGGAGACCAGCACTGCCCCGAACCCCACCTTCACCTACACCAGCAACGGGGTATTCACCGTCAGCCTCACCGTTACCGACACCTTCGGCCTCTCCGACAAAGAGACCAAGACGAATCTGATCACTGCCATCAGCGCCGATCTGGTCATCCAGTTGGCCTTCCAGGGCGGCAGCTACGGCACCGACCGCTACGTCAACCCCATAAAGGTGACCCTGGCCGCCAGCCCGGCCATCAGCTACGTGGCAACCACCACCAACACCGGCGTCCTGACCCTGTCCGGAATCCAGCCAGGCACCTACACCATCACCACTGCTGGTCCCCACGCCCTGGCCAACCGGAAGAGCGGCGTTGTCGTTAGCGCCCCATCCACTTCAGTGGACATGGGCACCCTCAAGGAGGGCAACGCCAACATGGATAGCCAGGTGAACATCCAGGACTTTGGCGTCCTGGCGAAGCACTACCTGGCTGTGGGCAACGCTGATGCGTGCCGCTCGGAGTTCCTGGACTGGATTGCTGCAGGGGGCACCCCGTGGATGAAGACGGCGAGCACCTACAACTGCTGGACCGACTTCGACAAGAGCGGGCAGACGAACATCTCGGACTTCGGCCTCCTGACCGGCTCCTACCTGCAAACGGGGCCAGTGCACCTGCCCTAGTAGGGGCGGGTTTGAAACCCGCCCCTACCCCGATGCATGTAGTCGGCGTCGTCGTAGGCGGCGTCGTCTCTGACGCCGACTACGCCACAGGCGCATACACTACGCCGTAGGCGTATATACTGTCGGCCTCGGGGACGAGGCCGACTACAGTGAGGGACAGGACAGGCTCACCATGAGGGATACCGGTCACCCCGATCTCCGCCTATGGTGGGGGACACGCTCGCCTCAAGGGGTGAGTATAGATGGCCCTCGCCGACCCCTTTGTTTAAGGCAGCCTACAGATGGGAGACCAGGGTTTTATCTGGTTCTGGGGTTCAGGGCGTCGTTGAGGCCATCGCCCAGGAGGTTGAAGGCGAAGATGACCATCCCTACCACCGCCGAGGGGATGAGAATGAGATGAGGATAGAGACGGATCCATCGAAGAGACTGGTTCTCGAAGATCATGGCTCCCCAACTGGGGTTGGGGGGCTGAACGCCAACCCCCAGCCAGCTCAGGACCACCTCCGATCCCGCCGCCGCCCCCAGTCCCATGGATACTGTAACGATGACCGGACTGAGGGCATTAGGCAGAATGTGAACAAAGATAATCCGCCAGTGGGAGGCGCCCATGGCCTGGGCCGCGTCTACATATTGGGTCTCCTTCAAAGATAGAACCTGACCCCTAACCAGACGAGCCATCCCCACCCAGGAGAAAAGGGCGAGAGCTCCAAACACCACAAAATAGTCGGCGGCGCCCGACTGCACGAGGCCTGAAATACCGCTTAGACTCTCAAAATCTCTAACCAAGGCAACCACCCTGGGCTTGACCGTGGCGGCAATAAGAATGACCAGGAGCAGGCCGGGAAAGGCGAGGAACATGTCTCCCACCCGCATGATAATGGTGTCCCACCAGCGCCCGAAGTAGCCTGCCATGCCTCCCAGGGCGATGCCGGCGAAGATAGCGCCCGTGAACACCGAGGCGAAGGTAACGATAACGTTGGTGCGCGCCCCCCAGATGATGCGGCTAAGCAAATCGCGCCCCAGGCGGTCGGTCCCGAAAGGGTGCTCCCAGGTGGGGCCCTTCAGGGAGGCATCTAAATCTTGTTGGCTATAGGAGTAAGGTGCTACCCACGGCGCCAGGATACCGGCTCCGTAAATAACGATAATAGTTATGAGGGAAAGGAAGGCCACCTTCTTGCGCCGCAAGCGAGACCAGGCTTGAAACCAGGGACCGCGCGCGGGGCGCTCCCATCTCGCTGCCTCGATGACCTGGGTTGCTTCCACCCTCAAACCTCACTGATACCGAATTCTGGGGTCAAGGTAAGTGTAGCCGATGTCCACAAAAAGATTGGCCAGGATGAAGGCCACCGCCACGATGAGGGTGAGGGCCATGACCACCGGATAGTCCCGGGCAAAGAGGGAGTCTACCGCCAGTCGCCCGATGCCCGGAATGCCGAAAAGGGTCTCCGTGATAAAGGCTCCTTCCACCAGACCGGCCAGGGACAGCCCCACCACAGTAAATACAGGGAGGAGGGCATTGCGGCCCACATGGCGAGTGAGGACGATGCGCTCGAAGAGACCTTTGGATCGAGCCGTGCGCACATAATCCTGGCCGAGGACGTCTAGAGTGCTGGCTCTCATCAGACGGGTAAGCACCGCCGCTGAGGGAACGCCCATGACTATGGCGGGCATTATGATGCGTACATCAAAAAGCCCGCCCCAACCTCCGGTGGGCAAAAGGCCCAACTGGAGGACAAGGAGTATCTGAAGCACCGGAGCGGTGACGAAAATGGGCAAAGAATAAAAGAAGAGGGTGGCACTAACCACCGCCGTGTCCAGCCAGCTTCCCTGCTTTACGGCTGCTATCAGGCCCAGGGGCAGCCCGATGGCCAGAGCCATCGCTGTGGCGGCCAGCCCCAATTGGGCGGAAACGCCTATCCGCCCGAAGATGAGGTCGCTCACCCGCTGACCCCGATAGGTATAGCTTTCGCCCAAATCCCCCCGGATTGCCTTAGCAACATAGCTGATGTACTGCTCGTGGAGGGGCCGGTCCAGACCACGCTCGGAGCGGATGCGGTCTATCACCTCCGGGTTAACGTGGAGCCCCATGATCACCTGCACGGGGTCTCCGGGGCCGTATAAACCCAGGGTAAAAGTGAAAAGAGTGACTGCCGCCAGAATAACCGGTGCCCAGAGCAAACGGCGCAAAATATAGGGCACCACCCGTTATCTTCCCGTCAAACCGCCAGGGAATGGCAAGATGTAGGCCCAGAACATGAGCGACTACCTACCCTCGATGTGAACGTCCTTAAGGATGGGGATGACCATGGGAGGAACGAAGTAATCCTTGACCCACGGTTTGATGACCAGGTAGCTTTTGCCATGCCAGAGGGGAATCCAGGCCGCATCATCAACGATGATCTTCTCGGCCTGGCGGTACAAGGCGATCCTTTTCTCGGGGTCGATCTCTACTCCGGCTTGGTTAAGTAAACCATCCACCTGGGAGTTGCAATACTGGGAGTTGTTTTCCAGGCTGTTGCAGTGGAAAAGGATGTCCAAGAAGTTCTGAGGATCGGGATAGTCGGCCACCCAGCCCACTTCGAAAGCCTGGAAGCGATGCTTCTTCAGGTCGTCCAGATAGGTGGCCCACTCTACCTGCTGGATCTCCACCTTTAGCCCCAGGTTAGTCTTCCACATCTCAATGATGGCCTCGCTGGTGGGGGGCAGGGTGGCGCCGGTGCCCGGTATGGAAATGGTTATGATGGGCAGGTTGTCCTTATACTTGGAGTCAGCCAGAAGTGCCTTGGCTTTGGCGACATCGAAGCCTAATCCTTTCAGGCTGGAGTCGTAGCCGGGCATGCCTGGGGGCAAGATGCCTCGGGCGGGCTCCACCAGGTTCCTCAGCACCACGGAGATGACTTTTTCCTTATCGACGGCGTAGGTGAGGGCCTGACGTACCTTCACGTCGTCAAAGGGTGGCATCTTAACATTGAAGCCGATGTAGCCCACGTTCAGCTCTGGGGTCACTGTCAATTCTTTGTTCAACGCGTTGCTGGGGTCCATCGCCCGATCGATGTCCGCCAGACCCACCCCGGCGATGTCGATCTCGTTGTTTTCATACATGGTCATAGAGGAGCCACCGGCCAGCAGGAAGTTCACCCGCTCCAGCTTAGCCACTTCTCGGTAGTAGAGGGAGTTTCGTTCCAGGGTGATCTTCTCCCCCTTTTTCCACTCCTTGAGGCGGAAAGGCCCGGTGCCATTGGGACGGTCTGTCCAGTTACGGCGGGCCTGGACGTTATCCTTATCCAGTACAAAGGCAGTGGGGTAGGTCATCTTGGCCAGGAAGTAGGCCTTGGGGGCATCGATGGTCAGTTGGAGGGTGGTATCATCGATGACCTTGATGCCGGAAGCTTCCTTGGCCCGCCCCTGGAGCATATCTCTGATGCCTATGATGTCTCCTAAATAGGTATCGGCCAGGATGGACTCTGTCCGGGGGTCGGCGGCCCGCTCCATGGCCCACTTGAAATCTCGCGCCGTGACCGGTTTACCATCCTGGAACTTCACCCCTGGACGCAGGTAGAAGGTGTATACCTTGCCATCGGGGCTCACCTGCCACCTTTCCGCGATGTCGGGCTCGATCTGAAGCTTTTTGTTCAGGGTCACCAGCCCGCTGAAAATCTCCACGATATAGCTGGCGGAGTCCACATCTCCGGCCAAGGCGGGATCCAGGGTGGGGGGGTCCGCTCCCAGTGTGGTAAGGGTACCTGCCTTGCCCGCCGCCGGCGCGCTGACGCCAGTTCCTCCCACCCCTCCCCGAAAAAGCACCGCGGCCAGAGCCACGCCCAGCCCCAGGACAAGCACGAAAAGAAGGAGCACCACTCCCACTATTATCCGTCTCGAATCCACTTTCCCTTCCTCCAACTATAGAGTAGTCTTCTCATGTCTTTTTGCGTCTAGAGCCTACCTTCGACACTATCTAATTTACAACACAATAGGGGTTGATAACAATACCTGGGGACGTTGGGTAGTCCGACGCGAAAACGGGTCGGCATTGCGAGGCAAGATGGGAAGCGGGCGATGCTACTTCAGCATGGGCCCGGGGTCGCGGATGAGGGGGGCGGTGGCGCATATGGGCCCGCCGCCGCCGCTGGCGCCGCCTCCCTGTTTGGTATATTCCGACCAGTCGACTTCGATGACCTCACAACCTTCCTTAACCAGGGCCTCGTGGGTGTAGGGGTTCCCGGCCACCATGATCACCTTGCCCGGCTCTATGGCCAGGCAGTTGCAAGCGGCGTTCCTCATCTCCTCCGGGGGCACCTCGATAAGCTTAATGCCCTTTCGGATGAGATGGTCCAGGCTGAGGTAGTCGATGCCCGGCACATAGCACACCGCCAGACCCTCGTCCACCATGTTGAAGACGCAGTCCAAATGGTGCTGATAGCCCAGGGCCTTGTTGAGATAGCCGGCCAGGTAGACCACGTGGACATCTTCCACCCCGGCGTTGCGCATGACAAACTCCACCTGCCGGATACCCTCCAGGTTGCCCCGCAGCCCCACCCCGATCATCACGTGCTTGGAATCCAGCCAGCACACATTGCCCCCCTCAAAGCAGCCGCTGCCATGAACGGTATAGAGGATGGGGCAACCCAGCTCTATGACACGCTGGGCCCAATAGGGCTCGCAGCCCCGCTTGGTGGCGATGGCGTTGCGGGGGATGATGGCACCACCGTTGATGACCACGATGTCCCGGGTCCCCCGAACCCCCCGGACAACGGGCACGTAGATCCCTCGGGGCTCGGGAGGCAAATTCAGGTCAACAACCTCAACACCATGGGATCTCAGGATGGTGACGAAGTTGGCGTGCTGTTCTTGCTGCTTTTTCAGGTCGGGGATGCCCCGAACCAGGCCATAGAGGGCGGGGGCCCGCTTCATCTCCTCGATGTGTTCTGGGGTTAGCTCCCCAACTACTGGCTTAGAGACCAGCACCATGCGTAGCTTGCCCAGGTCTGTCTGAGCGCCCCACTTACGGCCCCACATGGCTTCTAGCTCCGACATGTAGTCCACATCGAAGAGGGGGCGGGGGGGCTTGCCCTCCTCGTAATCGGGAATCTGGGCTACGTTTCGGGCTATGGTAGTCGGCTCTATCATTTTGATTGCTCCTTTCTGGTCTCCTTCGACGGATCGAAGCTGTTACACTGCCTCCCGAATGAGGGGAGCCGTGGCGCACACGAAGCCGGGGCCGCCTCCGGCGCTACCACCATTCTTAATGTGCTCATCCCACTCCAGTTCCACGACCTCCACGCCTTCTCGCCTCAGGGCGGCGGCCGTCTGGGGGTTGCCTCCGGAAAGAACCACTCGCCCTGGCTCCAGAGCCAACAGGTTGCACGCTGCCCGAAGCACCTCTTCGTAGGGCACCTCGATGAGGCGCATCTTTCTTTGCCTTAAATACTCCAGGGTGACCCAGTCTATGCCCGGTGGGTAGACCACGGCCAGGTCTCGATCCACCATGCCGAAGACCACATCCAGGTGGTGCTGATAGCCCAAGCTCTTC
Organism: Chloroflexota bacterium; assembly: GCA_016183425.1. Classification (GTDB taxonomy): domain Bacteria; phylum Chloroflexota; class Dehalococcoidia; order JACPEP01; family JACPEP01; genus JACPEP01. Next base: position 53,524 of record JACPEP010000015.1, read on the forward strand.
TCTATATAGGAAGACAGATAGACCGGGTGCACGTCCTCCACGCCATTCATCTTGAAGATAGGCTCTACCTGGCGCAACCCTTCCGGGTTGGTGCGAACGCTGATGCCTACCAGGACGTGCTTGGAGTCTATCCAAGAGACGTTGCCGCCCTCGAAACAGCCGGTGCCGTGGACGGTATAGAGGATGGGACAGCCCAGCTCCAGGAGGCGGCGCGCCCAGTAGATCTCGCAGCCCCGCTTGTTGGCCACCCCCAGGCGGGGGATAATGGCGCCGCCGTTGAGGATGACCAGGTCCCGTGTGCCTCGAATGCCGGCGGGAAAGGGGACGTAGGCCCCTTTGGCATCCGGGGGCAGGTTCAGGTCCACCACCTCCATCCCCTCCTCCTGAAGGAGGGCCACAAACTGGTCGTGCTCTTTTTGAAGCTTATGCAGATTAGGGATACCCCGTTCCAGGAAGAAAAACTGGGGGTTTTGCTTTCGAAATTCCAGGTACTGGGGGCGAAACTCGGATTCATCGGGGCGTGAGACCAGAATCATCTCGATCCTACCCAGATCCGATTGGGCTCCCCACCGCCTCCCCCATACTAGTTCCAACTCGCTATTATAATCCACGTCCCACAGAGCTCGGGGGGGCCTTCCTGCCTCGTACAGAGGAATTTCCTTCACATCCATTGCTTTATCCTCCTCCATGATGTCCGTAATTCCATGTCGCTATATCTTACGGCTTCGGTTCTGAACAAGATGTTTGTCACTAAGCTGCCTAAACCGGCGTCCCATTCTTCGCCTCCGCTACGCTTTGGTTCAGAATAACAGTCCCCGCCCGGTCGGGTCGGCTCCGATAAGTATTAGTCGTAAGCTACCGCAGAGGTAGCGGTAAGGTGGGGCTACACCGGCTCTCTAATGAGAGGGCAAGTGAGACACACCGGTCCCCCTCCGCCGCCGGCGCCGCCCCCATTGGTAATATGCTCGTCCCACTCCAGCTCAGTGACCTGAACCCCCCTCTTCGTCAAGGCCTCCACGGTTCGGGGATTGCCGTTGGGGATAATCACCCTTCCCGGACGTATCGCCAAGGCATTGCAGGCGGCGCGCACCACCTCCTCATAAGGCACCTCAATGAGCTCGATGTCCTTCTTGCGGAGGTACTCTAAGGTCACCGTGTCTATACCGGGCGGGTAGACCAGCGCCAGACCTTCGTCCATCATACCAAACACCACGTCCAGATGATGATGGTAGCCCAAACTCTTTCCCATGTAAGAGGACAAGTAGACCGGGTGCACCTCTTCTACGCCATTCATCTTGAAGATAGGCTCTACCTGGCGCAACCCTTCCGGGTTGGTGCGAACACTGATGCCCGCCAGGACGTGCTTGGAGTCTATCCAAGAGACGTTGCCGCCCTCGAAGCAGCCGGTGCCGTGAACCGTGTAGAGGATGGGACATCCCAGCTCCAGCAGGCGGCGCGCCCAGTAGATCTCGCAGCCCCGCTTGTGGGATACGCCCATGCGAGGTAAGATAGCGCCCCCGTTGAGGATGACCATGTCCCGAGGGCCCCGTATGCCTATGGGAAAGGGAACGTAGGCCCCTTTGGCATCCGGGGGCAGGTTCAGGTCCACCACCTCTATCCCTTCCTTCCTCATAATGGCCACGAACTGATCCAGCTCTTTTTGCAGTTTCTGTAGATTAGGGATACCTCGTTCCAAATAAAAGAAGGCTGGATTCTGTTTGCGGAACTCCAATTGATGAGGGAGGAACTCATTTTCATCCGGGCGCGATACAAGTACCAGCTCTATTTTGCCCAGATCCGATTGGGCCCCCCACCGCCTCCCCCACACTCGTTCCAGCTCGCTATTATAATCCACGTCCCACAGAGCCCGAGGCGGGCGGCCCTCCTCGTAAAGGGGAATAGCCGTAACATTCACAGGGGTAGTCTTTTCCATGATATCCTCTCTATCTTGGTGATGGATTACACTGGCTCCCGAATGAGAGGGGCGGTGGCGCATACTGGACCGCCCCCACCACCGGCGCCGCGCCCACTCCTGATACGGGAGGAAATTCGCTGCGAGAGGTCCACCTCGATAACCGTTACGCCCTCCTTAGCCAAAGCCTCAGCAGTTCGAGGGTTGCCCGCGGGGATAATAACTCTACCCGGTTCCACGGCTAGACAGTTGCAGGCGGCGTTGAGCATCTCCTCATGGGGCACCTCGATAAGCTTGACCCCCCTTCGGCGCAGATATTCCAGCGTCACCCAATCAATGCCTGGGGGAAAGACAACGGCCAGATTCCTGTCCACCATGCCGAAGACCACATCCAGGTGGTGCTGGTAGCCCAGACTCTCTCCCAGATAGGAAGAAAGAAACACGGGGTGAACCTCTTCCACCCCCGCCATCTTGAAGATAGGCTCCACCTGGCGCAATCCTTCCGGGTTAGTGCGGACGCTGATGCCCACCAGCACATGCTTGGAGTCTATCCAGCACACGTTGCCCCCCTCGAAGCATCCGGTGCCATGCACAGTGTACAGGATAGGGCAACCCAACTCCAGAAGACGCCGCGCCCAGTAGATCTCGCAGCCCCGTTTGGGAGCCACCCCCAGGCGAGGAATAATGGCGCCACCGTTGAGAATAACCAGGTCCCTCACCCCCCGGATGCCCTGGGGAAAGGGTAGATAGGCTCCCTTTACCTGTGCGGGCAGGTTCAGGTCTACCACCTCAATCCCCTCTTCCTGAAGGATAGCCACAAAGCGGTCGAACTGTTGCTGCAATCTCTCCAGGTCGGGAATCTCCTCCCCCAGCCCAAAGAACTCCTTGTCCTTCTCCTCTATGCCAACAATATTAGGCTGAAGCTCTCGGCCGTCGGGGCGAGACACCATAATCATATGGATTTTGCCAATATCGGACATGGCCCCCCACCGCCTCCCCCAAACCCGCTCCAACTCGCTGAGATAGTCTACATCCCACAAGGCGCGCGGGGGCTTGCCCGGCTCGTAAAGAGGTATCGCTTCCATGTCTCTGGATACCGATGGTTTCTCCACTGGTTACACCTTCCTAGAGGTTACTTCGTCCCGTTGCGATTTAATGCCTAGGTGTAGCAGAAGCATACACCGAAGCTAGGCTAGATCTACATCCTGGGCATGGGCCACCCAAAGCCTGGGATAGACATTCTTTAGCTTTTTCTTGTTGAAGGCGAAGATGTCCATCACCTGGACTTGAAAAATCCAGGGGTTGTCATCGTAAAGAGCTTTCATTAGGTCGCGGTACACCTTCTCCCTATCGGCGGGTTGTACGGTGGAGCGACCTTTTTCGATAAGCCGGTCCACCTCTGGGTTGGCGTAGGCACCGAAGTTTATGTCTCCCTTGCTATGAATGCTTTGGGATAGAATGGCATCGGCATCCAGAGAGGCGTGGCCCCGGGCGGTCCGCAAGAGCCCCTCCGGCCCCTTCCCCTCTGTCTTCCACTTACCAAAGACAACGGTAGAGCCCTCGCCGTACCGCTGAATCTTGGCCCTCACCCCCACTTCGTTCAGGTACCCAGCGACAGCTTCTGTCATCTCTTTGTCCTTGGTGTAGCTGGGAAGAGGGTCGTGCAGGGTAACGTCAATGCCCTTTGAGAACCCGGCGGCGGCCAAGAGCTCCCTTGCCTTTTTGGGGTCGAAGGGGTAAGGCTTCAAGCTGGAGTCGTAGCCGAAGTAGGTGGGCTGGATAACGGTGGGCATACTCATACCATAGCCGGAAAGAATGGTTTTGATAATGGTGTCCACGTCTATGGCATAACGGATGGCCTGGCGTACCCGTTTGTCTTGAAGGGGGCTATCCTTTGCCCAAAAGCTGACCGCGATATGAGCGCAAGAGGCCGCTCCAGACACCTTAACCCCCAGACCAGGTTCGTTTTCCAAACCTTTGGCCAAATCCTCAGGGACACCGTAAATGTAGTCGACGGCGCCCGTTTTCAGGGCGCCCATTCGGGACTCGGCTTGAGGGATAGGTTTGATGGTAATCTTTTTTATGGGCGGCGGGCCTCCCCAGTAGCCGCTATTAGCCTCCAACTCTATATAGTCATCCTTGACCCACTTTATAAACTTGTAGGGACCGGTCCCCACCGGAGCCGTGCCCATGATGGCGTTTCCCTTCTCTTTAATGTACTTCAGAGGGACGATGAGGGATTGGGCGAATCTCAGGGGCAGGATGGGGTCGGGCTGCGAGCTGGACAAGCGCACGGTGTAGGCATCTACCGCTTGAATCTTGTTTATGTTTTTGAAATCGCTCAGATAGCGGGGCTTGAAATTTACGTCTTGCTGGCGCTCCACATTGAACCGCACCACATCGGCGTTGAACTCCTCCCCATTGTGGAACTTGACCCCCTCCCTCAGCTTGAACTCCCATGTCAAATCATCCACCGCTTTCCAACTGAGGGCAAGGCCGGGCACTAGCTTCAGGCTTCGGTCCCGCGTGGTGAGGCCATCGTATATCATGTCCTGGACGAAATGGCCAACGATGGTGGAATCCTGGTGAGTGTCAGGGCTCACCGCCCCCAGCCCCACCCCGGCCGCTCCCCGCAGTAGCTTGCGACGGGACATAGACTCACGAAATAGCTGTCTCCAGTAGTTCTTCTCTCCCACGTTTTTCTCCTTTCAAAAATTGGGATGCCCTAAGGGGCTCCTTTGTGGCTGAATCACAACACAACAGGGCTTGCGATTATTACAATGGTATTCCTGCCATTGTCAAGTGCTAGACTACAACACGCCATCTTTTCGCGTCAGGTGAGCATCACCCTGGCCGGAGGGCTCCTCAACTATACCCGTGGGGGAGGCCACGGATTGGCGGGCAAGACATGTATTGCGACGGGAATCTAGGACTCCACCACGGCGGTGGCGTCTATCTCCACCAGTATTTCCGGATAGGCCAGGCCAGCCACGATGATGAGGGTGCTGGGGGGCAGGGCATCGCCAAAGTAGCGCCGCCGCGCCTCTCTGACCTTGGCGTGGTCGTCGCGGTTCACGATGTAGGTGGTCGTCTTAACCACATCTGAGAGGGAGGCGCCGGCGGCCTCTAGCACCGCCTTTAGGTTTTCGAAGGCCTGGGCCGCCTGAGCCCCCGCATCCCCTTTCCCCACTGTCATCCCCTCCCGGTCCCGACCCACCTGTCCCGCGCAGTAGATGGTATTGCCCACCCGAATGGCGTGGCTGTAGAAGCCCCGGCTGAAGGTATCAAAAACCTTGTCGGGCTTAATGATCTCTTTGGGCATCTGTGGCTCCTTTCTGACTTGAAACCTGTTAACCAGGAGCGATTGGTGGAAGCAAGAACTTTAGAACTCACATTATGACCATCTAACTCAACCATGTATAAACTTACAAAGGAGACCTTTCTTCCTAAGCCTAAAATCCAAGCGGCCTGGATGATTGAACCTGGCGAATCTTTTCGAGCATCCTATCACGGTTCGGAGGTCTTGTCAAGCCGTAGTCTCTTCCAGGTAGTGTAACCTTGTGTGTGTAAATTTCCAAGGATAGAAAAAGGGCGCATCCGAGAAGAGATAGCCCCACCGCCCCCAGCCCCACCCCGGCTGCTCCCCGCAGCAGCGTGCGACGGGACATAGACCTACTAGATAGCCACTAGTCCTCCCTTACCATGTTTTCCTCCTTCATATTTGACAGCCTGACAACGTTTAGAAGTGTTCCGCTCATTCAAGTTTGGTCGGCCCCCCTGTCTTAGGGCCCTCAGGTCACACCGAGTCTCGGATAAGAGGTGCCGTGGAGCACACCGGGCCGCCGGGGCCGCCAGCGACGCCCGTCCCCCGGATATGTTCCTCCCACTCGAACTCGGTGACCTCTACCTCTTTCTTGGTCAGGGCCTCCACCGTTCGTGGGTTTCCCTTGGGAATAAGCACCCTTCCCGGCCGCACCGCCAGGGATTTGCACGCTGCCCGCATTACCTCCTCGTAGGGCACCTCGATAAGCTCTATATCCCTTTTACGGAGGTACTCCAGGGTCACCGTATCTATGCCGGGAGGGTAAATGAGAGCCAGGCCTTCGTCCACCAGGCCGAAGCAGATATCCAGGTGGTGGTGGTAGCCCAGCCCGGTATCCAGGTAGGAGGTGAGGTAGACCGGGTGCACCTCCTCCACCCCATTCATCTTGAAGATAGGCTCCACCTGGCGCAATCCCTCCAGGTTGGTGCGGACGCTGATGCCCACCATGACGTGCTTGGAGTCTATCCAGCACACGTTGCCCCCCTCGAAGCAGCCGTTGCCGTGAACAGTGTAAAGGATGGGGCAACCCAGCTCAAGAAGTTTTTTTGCCCAGTAGACCTCGGCGCCCCGTTTGGTGGCCACTCCCATGCGGGGGATGATGGCCCCGCCGTTCAGGACCACGATGTCGCGGGTGCCGTGAATGCCGCCGGGGTAGGGGGTATAGGCACCCCGGGCGTCCAGCGGCACGTTGAGGTCGATGACCTCGGCCCCTTCCCGTCGCAGTAGATCGGTGAGACCGTCATGCTCGGCCTGAAACTTTTTCAAGTCGGGTTCTGCCACCGGGCCCGAAAAGGCACGGTCCTTCTTTCGGAACTCCACCACGTCGGGGCGGACATCCAGCTCGTTGGGCCGAGAAACTAAGACCATCTCGATCTTGCCCAGGTCAGACTGAGCTCCCCACCGCCGGCCCCACACCAGCTCTAGCTCGCTCATATAATCGATGTCCCACAGGGCGCGGGGAGGCCTGTCCGGCTCGTAAAGGGGTATATCCGTCGTGCTACGTCGTGAAGTTTCCATATCGCTACCTCCTAATCTCCTATTAAAGATGTCCATTATCTATCACAAAGCCAGTGGTATGTCAAGTTTTTTATATTTTTTTCGGGTAGAAGGCAGCCTTGCTCGTTCAAATAGATAGGTGACACGGGACGAGGGATGTCGGGGTGTTATGGTGGTATGAGCGTGACACGAATGACGAATTGTGCTATATTCCCCCTCTGGAAAGGGGGACACTGGATTATCCATGTGGCTTGAGGTCGTCGCCCTGCTGGTGGGCTATCTTTTTGGCTCCATCCCCTTCGTTTACCTTATCGGCCGGCTGCGGGGCATTGATCTGCGCCGTCACGGCAGCGGGAACGTAGGGGCGGGCAATCTGTGGCAGACGGTGGGGCCGGTGGAGGGAGCCATCGGCGGCCTGCTGGACGCCTCCAAGGGGGCTCTGCCGGCGGCGGTAAGCCTCAGGCTGGGATTTGAGCTTCCCGCCGTCGCTCTGGCGGGGTTAGGGGGGGTATCGGGCCAATGCTGGCCCGCCTTTTGGGGCGTCAAGGGTGGCCGGGGGGTGGCGGCCATGCTGGGGCTGCTCCTGGTCATAGCGCCCCAGGCGTTAGTCGTCGGCCTCATCCCTATAGCGGTGGGCGCCGCCATGCGGGCCTTGCCCCTTCTCTTCAACTCGGAGGTTTCCCCTTGGCGTGAGCGTTTCAGGCTGAGAGGCCGGCCCAGCCGTAGCCTGCCCTTGAGCGTCGCCATTGGCCTGGCCATAGCGCCCGTGGCTGCCTGGCTGTCCCACGAACCAACCACTATCGTTGTTACTGCCCTTCTCATCTTTCTCATTATGGCAGTGCGCCGGGTGACCGCCGAGCTGAAGGATGACCTGGCCACCGCTGGAGATAGGAAGGCCATTATGGCGAACCGATTCCTTTATGATCGTCCTCACCCTTGATTCTTTCTGTGTTTCACCAGGGCGACGCTTTATTTAGAGGCAAGACATGCTTTTGCTAAAGAACATCTTGGTTCTGGATTTCACCCGCGTCCTGGCGGGCCCTTTTTGCACCATGACCCTGAGAGACCTGGGGGCTCGGGTAATCAAGGTGGAGCAGCCCGCCGTGGGCGACGAGGCGCGGGGAATCGGTCCCTTTGTCAACGGCCAGAGCGTGTACTTTGCCAGCGTCAATGGGGGTAAGGAGAGCATTACCTTGGACCTGAAGAAGGCCGCCGGACGCCTCTTGGCCCAGGGGCTGGCGGCCAAGGCTGACGTGGTGGTGGAAAACTTCAAACCGGGAACCATGGCCCGCTTGGGCCTGGACTACTCTACCCTCAAGGGCCTCAACCCCCGCTTGGTATACCTCTCCTTGTCCGGCTTTGGACAGAGCGGCCCCTACGCCTCCCGAGGCGCCTACGACGTGGTTATCCAGGCTCTGGGCGGAATCATGAGCCTGACGGGGGAGGAAAACGGGAACCCCACTCGGGTGGGGGTATCCGTGGGGGACATCATCCCCGCCCTTTATGCCGTAGTGGGCATCCTGGCGGCCCTTCACCGCCGGGAGGTCACGGGGCGAGGGGCGTACATCGATCTGGCTATGATGGACGCCCTGGTGGCCGTGGTGGAGAACGCCCTGGCCCGCTATTCCGCCACCGGGGAGGTTCCCCGCCCGGTGGGCAACCGACATCCGGCCATAACTCCCTTCGCCCTTTTCCCCAGCGCCGATGGCTACATCGTCGTCGCCGCCGGACGGGACGACCAGTGGCAGCGGCTGTGCCAGGCCCTCGGCCTTTCCCACATGGCCCACGACCCACGCTACGCCACCAACCAGCTACGCACGCAGAATGTGGCCTCTCTCAGCGCAGCCTTGGCTGCCCGCCTTTCCCAGGAGACCACTGCCCATTGGGAAGCGGCCCTGGATGTTGCCCAAGTGCCCTATGCCCGGGTGAACAACATAGCCGACCTGGTGGCCGATCCCCACATCCGGCACCGCAATATGATTTTAGAGGTGGATCAGCCGGGCATAGGCCCTATGCTAACGCCGGGCATCCCCATCAAGATTCTGGGAGAGGAAGACAAGGCGGCCCATCCTGCCCCCACCCTGGGCGGCGACACCGATAGCGTGCTCAAGGAGGTACTGGGGCTGACGGGGGAGGAGATAGCAGCGCTGAGGGCTCAAGACGTCCTTTGAGAAGTTCCCTCAGGCGATGTATAATCCTAATAGAACATGGTGTCAGAGTCTACATTGGCCAGGGACGTGGCCACTCTTCGCCAGGGGCTCGTGGGACTTGCCGGAGCCAGTGTCCCGACCGATACTGGTGATGGTCAGTGGGCTTCCGGGCACAGGTAAATCCTATTTTTGCCGCGCCTTGGCCCAGCGGTTGCCCAGCGTTATCGTGGAGACGGATGTCCTCAGGAAGCTTCTTTTCTCCTCACCTTGCCACACCCAGGCCGAGAACCGTCGTCTTTTCAATGCCTGCCACCGCCTGGTGGAGGAGCTGCTTCAGAAGGGAATCCGCGTCATCCTGGATGCCACCAATCTCTCAGAAGGGCACCGAGAGCAACTGTACCACATTGCGGAAAAGATGGAAGCCAAATTGATCATCGTTCGGGTGGAGGCCACCCCCGAAGCGGTTCGGCAACGCCTGGAAGAGCGGCGACAGAAGGCGAATGGGGGCGACCACTCTGATGCCGACTGGTCAGTATATCAGCGGATGAAGGGCAGCGTAGAGGCTATATCTCGCCCCCACTTCGCTGTGGATACCACTCGGGATATCGGCCCGGTGCTGGACAAGGTGGTTCGGGAGGCCCGCCGTTAGAGCTGCACCGGTTCCCACCTTCAAGAGACTTGACGATCTTGGTGATGTGCCCGATGGTGGACGACGGCAGCTAGACGAAGACAGAGACATGGCCATCGGCAGCGTAGTCCAAAAAGGCGGCGGCGCCTTCCAACTCCACGCCGGGCAACAGGTCTTCCTCTCTAACGCCCATAACACCCATGGTGGTGGTGCAAGCCACCAGGCGGACGCCGCTCTGGCGAGCGATGTCCAGGAGTTGGGCAATGGTGGGCATGTTCTGCTTGGCCATCATCCCTTTGAGCATGGCGGTGGCCATGGCCGTCATCCCTGGCAGAGCGCCCAAAATATTGGGCACCGGTATCGGCATGGCCGGGTTGGCCAGGGAAGGCACCTGAAGGGAGGCCAATTTCTTTTTGTTGATGATGTCCAGGCCGTAGAAGGTGAAGAAGATGGTCACCTCCATATCCATGGCCGCGGCCGTGGTGGCCAGAATAAGGGGCGGATAGGCCATGTCCAGGGTGCCCTTGGAGGCAATTATGGCTAAGCGCTTCTTCTCCCGCTGGTGGGCCGCTCGATGCAGCTTCTCAAAAGTCTCCTCGTCTATAGAGGCCATGTCGGGGGGGGAGACGGTGGTTTCCATGTTAGCTGCCTCCTTTTTTAACGTAAAAAGCAAAAACACCCGGCTCCGAAGTAACCGTGTGGAGCAGTTGGTGCCCTGTCCTCTTGGCCCAGGCCGGAATGTCCTTTTGGGAGCCCGGATCTGTGGCCAGTACCTGGAGAATCTGCCCGCTATCCATGGCGTCTATGGCCAGCTTGGCCTGAATGACGGGTACGGGGCACAGCGTTCCCTTAACATCCAAAGTACGATGAGCAACTATGGCTGAAGCCAAAAGGACACCTCCTCTTCCCACGACAGAATCGAACGAGATTATCTCCATTATTGTACTCCACAATATAGACTTATTCAACCCCTGGGGGACGGCCGACCAGTCCCATGGCCGAAGGCTGTAATTGCGGTAGTTAAGGAGGCGGGTCAATGAAAGGTTTTTTCCAGGCCCTGAGGGCAGGATGCCTATCTTTAATGCTGGCAGTAACGTTTCTAATAGTAGTCGCCTTGGCAGTGGGGGCAGCAACAGTGTGGTACATCAGTCGCTCCCCTCGGCTGGAGGCCACCATGACCATCCCGGTAACCGAAGGGGGGAAGGAGAAAGAGGTGCAGGTGCGGCTGTTTACCGAGAGGGAGCCGGAGATTCCACCGGAGGCATTGCTCAAGGCGGGGCAGATTAAGGTGGACATCCAGCTCTTTGGGCCGGGGGATTTCAAGTTCTTCAGTTCCCGCGTAAACGTAGCCTTCCCTATAACGGACATAATTGCCGCCTTTGTAGGGGAGGCGAGCGGTTTTGGAGATTTGGAGAAGAGAGCCCATCAGGAACCCGCGGTGGTAGCCAAAGAGATCTTCGGCCCCGATGCCGATAAAAACCTGCGCCAGCTTCTAAGCTCCCGCAGCAGCCAGGAGTGGGAGAAAATGCTGGGCAAGAACTACCAGGAGGCGCTGCAAGGAATCTTCGGCGACCACCCAGAGAAGACCCTGCAGCAGGTCTTTCAGGACAACCCCCAGCGGGTGCTGGACGTGCTCAAGACGTACCTGGTAAGCGGGGCTTTGGAGGGGCAGATCAGGCCGTGAGCCGCCTGGTGGTGGACTACATCCTGTTTGTCTTCGTCTCTGCCTGTGGCGTTCTGCAAATAGTAGCCGCCCGGGCTCGTTTGGGTAGGCTGCTCTTCTTCAAAAGCTGGCTCCCGTCTTATGCCCTGGGCGCTATGGCCGTAGCGGTGGCCTTCGGGTGGTTTTTCAACTCTGATAACCGGGCTATACCCGGACTAGGGGGCACCGAGCAGTTCTACGGCTTCGTGGCCGCCTTTTTCCTGGCCCTCGTTTTCACCCTACTATTGTCTTCTCTGCTGAGAATAAGGGGGGTTACCGCCTGCCAGCAAAGAAATGGCCTGGATGCCCTCAGGGATAGAACCTACCTTCAGGCGATAGGCCGCCTCTGGCGAGAAAGAGGAGAATGAGCTATATAAAAGCCTTCGATGTCCAGCTTTTCTTCCTAATCAATGGTTTGGCTGGTAGGTTCCCGCCCTTGGATAGCCTCATGGTAGCAATAGTAAATGACTACCTCATGCCTGTCGGCCTGTCCCTGGTGCTCCTGAGCCTTTGGTTCGAAGGCGCCTCTCCCCCTCAGCGCGAGAAACATCAAAGAGGGGTGCTGGCGGCGGCTCTGGCGGTGGGCTTGGCCAACCTCCTGGTAGCGCTCCTTAACGATGTCTACTTTCGCCCCCGTCCTTTCGCTGCCTATGAGGTAAATCTTCTTTTCTACCGCCCTACTGATTCTTCCTTTCCCAGCAATCCGGCGGCGGTGGCCTTTTCCACGGCCCTGGGGGCCTGGTGGGCAAACCGTAAGGTAGGGCTATTTCTTCTGGCGGCAGCGGCCTTGTTTTCTCTGGCTCGCATCTATGTGGGTGTTACGTATCCTATGGACGTCGTGGGTGGAGTAGTCGTGGCCGTGGCCGCCGTTTGTCTTGCTCTCGTCATCCTGCGCGTTACAGAGCCGGTGCCCACCTGGCTCCTGAGACTGGGGCGAAAGCTCTATTTGGCTTGAGCTGCTGCTAGAGCAAACTCGCGCGGGCCCTTCTCGGGAGGCAGGCCCTTCATGTGGCCTAGAACAATGCGGGCGTAGCCCAGGGCTTCTTCCACGGAGGCGAAAGGGGCCGGGCTTATGGTGGCCACCTGGGACACCAGGTTCCCGTAACGAAACTCTACCAGGATGTGGGCTATCTCCAGGTCATTTATCTTCTGCGTCGATCGGTAGGCCTTGGCCTCGTGGCCGATGGTGGGTACGGGGAGGGACGTAGCCTCTTGTTTGGGATTTGTGGAGGGGTACTGAAAGGCCTTCTGGGCTCCCTCTTCGTCCTTGTATACGGAGACCAGGTTTTGAATGCTTAAGGCCGTGGCGGGGCTAGCTTTGTCCAAATCCCGAACAAAGGTGACCCCATAGCCGGTGCGCCGCCCCCAGCTCTGCAACCGTCTCAAGAGCTCTCGGGTATCCCCCTCATCGCCAGCCAGCTTCTCATTGGTGAGGACTCCCGTGCCTGCCTCGTCCATGTTGAAGCCAGGGGGGATATCCTCTGGCCCCAGAACCATGTCTTTGGGGTCCGGGCCTTTAGTGGCAGCGCAGGCCAGGGCCAGAAGCGTCACGCCTAAAAACAGTGCCCATCTCTTCATGATAATGATCTTATCCGTCTCCGTTTCCCCGGCTATGAGGTAGTCAAACGGTGGCCGTAGTTGCGCCGGTAGTAGTCGGCGTACTCCCCGGACTTTATGCGCCGCCACCACCCCTGGTTCTCCTGGTACCAGCGGATGGTCTCTGCCAGGCCGCTTTCAAAGGGGTATGATGGCCGCCACCCCAGGGAGGCGATTTTGCCCCAGTTCAGGGAGTAGCGGCGGTCGTGGCCGGGGCGATCGGCCACATGGCGCACCAGGCTCCAGGGTTTCTCCAGTCCCTGGAGGATGCCGACCACCACCTCCAGGTTTGGCCTCTCGTTGCCGGCCCCGATGTTGTATACTTCCCCCGGCCGCCCCCTTTGCAGCACCACGTCCACTGCCCGGCAGTGATCCTCCACATAGAGCCAGTCCCGCACCTGCTGGCCATCCCCATAAATGGGCAACCCTTGGTCGTCGATAGCGTTGGTGATAAAGAGGGGAATGAGCTTCTCCGGATATTGATAGGGACCGTAGTTATTGCAGCTCCGGGTGACCATCACCGGGAGGCCGTGGCTAACGTGATAGGCCAGGGCCATCATATCCCCGGCGGCTTTGGAAGCGGCGTAAGGGCTGCGGGGACTGAGGGGATCCCCCTCCCCGGCGGAGCCCCTTTCCAGACTGCCGTAAACCTCGTCGGTGCCGATCTGGAGAAAGCGCGCCACGCCGTGGCGCCGCGCCGCCTCCAGAAGGACATAGGTACCGTACACGTCCGTTTTGATGAAGGCGTCCGCCTCTATGAGGGAGCGATCCACGTGGGTCTCGGCGGCGAAGTTGACCACCGCCTCAATGTGGTGCTCCGCCATGACCCTGTCTACCAGGGGAGCATCGCAGATGTCGCCGTGGATGAAGGTGTAGCGAGGGTCGGCAGCTACCGAGGCCAGGTTTTCCAGGTTGCCGGCATAGGTCAGCTTATCCAGGACCACCACTCGTTGAGAGTAGTACTCCCGCAGCAGGTAGCGCACGAAGGCGCTTCCCATGAACCCCGCCCCGCCCGTGACCAGGATGCTATTCATACTTCCCACTTCTCTACCTACAGTTTCACTTTCACTGTTAAATTGTTGACAAACCCTCCCTTTGGAGAGTGTTTAGTGATGCCACTCTGTCGAATACTCGACTTTGGCAAGAGGAATCCCCGACGCTGGGACGACGAAGAATCTCCCCGGCCCTTCGATAGGCTCAGAGCTTGTGAGTTTTTTGCGGGGGAGCGCCTCGAACACCATGATTTCATATCTGGCTGACCCCTTGGATAGGTGCCCAAAACCAATTTATTCACAGGCTCTCAGGGTGAGCGGCTTCCGCTCAGGTGAGCCAACAATTCCGCTCATGGTGAGCCTGTCGAACCATGAGCCTCTGCCCTAGGGTGACCTCCTCGCAATTCAACACTCTTTCCCCTTGGGGTATTGACAAACCGTCAACATTGAGATATTCTATCTCTGCCACAAACACTACTCAATACTCAATTGCGTGATAACCTCCCTGGGGTTGCTTAGCAACCCCAGGTGATGAACACCCCGGAGTAGCCCGTCTACTCCGGGTTTTTATATCCAGCAATCCGATAAGAAACCCCCGTCAATGCGAATCACTTTGTCGGCCATATCCCGCAGATGTCGAGAGGTTTTCAGCCTAAAGAGAGCCACCTCAACATGTTTTCCCACGTCTTTGACTGCCTGAAGGGCATCGGCAAAATCGGTGTCACCGCTCACCAGAATGGCCACGTCATAGTTATTCCTGAAGCCATGCACCAACAAATCCGTGGTCAGCTTAACGTCAATACCCTTCTCATAAGGAGGCTCTTTGGGCCAGCCCCGATAAACCAGCTTGCCAAAACGCAATTCTAGATAGTCGGTTCTGCGCAATCGCTCAAAAAACTTCTCTTGATCCCGGTACCTCTGAGGCTCCTTGGTTTGATCCAGAGGAGCGTTGTAGTAGTAGCTGCGCACCAACTCGCGCCCGTCAGCCAGCTTCGAGGAAAATCGGGCAAAGTCCAGGTCGGTCCTACCTATGTCCTGTTTCAAAGAATGATACAGGTTGCTGCCGTCTATAAAAACAATTACTCTGGTCGGCAAAACACCTTCTCCTTTACTTCTGGAGTCGTTTTACATCCGTTGTCTCTGGGCCAATCTCACGCCCCCGCCACGGCCATTTTCTTGATCCTACGCACCGCCCGCGTCGCCGGAGAGTTTCGGGCCAGCGAGCGCAGCCGCCGCCGGAAGGCATTCCACGGCTTCCGCCGTTGGGACTCGGCCAGGGCCCATTTCAGGAATTGGAAGTCATGGCCCTTTATTTTGGGCTCAGTGGGGTTGCGGCGGTAGGAGTCGTAGTCCTTTATCAGGGACAGATCGTGCTCCAGGCAATAGTGGTAGAGGTCGCTGCCGGGGTGGGGGGTGTAGTAGGCGGGACTGTAATAGTCGGGGTCGATCTCTTTGAGCATGGATATGGTCTCCCGGATCTCCTCGGGGGTTTCCGTGGGCAACCCCAGCATATAGTTTGCCCAGATAGTGATGCCGTGTCTTTTGCAGATTCGGGCCGCCTCCAGGTTCATGGCTCGGGTGGTGCCCTTGCGCAGGAAGCGAAGCACCCGGTCGCTGCCGCTCTCAAAACCGATGAAATAGCCCCTGAGTCCTACCTCCACCATGCGCTGCACCAGGTCCGGATGGCGTACGATGATGTCCGCCCGACTCTGACAGAAGAAGGGCTGGGTAAACCCGGCTTTCCGGTAAGCAGTGCAGAACTCGGTTACCCAGGGCCGATCCTCCGTGAGACAGTCATCGTGGAACATGAAGCTGCGGAAATGAAAGCGCTCCCGGAGGTACTCCAGCTCGGCGATAACATGCTTCACGCTGCGCCGACGGGTCGCCCGGCCGAAGATGCGGTCCTCCGCCGGCTTGCAGAAGCTACAGTTGTAGCGACACCCCCGCCCGGCGATGATGGTGACAAAAGGGGGTTCCAGCTCGGACACAAAGGATACCTCAGGGGACGAGCTCTGGTAACCAGCCTTGCGCCATTCATCCAGGAAGAGGTCTCGGTCGGCGAAGGGTTGCTCGTTCAGGTCGGGTCTCTCTCCCTCCAGGAGCCGCTGCCACGGCGGATTCCCCCCTTGAATGGCCTCCAGCAGGGCGGGGAAGGTTACCTCTCCCTCTCCGGTGACTATATAGTCTATGTGGAGATTGGCCATAACATCCTTAGTAGCCAGAGTGGGATGGGGCCCACCTACCACCGTTATAATCGACGCATCCACGGCCTTGATTATCTCCAGGCACCGCGCCACCGGATTGTAGTCCACGCTCATCATGGTCAGACCGCACACCTGGGGCTGCCGCGCCACGAGCTCGGCCCGAAAGTGGTCCCAGTCACGCAGGGCCCGAAGGTCGATAAGGTCCACCGGGAATCCCTGGGCCTTGGCACAGGCGGCGAGGATACACAAGCCGTGGCTTATCCAGCCCCCATCCATCCCCTTACCCATGATGCCAAAGCCGGTGCCCGAGATGCCGGCATAGATGAGGGTGGTTCTCAAAGCACCCCCACCCGACTGTAGTCGCCCAGGACAAATGTGTACGCTCGGGGCTTCATAGGTGAGCGAGCGATCTCCACGTGGCGACCGATGAGGCTGTTCTCGATGCGGTGCTCCATATCCTCGATGCGGCAGTGCTCCAGGATCACACTGTGCTCGATCTCGCTGTTGACTACCTGACAGTGATGGTATATGGAAGAGAAGGGGCCCACGTAGCTGTTGACAATCCTTGTTTCCTGGCCGATGGCCGCCGGCCCCCTAATGACGCTCTTTTCTATCTCCGCCCCCTCCTCCACCACCACGTTCCCCACCAGGGTGGAGTGCTCGTCCACCCGGCCCTTTACCTCACCCTTGATGGTCTCCAGCACCAGGCGATTGGCCTCCAAGATGTCCTCCATCTTGCCGGTATCTATCCACCATCCGTTGAGAAGATGGTGTCCCACCTCCAAACCATGATCGATGAAGTACTGGATGGTCTCCGTTATCTCCAGCTCTCCCCGGGGAGATGGCTTGAGGCTCTTCACTGCCTCGAAGACGTGGTGGTCAAACATGTATATGCCCACCACCGCCAGATCGCTCACGGGCTCCTTGGGCTTCTCCACCAGACGAACCACCCGCCCATCCACCAGCTCGGCGACGCCCAGCTCCTGGGGATTCTTGACCTGGGTGAGGACGATGAGGGAGTTCATGCCGCCGCGGCGGAACTCCTTCACCTGGGGGACGATGCCATCTCGAATGAAGTTGTCCCCCAAAAACAGGACGAAGGGGTCTCGGTCAAGGAAGGGTTCGGCGATAAGCACGCCGTGGGCGATGCCCCGAGGCTCCGGCTGGGGGATATAGGTGACTTTAGCTCCAAAGCGGCTGCCATCCCCCACCGCCGCCTTTATCTCCTCGGCGGTCTCCCCCACCACGATACCGATATCTCGAATGCCTGCCTCCACCAGATCCTCCAGAGCGTAGAAGAGGACGGGCTTGTTGGCCAGAGGAACCAACTGCTTGGCCCCGGTATAGGTGAAGGGCCGCAGCCGAGTGCCTTTGCCCCCGCTAAGGATGAGCCCTTTCATCTTAAACGTCTCTTTCTCCATTTTTCTCGTGCCCTTCAGGGCAGAGCTATATCCATGCCGCCAGCCCCGCCCTAAAGGGCGGGGACTTCGTCTATCCCCAAAATTCCCTGCGGCCTTTTCAATGTGTCTTCCCCTTTGGACGCATCTAGCGCCTCCAGAAAGCCCACGTGCGGCGGGGCTCCGCCGCCAAGGGCGGCTCTACGGCCACCGCCTTTCCCTCCACGATGGCCTGGGGCACCGCAGTGACCATGGCCCTGGCCGCCGCCTCCCCCACTATCCGGGCCGCCTCCCTCACCCCTTCCGAAAGGACGGGGGAGCGGGAGCCCTGGGGGGAATGGGCATCGGAGGCGATGATATGCACCAGGCGGCGGCGCAGCATGGTCTCCGCCGCCTGCCGGGGGAGGGAACCAAAGGCGGCCGTCAGGCTGGCCGCCGTGACCTGGGCCAGCATCCCCCGCTCCACGAGGCGAAGAAGAAGGTCGGGATTCTTCTGCAACACGTCGTTCCGCTCCGGATGGGCGATGATAGGAGTAAAACCCTTTATCTGAAGCTGGAAGAGAACCTCCTCCGTATAAGGGGGCAGAGAGAAGAGGGGAAACTCCACCAGAATATAGGACGTGCCATCCAGGGGTAAGGCGCCTCCTTCTACCATCTTCTGGGGAAGCTCGGGGGTCAGGTAGTTCTCGACGCCGGGGACGAGGCGCAGAGGGATGTGTCGGCGGGCCATCTCTTCTTCCAGGGCGTTTACCCTGGAGAGGGCCTCGGCCTGGCTCCATCCCGGGGCTAGCTCGGCGCCATGGGGGGTGGCCACCATCACCTCTATGCCATCCTCCACCGCCACCTGAGCCATGGCTATGGCATCTTCTGGCGTTTGGGCACCGTCGTCCAAACCGGGCAGGATGTGGCTGTGAATGTCGATCATTGGATTACATCGGGCCCCTAGAAGCGGGCCTTCCTCTTCTCGGCGTAGGCGATGGTGCCCTCCCGGGCATGGGCGCTTTTGGCCGCCTCCGCCTCCAAGGGGCCCACGGACTCCAAAGCCTCGCGGTAGCTCAGGTCCATGGACTTGAGCAACCGCTCTTTTATGGCCCTTACTGCCAGGGGTGAGTTCTCCAGAATGCGCTGGGCGATCTCCGTGGCTCGGGGCAGAAGCTGGTCTGGGGGCACTATCTCTTGCACCAGGCCCATGCGGAGAGCAACCTGGGCGTCGATGCGCTGGGCGGTAATCCCCATCAACATGGCCAAGCCCAGACTGGTCTTTCGGGCCAACTGTACCAGCAACGTCCCGCCCACCGTCCCTCGGGCGGCGAAGGGCATGGAGAAAATGGCCTCCGGAACACAGATGGCGATGTCGCACCCCAGCACCAGCCCCACCCCGGAGCCCACCGCGGCTCCGTTCACGGCGCAGAGTTTTGGCTTGGTCACCTGGGGCCCCTGAATCTCCAGGCCAAAGCCCACCGACCGCCGCTCGTGGCCCGACTGCATAGAACGGGCCACCTCCCGCATATCCACCCCGGAGCAGAAGGCACGCCCGTTGCCGGTAAGGATGGCCACCCCGGCCCCTTGGTCTTCTTCAAAGGTGCGCCAGGCCGCCTCCAACTCCTGGGCCATCTCCCCGTTGAGGGCGTTGAGGGCCTGGGGACGATCCAGGGTTATGTAGGCGACGCCATTTTCACAGCCGTAGCGTACTATCACTGCCGTCTTCTAGCCGATACCCCGCAATGGTCTCCCCCCGATGAGGTGGAGATGGAGATGAAACACGGCCTGTCCTCCGCCCCGCCCACAGTTTAACACTACTCGATAGCCCTTTTCATCCCCCGGTTCCCCCGTCAGGCCTGCCTCCCGGGCCATGTGTCTGGCCACTACCAGCAGGTGTCCCAAAAGAGGGGCATCCTCTGGAGAAACGTGGTTCAAAGTGGGGATATGGACTCGAGGGACGATAAGGAGGTGGGTGGGCGCCACCGGGTGGATGTCCCGAATAACCACAGACTTATCATCCTGGTAGAGAATATCGCTGGGGAGTTCCCCAGCGACGATACGGCAAAAGATACACTGTTGGGCCACGCCACGACTCCTTGTTCAGTAGAAAGCAGAGGCAGGGGACAGCCGCTGGCTCCCATCGCCGAAGAAGGCCCCGGGGTATTTAAAGTCCCATGCTTTGGGCTATCATCTCCCTGTGATATTCGGCATCGCCGAAGGCCAGCTCCGCCGCCTTAGCCCGTCGGGTGAAAAGCTGGAGGTCGTGATCCTTGGTAAAGCCGATGCCGCCATGAAGCTGATGAGCCTGGGCGCACACCCGCCGACAGGCGTCGCTGGTCCACGCCTTGGCCACCGCCACATCGACGGCTGCCGGCAGCCCCTGGCTTACGAGCCAGGCGGCGTAGTAAGTGATGTAGCGGGCGCCATCGGCGTCGGTGACCATGTCGGCGCACCTATTCTGGATAGTCTGAAAGCTACCAATGGGCCGACCGAACTGCACCCTCTCCTTGGCGTACTCCACACTCATCTCCACTACCTTTTGGGCGTTGCCTACCATCTCAGCGCACTTGCCCACCGCCCCCCGTTCCAGCATCCACTGAACCGTGGGCCACCCCCGGTCCACCTCTCCCAGTACCGTCTCTCGATCCACCCTGACCTTATCGAAAACCACCTCGCACTGGTTGTCACCAGCGA
Organism: Chloroflexota bacterium; assembly: GCA_016183425.1. Classification (GTDB taxonomy): domain Bacteria; phylum Chloroflexota; class Dehalococcoidia; order JACPEP01; family JACPEP01; genus JACPEP01. The sequence continues at coordinate 73,600 of JACPEP010000015.1, forward strand.
TAGTTTTGAGAGGGGTAATGGCGATTCCTGGAGACCGGGCGTCTACCAGAAAAAGGGTGACGCCTTCCTCTGCATTGGCACTTTCTTTGGTTCGGGCCGCCACTAACAGGTAGTCGGCCACGGAGGCATCGGGTACGAAAAGCTTGGTGCCCTGGAGAAGGTAGCCGTGGCCCGGCTGGGTGGCCTTACAGGTGATGCCGGCGGCATCGAAGCGGGCGTTGTCCTCGGTAAGGGCAAAGGCCATAATTGTCTCGCCAGAGGCGATGCCTGGTAGATATGTTTTTTTCTGCTTCTGGCTGCCCGCCTCCAGAATAGCCAACCCACACAAGACGGTGGAGAAAAAGGGGCCCGGAAGAAGGGCCCGTCCCATCTCTTCCAGCAGGATGGCCAGGTCCAGGAAGCCCCCCTCGCTCCCCCCATACTCCTCCGGTATCGCCAGGCCCTGCCACCCCACCTCCGCCATCTTACGCCACAATTCGTGGGGGAGGCTCTCGTTCCTTTCCTCCATGGCTCGCACCAGTGCTTTGGGGCACTCCTTCTCCAGGAAGTCCCTGGCTATCTTTTGCAGCATCTGCTGTTCTTCGTTAAGACCTAAATCCAACCCAAAGCGTTCCTTTCTTCTCCTTCAAACCCTGCTCCGTGCCGAAACCAGAGTCGCCAGGCTCCTGGCTACAGCTCCAATAGCTCGGCCAGACGCTGACGATGATAGGATGGACTGCCCAGATAATGATAAAAGGTGCGGGCTTTCTTGGTATAAAGGTAAAGATGGTACTCTTTAGAGAGACCCGTGCCCGCATGAACCTCGTGGGAGGAATTGCAGGCCTGATGGTAGGCCTCGCTAGTCACCGCTTTGGCCAAAGATACCGCCTTGCTCACCTCTGGCTTGCCGTTGTCTATCTTCCACAGCGCCTCGTAGGTGGTCCAGCGGGCGGCATCCAGGGCATTGACGATGTCTATCACGTGGTCCTGCACCCGCTGGAAATTGCCGATGGGCACGCCGAACTGCACCCGGGTGCGGCAATACTCCAGCGTGCTCTCCCAAATCCGATGACAGCCACCTACCATGTAGGCACACAATACCACGGTGCCCTTCTCCAGCACCGGTTGCAAAATGGCCCATCCCTTGCCCACCTCCCCCACCACGTTGGCCTCGGGCACCTCTACCTTATCGAAGCTCACCTCGCAAAACTTTTCTCCCGCGAATCCCGGCAATGAGTAGCAGTTTACCCCGGGAGACTGTTTGTCCACCAAAAAGAGGGTGATCCCATCCTCCGCATTCTGGCTCTGGCTGGTTCTGGCGACGCACAGAATCTGGTCAGCGACCAAAGCATCGTGGACAAAGACTTTGGTGCCGTTGAGGATGAATCTGCTGTTTCGCGGTGTGGCCGACATGTGCACCGATGCGGCATCCCAGCCATAACCCGCTTCGGTGAAGGCCAAAGCCAGGATACGTTCCCCCGCCGCCACGGCGGGCAGCAGTGTTTCCTTCTGCTTGTCCGTCCCCCCCTCCAAGATGGCCAGCCCGCAGAGCACCGAGGATGAGTGGAGGGGGCTGGGGACGATGGCCCGCCCCAGTTCCTCGCAAAGGACCCCCAGGGCAGTGAGGCTGGCGCCGCTGCCGCCGTACTTTTCGGGCAAAATCATCCCTGCCCACCCCATCTCCGCCATCTTCTGCCAGATCTGGGGTGAGAACCCGCTCTCGCTCTCATCCAGTCCCCGAACTATCTCAATGGGACACTCACGCTCGGCAAAGTCTCGAGCGGTATTCTTTACCAGTTGCTCCATCTCGTTTAGGGACAGATCCATAGAAACCTCCGTTCTAGGCTTTCATTCACCCCTATACCATAGCCGCCGCTGTTTCCCGGGTGCGGCTTACCCCCATGCGACGGGCAATGATAACCTTTTGAATCTCGGGAGTTCCGCCCTGATGCTGGCAGGCCGCGAACCGCTGGTAATACTCCAGATTCCCCTTCAAGGGTGCCCACTTGGGGTCATCTACCAGGGCCGTGGGCCCCAAAACCTCCAGAAGGATGGTCGCCAGGTTCACAAAGTACTTCTTTCCGTGAAGGGCGTTCTGGGAGCCCTCGTAGCCCACCAGGCGGGTTTTGGTGGCGCGCATCCAGTATCCCCGCAGTCCGAAAAGGCGCCCAATCTCCGATTGGATGTAAAGATCCACCAGGCGCTCTTTGATGTGGGAGTCTCGGCTCAAGGGTTTACCGCTACGCTTGGCCTCTTTGTAGTAAGCCAGGAGGTCGTCCACCACCTGGTCCCGGGCCACCACCCGGCCGCCGCCGCCGTGCTCCACCTCCAGGGTAGACTGGGCAACACGCCAGCCGTCCGTTTTGCCGCCGATAAGCTGGTCCGGGGAGACGCGCACGTTGTCATAAAAAATGGTGTTTCGCCCTCCACCGGCGATAAGCTTCAGAGGCTGAATGGTGACCCCGGGGGACTTGGCAGGGATGATGAAGGCACCGATGTTGCGGTGTCGGGGCGCCTCCGGATCGGTCACTGCCAGGGTATAGATGTAATCCGGTGGGAACGGTGAGCCGATGAAGATCTTCTGTCCGTTGATCACATATTCACTGCCGTTCCACTCGGCTCTGGTTTTAAGAGAGGCCAAATCGGAGCCTGCTTCAGGTTCCGTAAAGCACTGCCAGGTGGTGATCTCGCCCTTAAGTATGGGGGGCAAGAAGCGCTTCTTCTGCTCCTCGGTGCCCCAAACCATTATGGCCGGTGCCCCCAGGGACAGACCCAGGTCACCGGTGGAGGCCACGTCCCACTGTGACAGCTCCTCATCGATGACGATGGTCTCCGCCAGACTCAGGCCGCCTCCTCCGTACTCCTTGGGCCAGTTGGGTGCCAGCCAACCCTTGGTTCCCAGCTTGCGCCGAAAATCCGCCGCCCCCTGGCGGGCCGCCATACTTTGCTTGGCCCCATCGCTGGACAGATCAAAACGGGGCACATTGGCTTCTAGCCAGGTCCATACTTCCTTGCGGAACTCTTCCTGCCCTTCAGAGTAATGAAGTTCAAAATCCACAGCCTTCCTCCTTTTCCGTAAGCCCCCTGAGGGACCTAATCCTCTCTGAGCACATTACCCACTCCGAGGCAGCCCTAACCCGCGCAGGGCGATGATGTTGCGCTGTATGTCCGCCGTGCCTCCCCGAATGGTGTAACAGTAGGAGAAAAGAAACTCCTTTTCCACTCTCCCATCCAAGGGGGCGTACTTGGAGCCCGGCACTAGCTGACCGTAGAGCCCCAGGAGATCCATGGCCGCCCGGGCCACCTTCTGCTGAAGTTGGGTGGAAAAGAGGCGTATCTGGGAGGCCTGATAGTTGGGCACCTGTCCCTGGCTCTGCATCCAGGCCACCCGATAGGCCAGCCAGCGAGCCACTTGTAACTCGATGTGTAGATCCGCCAGGCAATTCCGCACCCGGGCCTCTTGGAGAAGGGGCTTCCCATTGTGCCTCACGTCTCGCGCCAGGGCGATGAACTGCTCTAGGTTGCGGCGGGCATTGACCACCCCGCCAATACCGGAACGCTCGAAGTCCAGGGTGGTGGCCATTTGGTACCATCCCCGGTTCTTCACTCCCACCAGGTTATCTGCGGGCACCCGAACATCGTCGAAAAAGACCTCGTTGAAAGTATGGCCATCGGCCATGTTCACCAGGGGCCGGATGGAGATGCCGGGGCTCTTCATATCCACGATTAAGGTGCTGATGCCTCTATGTTTGGGCGCCTCCGAGTCGGTGCGGGCCCCCAGCCAGCAGTAGTCGGCGCGGTGGGCGCCGGAGGTCCATATCTTCTGGCCATTGACCAGGTAATAGTCCCCCATTTCCACGGCTCGGGTTTGGAGAGAGGCCAGGTCGGAACCGGCATTGGGTTCCGAAAACCCCTGACAGAAGACTATCTCATCCCGAGAGATCGCCCCCAGATATTTTTTCTTTTGCTCCTCGTTGCCGTAGATGAAGATGGAGGGGCCGACCACAGAGACCCCCAGGTGGCTCCGCCCCAGGGGGGCTTGCCGCTCAGAGCACTCCTCGGTGAAGATAGTCTGCTCTATGGGGGAACGTCCCTGCCCACCGTACTCGGTGGGCCAGGCCATGGTCAACCACCCTCTCTGGGCCAGTTTCTTGGTGAACTGTCGGCTGAAGTCCCACCCGGCTTCCGTCTCCCGTCCCTCTAGCTCCCCCTCCCAGTGGGGGGGCAACTCTCGGGCTAAGAACTCCCTCACCTCCTGGCGGAAGGCCTCTTGCTCCGGCGTAAACTGGAAATCCATTCCTTCTTCCTTATCCCAAAATAGCTATTTTACCCCGCCCATTCCCGAATGTGAAGAACATCCCAGGCGGCCCATAAAGGGTATTATACCTTCCCTGTGGGAAAGGTCAATAGCATCGTCGGAAACGTTTGTCATCCATTCAAAGTAGTCTTTCCTCGCCTGTTTCTTGGTCCCCTCTAGCTGTCTCAAACCCGCACCACCAACCTGATGATGGCGACCCAGATAACGGTTTGCACCAGAAGGGAAGCCCCCAGACAGAGGTACATCCCCAGCCGCTCTTTGGCGTACAGGTAGAGGCCAAAGAAGAGGTTGGCCGACCAAGCCGCCAGGGCCATGGAGGGTAGCCACAGCACCTCCACCTTGGGCCCCACCCGATCCACCTGCCCGAAGGGGGTAAAGTGAAGGGGCAGCAGTTGGGGAAGGGAGGGATAGACATAGCTTACGTAGCCGAAAAGAGCGATATTGAAGATGAGGGCAAGCATCACCATGGCCAGGGCGCCGGGCTGTCTCCCCAGGGAAAAGGGCAGGTAGGTTCGGCCGGTAGCTACCTGGGCCACCTCCTTGGTAGCACCCAACCCCTGGCGTAGCCGTATATTTCTTACCAACCGCGCCGGCTCTTTGACGGATATGACATAGGCCATGTCCGCCGTGGTCAGGCACAGCAACTCCTTGGGGCGGCGACTGGTGGCATAGAAAACGGCCTTTCCCACTCCGACCACCTGTCCCCTTCCCACGTGATAGCCGAACCAGTTCACTCCTCTAAACCTCATCCTTCCCCGAAGCTGGCTGCCGGTAACGAAAGCCACTACCTTGCTCAGAGGGACCACCTGCTCCATGCCAATCCAGCGGATGGTGAGAGCATTACGATCCACGCGGTAGCGAAGACTCCAACAGCCATAGGTCCAGTAAGCGAAGAGGGGCAGCAAGAAGAGCAAACACACTACAACAAGGGCCAGAGAAAAAGAGTAGAGAGATAGGGGCACTCCGTTGAGACGGAGCAAGAGGGAACCGGTCAGGAGGAGTATCCCCAGGACGATCCCCACTCCCGTCAGTACACCTAGAAGACGAGGGGGGCGAAGCTCCATTTTTGTTCTACGGCGTCCTCACTAGCTTGGGATAGGCAGGGAGGCACCAATCCCGGTACTTCTTATTTCGGCCCCGAATGATATCGAAGTAGACCCTTTGGAGCGCTAGGGCCACGGGGCCGACGATACCACTACCCACGGGGCGGTGGTCAACCTCCACCACCGGCGTGACATGGGCCGCGGTGCCCGTAAGAAAGCACTCGTCGGCAGTGTACAACTCTGTTCGATCCACGGGCCGCTCCACTGTTTCCAGCCCCAACTCGGCCTGAGCCAGGGTAATGATGGTCTGCCGGGTAATGCCCACCAGGATGTTCTCCGTTACCGAGGGGGTGACCAGCTTGTTGCCCATAACCAGGAACAGGTTCTCCCCGCTGCCTTCGGAAGCGTGGCCGTCGGCAGTGAGCATTATCGCTTCGTCATAGCCGTTATCATGGGCATCCGTCTTAGCCAGGGCACTGTTTACGTAGACGCCGGTTATCTTGGCCCGGGCCGGAATCATATTGTCATCGATGCGGCGCCAGGCGGTGACCCCGCACCGGGCGCCGGCGTCCACATCCAGATAGGGGCCGAAGGGGATGGCAAAGATGAGAAAGTCGTCCTCCAGGTCGTGAAGACGGACACCCAGTAACTCGGAGCTTTTGTAGGCCAGAGGACGCACGTAGACATCCTCCTGGTAACCGCACCTCTCCACCACCTCCCGGCTCATCTCACAAATCTCATCTACTGTGTAGGGGACATTGATCTTCAGTATGCGGCAGCTTTGCAATAGGCGAAGGCAGTGCTCCTGGGGCCGGAAGAGATATATCTGCTTTTCCTCCGGGTTCCAGTTGCCGCGAATGCCTTCAAAGCAGGCGGTGCCGTAGTTGAAGGCATGAGTCATGACCCCTATCTTAGCCTCAGCGAGGGGAACGAACTGCTTCTTAAAAAAGGCGTAAGGGGGCATTCCTGGCTCCTTTCCTCAAAGTCAAGGGTAGATTATAGCAACTTCGAGACAAAAAACAAGGGGGTGCCTGACGTTTGGCTTTCAGGGTAGGGTGAGAAAGACATTCCCCAATGCCCCTCGGAAGAGGGACGTTGACGAGGAAATGGTTTCTGGGTAAGATGCAAGGGTAGTTGCTGTGCGAGGAGGAAGAAAGATGGGCTACCAAGATTTAAGAGAGTGGTTGATCGCCGTTAACGAGCTCGGCGAGTTGAGGCAGGTGGAGGGCGCCCACTGGCGCCTGGAGATGGGAACCATCACCGAGCTAAGCGGCAAAAGAAAGAAAGCCCCCGCCCTTCTCTTCGACCACATTCCTGATTACCCCCCCGGCTTCCGTCTTCTCAGCGGTGCCCTCCTCACCGCCCCCCGCCTGGCCGTCACCCTGGGCCTGCCCGTTACCCCTTCCGACCGAGAGCTAGTGAGCGCTCTGGAGGGGCTGCCCACCCAGTGGGAGACGAGGGCGAAGGACTTTCCTCCCGTGACAACCTCCCACAGCCCGGTGAAAGATAACGTCCTCCGCGACAGCCAGGTGGACCTCCTCCGCTTTCCAGCCCCCCTATGGCACGAAGACGATGGGGGCCGCTACATCGGCACCGGCTCCGCTGTCATCACTCAAGACCCGGACACGGGCCAGATAAACCTGGGCACCTACCGCATCATGATTCACAACCAGAACACCGCCGGCCTCTACGTCTCCCCAGGCAAGCACGGCCGCATCCACTACGAAAAGTACCACGCCCAGGGCAAGCCCTGCCCCGTGGCCGTCTCCTTGGGGCATGACCCGCTGCTGCTGGTGGCCGCTGGCCTGGAGGTTCCCCCCGGCATATCGGAGTACCAGTACGCCGGAGCCATCAAAGGAGCGCCCTTGCGGGTGGTCCCGGGGGAGGTGACCGGCCTGCCCATACCCGCCGACGCCGAGCTGGTCATCGAAGGGTGGTGCCCTCCAGGACAGTCCTTGCCGGAGGGGCCCTTCGGGGAGTGGACCGGCTACTATGCCAGCGGCCAGCGCCCCGCTCCCGTCATCCAGGTGGAGGCTATCTACTACCGAAATGATCCCATCATACTGGGTTGCCCCCCCAATCGCCCCCCCCACGACTACACCTATATGAGAACCGTCCTCCGCTCCGCCATGTTAAAGGAAGCTCTGGCCAAGGCTGGCGTCCCCGATGTAAGGGGCGTCTGGGCTCACGAGGCGGGAGGCTCTCGTCTGATTCTGGTGGTGGCCATCAAGCAGCGCTACCCCGGCCATGCCCGTCAGGCCGGCTTCGTCGCCTCTCAGTGTCATGTGGGGGCCTACTTGGGCCGCTACGTCATCGTGGTGGACGACGATATCGACCCCAGCAACACCAACGACGTTCTGTGGGCCTTGGCCACCCGCTCCGACCCGGAAAAAGACATCGACATCATTCGTCGGACGTGGAGCAGCGCCTTGGATCCCATGATAAAGACGGGGGTCAGCGCCTTCTTCAACTCTCGGGCCATCATCGACGCCTGCCGTCCCTTCGAGTGGCTGGCCGAGTTCCCCAAGGTGTCCCAGTCCAGCCCGGAGCTGGCCCAAAAGGTGGCCCAGAAATGGCGGGAGCTGCTGGCAGACTAGCCGCTAACTTCCATGTCGATGCTTCGATGACGCTGCTGAACGCCGCCTGGTCAGTGTCCTAAATATCTTTGGTATGAAGATGTGGGGGTTCAAGGGGCATGGCCCCCTGACGGGGGTTTGGGGGTGTCCCCCAAATCCTCCGAATCTCCCCCTCTCCCGCCACTGAGCGGGAGAGGGGGATCAAGGGGGTGAGGGCTTAGAGGGCATTTTCATGCTTCGTGGTGTCGGTGGCAACCGGCATGGCTGTTTTCATCCTTTTGTGGTGTCATATAGTAAGTGGGACATGACGATTCCATGGCTGAGCAAATAATTTTGGCGGTAGATGAGCAAGGCAATTTTTCTGGAGAATATATCGCCAAAGAAGCAGGACACCAAGGGCAGGGCAAAAAACACCTGGCCATCGCAGTGCTCTTATACAACCTCGAGGGAGAGGTCTTGCTCCAAAGAAGGAAGCATCAGGTATTTGACAATATTTGGGACCTAACCGGCGCCACCCACCCCTTGCATACCCCAGAGGGCGATGAGACCTTGGAAGAGGCGACATGGAGGTGTCTGGAAAGGGAATACGGCATCAAGGAAAAAATCCCGTTACGAAATCTGGGCTTTTTTGACTATTTTGCCAAGTACGGTGATCTTTGTGAAAACGAACATTGTGCCTTCATGATAGGGGAATATAGCGGTGAAGTGAAACTAAATCCAGAAGTCGGCTATGGGTGTGAGTGGGTGGATAAGGATTGGTTTCTCAAAGATATGGCACAAAATCCCCTTCAGTACACTCCCTGGGCAGTCGAGGCAGTCAAACTGATGAAAAATATCACCATTGGCCAGGGGTCTTAACAAAACATTTTCCGTGATTTTTCTTGAATTTCCTTAACCTTTGCCGTTATAATCGTAGCAGTCTTTGCGTATCTAAAACGGTGAGCTAACGGGTGAGGTGGTGATGCTGAAGATAGATCAGGTGATAATGGCCGATGTGGTGGTGGTGGGGGCGGGCAATGCCGGGCTCCGGGCGGCGGTGGCGGCGGCCTCCCAGGGGGCGGAGACAGTGGTGGTAAGCAAAAGCCCTTTCCCCGGCGGCTCCTCCTGCGTAGCGGGCGGCTTCCACCAGGCATCCTTCGGCGCCGATGATAGCGAGGACCTCCACTTTCGGGACACCATCAAGGGAGGCTACTATCTCGGCAATCAAAGGCTGATTCGCATCCTGGTCAGGGAGGCCAAGGAGCGCATCCTGGACCTGGAGCAGATGGGGGGCGCCTTCTACCGGGTGTCTCCCCAGTCCTATTCCCTGACTCGCCTGGGTGGCTACTCCGTAGCTCGGGGCGTAGAGACGGGGAGAACAGAGCGCATCGCCCGCATCCTGCGGGAGACGGCCTACCACCTGAGCGTGCCCGTCTTCGAGGAGTGTATGGTCACCAAACTGCTCACCGATGCCCAGGGGCGGGTGTGCGGCGTCTTCGCCCTGGACATCCGCTGGGGGCGGGGGCTGGTCTTTCTGGGCAAGTGCGTTGTCCTGGCCTCGGGGGCCATTGGCCGCCTCTATCGCCGCACCGCCACCCCCCGCAACGCCACCGGCGACGGTTTCGGGCTGGCCATGAATCTGGGCGTCGAGATGCTGGATATGGAGTTCATGCAGTTCATCCCCCTCTCCTATGTCTATCCCTCCTTTATCGAGGGCATGACCCTGGGGGAGGCTAGCGTCTACGGTGCCCGAACCAAGTATCTCAACTCCCAGGGCGAGCGCTTCATCGTCCAGTACGACCCGGAGCGTCTGGAGAGAACGACCCGAGATATCGGCGCCCGATCTATCTATATCGAGGTGCGGGAGGGGCGGGGCACCCCCCACGGCGGCGTCTGGTTGGACAACTCGGAGAACCGCCCCGAGGAAGGCGCTTATCAGCCTCATCGCCTCCGCCATCGCTGGAAGCTGATTCGAGATTTCTACGGCATAAAAAAAGCCAACTATCAGGAGCCTATGGAGGTTGCCCCCTCCGCCCTCTATATCTGCGGCGGCCTGGAGATCAACGAGGAGTGCCGCACATCCCTCCCTGGCCTCTTTGCCTGCGGCGAGATCTCCGGCAACATGCACGGCGCTAACCGTCTGGGGGGCAACTCCCTCATCGAGCTACAAGTCTATGGCCGCCGCGCCGGGGAGTTCGCCGCCCAGGAGGCCAAGGGCCTGCCCCTGCCCCCGGTGGACACCGCCCAGGTGGAGGAGGAGGTGGCCCGCCTCAACGGGCTCCTCCAAAGCCGGGAGGGCACCCGGCCCCGCATGATAAAAAGAGAGCTCCAAAGCGTCATGTGGGAACACTGCGCCATCGTTCGCGACGGCGATGGGCTGCAAAAGGGGCTGAGCCGTATCCAAGCCCTAAAGGAGCAAGCGGCCACGCTGCGCCTCACCACCGACACCACGAACTACAACTACGAGCTGGTAGAGGCCTGCGAGGTTCCCCTGATGCTAGACCTGGCAGAGGTCATGGTCAGCGCCGCCCTCCACCGAGAGGAGAGCCGGGGCAACCACTTCCGTGCCGATTTCCCCAAGATGGACAACCAAAACTGGCTCTGCCACACCACCATCCAAAAAGGGGATGGGAGGATACACATCGGCAAGAAGGATGTGGAGTTGGTAGAGATAGACCCCAGGAGGTAGACGACGGCTAAAGTTGCTGAAGAGGCGGTAGATTGAGAAGAGGTACGAAAGGGTGACTGACGAGATCCAGGTGAAGGTCTTCCGCTACGACCCCAGCCGGGACGATGCCCCCCGCTACGATGAGTTCTCGGTTCCGCGGCGGGAGGGAATGGTGGTGGGGGACGTGGTGGAGTACATCTACGAGAATTTGGACGGCAGCCTGGCCTTCCGCTACGAGTGCCGCACCCGACAGTGTGGCTCCTGCGTCATCGAAATCAACGGTCGGCCGGCCATGATGTGTATGGCACCGGTGGGTGACGCCCTGAGCCTGGTGTTGGAGCCCCTGGGCTCTTTGCCCGTGGTGCGGGACCTGGTGACGGATCGGACGCCCATGCTCCAGTATAGCTACCAGGTGGAACGGCTGCGGCGGGCGCCCAAGGAGACACCGTGAGCCAGGTAGAAACCCCGCTGCCCGAGGCCATCTCCCCCCTGGCGGTGGAGAAAAAGATTAAGGTCATGGAGGAGTGCGCCGAGTGCCTCCTGTGCTCCTCTGTTTGTCCCGCCTACGCCCGGGTGGAGGGCTACGTGGGCCCTATGACCTACGTTAAGATCGCCCAGCGGGGCTTCGATGAGCGGGACGCCGTCAACCGGCTAGCGGAAGCCGCTCGGGGAAAGGTCTTCGAGTGCGTCACCTGCTTCCGCTGCGAGGAGATCTGCCCCCACGAGATACCTATCCGCCAGATGGCCATCTATGCCCTGCGGCGTATTGGCGCCTCCTCTGGGGCAGCGCCCCAGAGCCGGCCCTTCGACGCCAGAAACTTCCTCCCTCCCGCCACGGAGCCTCCCCAGGTGGAGAGACAGAGCTGGCTGGAGAGGTTCAGCGGCAGCCGAGGCCGCCTTGCCAGCTACGAGACGGGCATGTGGGCCTGGATACTGGGCCGGGTGAGCGGCTGGGTGCTCGCCTTCTACCTCTTCCTTCACCTGTGGGTCATCGCCCTGGCCACCTGGGGTGGCGCTACAAACTTCAACGAGTTCATGCGTTTCTTCACCAATCCCCTCTTCCTGGCCCTGGACGTGGGCCTCCTGCTGGCGGTGACCTATCACGGCACTAACTCCCTCAGGGTCATTCTGGTGGACCTGGTGGGGCAGGCGAACCACAAGGCCCTCTTCTGGGGGGCGGTGGTGCTGACCCTTCTGGTGGGGGCGGTGAGCGTCCCGGTGTTCTTTAAGTTGCTTTAGTACCAAGTTGCATGAATCGGCGCGCTAATCGAGATTCTTCGCCTCGCTACGCTCCGGCTCAGAATGACAGTCCTCATCCTGTCACCCTGAGCGTAGCGAAGGGTCTCCGAAGGGTCTCCGGTCGGCTCTGAGAAGACGCGAACTCTTGCAACCTAGCTCAAGCTTTGACGACAGGAGTAGAACATGACAAGGCAGGGGTTCTGGGGCTGGCTCTTGCAGCGATTAACCGGCGTGTTGCTGGTATTCTTCATTGGGGCCCATTTCTTCTACCTCCACTACGCCTTGGAGTGGCCCGTGACCTTTCGGGATGTCCTCAACTCCCCCTTCCTTCGGGTAGTGGATGCGGGCATCGTGGCACTGGTGATCTACCACGCCCTTTACGGGGTCAGGACCGCCTTGGTCAACCTGGGTCTCGGCATCAAGGGGGAGAGGGTGGTGGTACCGGCCCTCTTTGTCCTGGGGCTGGCGACCACCCTGGTGGGGTTCCAGGTCTTCTGGGCCCTTCTCTACTCCAAACCATAAAGGAGGGATACAAATGAAGCAGACTACCGCCCTGCGGCATCTTCTGGATAAGCCAGGCATCCTGGCCGCCCCCGGCGCCTATGACGCCCTCTCCGCCCTGCTGGTGCAGGAGGCGGGCTTTCCCGCCGTCTACGTAACGGGCAGCGGCATCGCCCACAGCAATGGCTGGCCCGACCTCGGCCTGGTCACCCTCACCGAGGTCATCGATCGAGTGGGGAAGATCGCCGACGCCGTGGGCGTCCCCGTCATCGCCGACGCCGACACCGGCTACGGCAACGCCATCAATCTGATGCGGACAGTGCACCTCTTCGAGAAGGCGGGGGTGGCCGGCATCCACATCGAAGACCAGGTGACCCCCAAGCGCTGCGGCCACTACGAGGGCAAATCGGTAGTGCCCAAGGAGGAAGCGGTCAAGAAGATAGAGGCCGCCCTGGAGGCGCGACAGGATAAGGACTTCGTCATCATTGCCCGCACCGACGCCCGGGCGGTGAACGGCTTCGAGGACGCCATAGACCGGGCCCGGGCCTATCGGGAAGCGGGCGCCGATGCTGTCTTCGTAGAGGCGGTGCAGAGCCAGGAGGAGTGGCGACTGGTGCCCAAGCTGGTGGATGCCCCCTGCCTGGCCAACATGGTCAAGGAGGGCAAGTCCCCTCCCCTCACCGTAAGGCAGTTGGAAGAGATGGGCTACCGCATCGTCATCTTCGCCGGCGACATCCAGCGCGCCGCCATCTATGGTATGCGGGAGGTCCTTAAAGAGCTCAAGGAGAAGGGCTCCAACATGGAGTTTACGGCCATGGCGGGCTTTCAGGATCGGGCCCACATCGTGGGCCTGGACCGGGTGCAGGAGCTGGAGCGGAGGTTCCTCTCCCTTTAAGCCGCCGCGCTAGCGGCCCGATATAAGGCAAGGGCACCTCAGCGAGGCGGTGGTCTATAACCCGATGGAAGCAGGAGGGGTGACTCTCCCCGAACCATCAGATGATGGTTTAGCTGGTGGCTTGATGCCACCGCTGGGACGGTGACTATAATCGACTCTCTCAACACTATAAGAGTAATCTCCTTTGTTGTCGTTATGCTTCAGGTGCAGTGTGGTCATATGAGACTCTCCAAAAGTGTCGCGATATCTTAGCTGTAAATGGACGCTTGCCGGTATCGATCCTTGCTCTTGCAGCCGATTTGCTTCCAGCCAAGCCCAATGGGGTGATAAATCAGTTAGTGTCCAAAACTCAGGGGCAAGGGGAGGCAAGGCCACATCAGGGGAAGCATGACCATTTACCACAATTGTGGACACAATGTCGCGGGCAAGTCCAACTCCAAAATTGTGAACCTCGACCGGTCCCATTAATTGGATCGTGTTCACTGGTGACACTTGCTTGAAATCGATCGTGGCGTTCCTGGCACTGGAGGTCGTGTGGCACAATACCACCTCAGGCTGCACCGCGTCCAGTCGCTGTTGCTCCATTTTCTCCACCATTCGTCTGCTGGCCTCAGCTTGTTGCAGGGAGTTCCATGCATAATAGGCGGTAACTATAATAAGTACCCACACTGGCGCTGTCTGAGCTAATACTTGCCGACCTTGGAGCCACTGGTCGTTACCCCAGACTACTACCGATAAGAACGCTATGCAAACAAAAACAACTGCTGAAGTAATGTACTTTCTCATTCTCATTTGGCTTCAACTCCCGCCCTTAGCTGCAAAGGGACTTCGCTATTCAAATTGAGTTTAGACAACTCTTGGGTCTCATGGCCCTTGGCTGTGAGTATATCTCATGTCTTCAGGTCATGCAAAGCCTGTCATACCTTTCGCTAGAACTTCTCCAATCCTCTCCTAGCTAAGCGCAAGCTGGGTAAAATATCTCGTTGGCTAAGGGCATGGATTGGCGGAAATAAACAGTCTCATCCTACAGGGGGTATATGTTGACGGTATCGGAACGCCCCACTATACTGGTGCTGTACTTCACGTTTATATGTTATGTGACGCTACCGGGGGCTTGACAACTGTCACGTGATGGATTACACTTGATGTGTGATCAAGAGCTTCGCAGACAGACACACGCAGGAATTGTTCGAGACCGGCCGGAACAATGGCTATCATGCCTAACGCTCGGCATCAGCCATTCCAAGAGAAAACGAGCGTGCGCTATCATAAAGTTGCTGATTGAATGAGGTGAAGCATGTTTGCTATAGAGTTCCAAACCACGGTCAAGAACGGTATCATCGAGATTCCCCGCCAATATCTCAGGAATCTCACTAATCGCGTGCGCGTGATCTTGCTGGTCGAGGAAGCCTCCAAAACCACAGTGAATTTCATTGACCAACTGCTTGCTCATCCCGTGCAAGTGAAAGGTTTCCGCCCCTTGAGCCGAGAAGAAATCTATGCCAGATCATCAAGCCACAACTTGCTTCATTGATACGAACATCTGGCTGTACGCCTTCATCGAAACGGATGACACGTCGAAGTCTCCAACTGCACGCACCCTGATTCAAGAGAGTGAGCCTGTAGTCAGTACCCAGGTAATCAACGAAGTGTGCGTCAATTTGCTGCGACGCGCGAACTTCACCGAAGAGCAGGTCAGCCGCCTTGTCGAGTCGTTCTACGAGAAGTACCAAGTTATCGAGTTGACCAAGTCAGTCTTGCTGATGGCGTCTCAACTGCGCCAGCGGTATTCGCTATCCTTCTGGGATAGCACAATCGTGGCGACTGCATTGAGTGCTGGTGTTTCCGTTCTGTATTCTGAAGACATGCAGCACGGATTGACCATTGACCAACAACTTCAGGTACGCAATCCATTTGTCTAGTACTTGCTTGCATAAATCCCTAGTCGATAAGAAGAATCACCTCTCCCTTGATGGGAGAGGTCCGGGTGAGGGTGAAATTGAAACCCCCTCACCTTAATCCTCTCCCACAGAGGGGCGAGGAAATGTTTAGGCTTCTACGCACCTAAGTACTAGAGACAGGGCGGATTGTTTTGACTGCCGAATTCAGTGACATACGTCGTCCAAGAACAGACCGCCGCCTAACAAGCGCTTCCAGCCGACGGTCCTCTTTCAAGCCAACGGCCCGAACTATCATGATATACCCCCCTGGACACGTCCCAAGGCAAGTGATAATATCCTGTCCGGACACAATATCCGCATAAAAGATACTGTTTGGCATTGCAATAGGGAGGCTAGATGGATAATGCAGCACAAGCGAACGTCGAAGACGTAAAGAAAGGACAAAAGCTCGTCATCTACGCTTTTTTGGTCGGCATCGCTAGCGGGCTCTTGTCTTTGCTTGTTGGCGAAATCGCGCTACTAGTGCAGATCGCGAGCATAATCATGTCCATCTTCGGGCTGATGAAAGTAGGTAAAGGGCTCCACTACTCCATAACGAAGAGAGTTTTGGTTTTATTCCTCATGCTCATCCCGGTGGTGAGCCTGATCACCCTGCTGGTAATAAACTCAAGAGCCACAGCAGTCCTGCGTCAAGCTGGCCTCAAAGTAGGCCTTTTGGGCGCATCGTGAGCAATGCCCAACAACGCGCTCCAGCCGGACGCCCTCGCTTCGCTCGGGTTCCCTCGTTCGCTGCGCTCACTCGGCGCCGCTGAGCGCGGGCGTTATCTGTATAGCTGAAAGGGAGCGAATGAGTTTCTTTGACCTCCTCAGTATTGCGGGCGCCGTCTCCCTATCGCTTGGCGGCGGCGCGGCAATCGTGTTTGCGCTTTCGAAATGGCTGGGAGGCGTTTGGGCGGCCCGGATTCTCGCGAGTGAGGAAGCGCAACATCAGCGGGAGTTTGAGGCGCTTGTCCGGCGAAGAGACATTTACTCCAAGCTGGCGACAACTCTCCGCGTTCTGCTAAAGCGGCACGAACACGACGACGGCCCTGATCTGAGGGGTAAGTTTCTTGAGACCTATGACGAGGCGTCCGTTTGGGCACCCGACGCAGTCATGAATGCTGTGGGCCGGCTACTCGATTTGTTGAAGAGCCATTCGGCTGCGCCAGACTTCGTTGAACAGTCAGAGCTGCAACAGGCGTACATAGACTGCATGACGGAGATGCGAAAGGACTCTGGCTTCAAGTCAACGACTTTCGAGTATCGAGTTGTCAGCTTCTAGGCGGTTGACAGGTAACAAGCGCTTCCAGCGTCCGCTGCGCTCCATTGCCGCCGGTGAGCTTCGCCGTTATGTGACGCTACCGGGGGCTTGACAATTGTCACGTGATGGATTACATTTGATGTGTGATCCAGAGCTTCGCAGACAGACACACGCAGGAATTGTTCGAGACCGGTCGGTCCAAGCAATTGCCGCCAGATATACTGCGGCGGACGAGGAGAAAGCTCGAGTACATCGACTTGGCGGCGCGTCTGGATGACCTTCGGGTTCCTCCGGGAAATCGACTCCACAAGCTCGGGGGAGACCGAGAAGGACAGCACGCGATCGCCATCAACGACCAATGGCGCATTTGCTTCCGGTTCATGGCCGGTGATGCTTACGATGTCGAAGTTACGGATTGTCACTGAAGTGAGGTGAAAAATGAGCATTCCGAACACAAGGAAAAGGGAAGTGCGTCCTATCCACCCGGGCGAGATGCTTCGGGAGGATTTCCTTCCCGACTACGGGCTCACGGTTTCGGGTCTCGCTCAGGCGGTGGGCGTTTCACGCCAGACCGTGAATGAATTGCTGCGTGAGCGCCGGTCGGTAAGCCCGGAGATGGCGCTCAGGCTTTCGCGTCTGTTTGGCAACTCTCCCGAGTTTTGGCTCAACGCGCAGCGTGCGGTGGATTTGTGGGATGCAGCCCAGGAGATCGGTCTGGAGGTCGAGCGGATCAAGCCCTTGACCGTCGCATAACACGCCGCTTCAGCGGACGGGCGCCATGAGATGTGTGTGGTTGCTCTTACCCCTCCCCCACTGCGCCCGCCGCTGAGCGCCACCGTTAGCCAGGGGACCCAAGGCTTGCCTTAGCCTGGGCACGAGGTCTGGTTGCAGAAGGTTCTTAATACCGTCCGCCTAAGCGCATTTGGTTAATTTCTGCTATAATTCAGTTGAACTTTTGAAACTGTTACAATCGTAGAGGAAGTTCAAGAGGGGTGAAAAATGCTTACAGAATATATTGCTGCTGCCTTAAGCAGGGCTAAGTATGAAATTATTGACGATGAAGAGCCATACTACGGAGAGGTTCCAGAGCTTGACGGGGTATGGGCCACTGGCAAAACGCTTGAGGAATGTCGGCATAATCTGGCTGAGGTCATTGATGGCTGGCTTGTAGTAAGACTCAAAAGGGGATTGCCTATCCCCCCAATAGGTGAACACAGAGTGGAGGAACTTACCAGGTTAGAGGTCAGTGGCTGAGCTGTCCCCTGTTCCATGGACAAACTTAGTGAGGCAGCTTAGAAAACTGGGCTTTGATGGTCCCTATCAAGGCGGAAGACATCCCTACATGATAAAAGGTAATCTGGTGTTAACTATTCCCAATCCGCATCGTAGAGATATTGGGGTGGCTCTCCTCTCACGAATTCTGAGACGCGCTGGCGTCACTAAAGAGGAATGGCTGGAAAGGTAATCCTGTAGACTATCAGGTGGCAAGGCCGAAGGCCAGGCTGAAAGTTCTTAATATCGTCCCCCCAGCTCCACCAGCAAGCAGTCGTGCGTTTTCTCCCCTCTATCTCTAACTACTATTTGCTTGCATAAATCCCTAGTCGGTAAGAAGAATCACCTCTCCCTTGATGGGAGAGGTCCGGGTGAGGGTGAAATTGAAACCCCCTCACCTTAATCCTCTCCCACAGAGGGGCGAGGAAATGTTTAGGCTTCTACGCACCTAAGTACTATACCCTAAGTTTACTTCATCTGAGACCCTCTCAGATTCTATGTTGACGCTGCGCAGTTGCCCCACTATACGGGTGTGGTTCTCTGGGCGCGAGCCTTGCGGCATCGGGACCGATAGATCCGAGACTATTTCCAGTATCTTCTCACCGATCCTTCCTGTGAAGGACGCCCTTGAGGTCTCTCGCCCGAAGGCTCCTCAAGCGGCTTAGTCCTTCCCGGGAAGGACGAAAGATGCTCCCGTCCTTCCTGGGAAGGATACCGCACTCCCATAAGGTTCTGGCTCCACATATTTTGACGTAGGGCCTCGATGTCCTTGACATAGGTATCGTTAGATGCTACTCTAGCTGGCGTTATTTGCAGGGAGGCGGCCATGGATGCTGGTGGCGAGGATACCTGGGTTTACAGCACCTGTGAGCAGTGCAATGCGAACTGCGGCATACGGGTGCGGCGGGTGGGCGGGGTGGTGGTGAAGATAGAGGGCGACCCCGATTGCCCCCACGACTGGGGCCGCCTCTGCGCTAAGGGTCTGGCCTCCCTCATGAGCCTCTACGATCCCTATCGGGTAACTACCCCTCTCAAGCGCACCAACCCCCAAAAGGGCCTGGGGGTGGACCCGGCGTGGGTGGAGATAAGCTGGGAGGAGGCCCTGGACACCGTGGCTCAGAAGCTGCGAGAGATAAGGGAGACGGATCCGGGGGGCCTCATCGTCGTCTCCTGGGACAATAACGTGGCCGCCCAGATGGCTCGCCCTTGGGCTTCCGCCTTCGGCACTCCGGAGATGCACAGCGATTTCAGCACCTACTCCTGTGGCATTGCCCTCCATCCCCTCACTTACCTCACCAACGGCACCTTCCAGCAGGAGATAGACCTGGACTATTGCCGCTACTGCCTCCTCATCGGCAACCAGTTTGGCTTCGGGGCCAGTATCAACTCCACCCTCATGGCCCAGAAGATGGCCGACGCCCGGATGCGGGGTCTGAAGGTGGTAGTGGTGGACCCAGTGGGCAGCAACGCCGCTGCCAAGGCCGATGAGTGGATTCCTATTCGCCCCGGCACCGACGCCGCCCTGGCTTTGGTCATGGTCAACCTCCTCCTCAATGAATACCACCTCTACGATGCCCCCTTTATCGCTAAACACACCAACGGCGCCTACCTCATTGACGATGCGGGAAACTACGTCAGAGACAAGAGAGGGGGCAAACCCCTGGTGTGGGACATGGAGGAAGAGAGGGCGGTTCCCTTTGATGCTGGGGCGGGGAAGGTGGCCCTGGAGGGGGAGTTCGTTGTGGAGGGACTCCCCTGCCGGCCCGCCTTTCAGCTTCTTAAGGAACATGTGGCCAAGTACACTCCGGAGACGGTGGCTGACATCACCACCGTGCCCGCAGAGACTATCCGCCGTATCGCCCGGGAGTTTGGGGAGGCGGCTTGCATCGGTGCTACCTTGGTTATCAAAGGGGTGGAGCTTCCTTACCGCCCGGCGGCGGCCATGCCTTTCAAGGGGGTAGTGGCCCACCGCCACGCCACCCTGTCGGGCCTGGCCGTCCAGCTTCTGAACCTGGTGGTAGGCGGCATGTACGCCGTGGGGGGCTATCGGGGGGTCAACCTGATAGGGCCCTTCTCTTGGTGGCAGCCTCAGGCAGAGGCCGATGGCCTCCTGGTCACCCCCCGGCAACTGGGACGGGGAACGGACTACTATGGCTTTCGAGTGCGGCCTCCGGAGACCATGGGCTTCGCCGAGCTGCTGCCCCTGGCCATCGGGCCCGAGGCCATCATGCAGCTCAACTTTCTGGAGCCGGAGCGCTTCCAGGAATTGCCCCACAAGCCTCTGGCCCTTATCCACTGCCGCCATAACTTTGTCATGAACTCGGTGAATCCAGAGCAGATGGCAGAGATTCTGCGCCGCATCCCCTTTATGGTCTCTTTCGCCGTGGAAATGGACGAGACGGCGGAGTTCGCCGACATCGTGCTCCCCGACTGCCATCAACTGGAGCGACTCAATATCTTCCCCAATCGTCTGCGTATCAATGTCAGCCCTCTAAGCGGCTACTACTATTGGACCATACAGCAGCCGGTGGTGTCTCCCCGGGGCCAAGCCCGCAGTTGGCGGGACGTCCTTATTGAGCTGGCGGACCGGGCGGGCTTTCTGCCCGACTTTAACATCATCCTCAATACCACCCTGGAGCTGAAAGAGCCCTATCGCCTTCGGGGGGAGGAAAAGTACAGCTACCCGGACATCGCCGACCGATGGGCCAAGTCCATCTTTGGTCCCCAAGTAGGGCTGGATTGGTTTCGGGAGCACGGCTGTTACCGAATAGAGCGGACCGTGGTAGAGACCTATCCCTCAGCCAACATGACGCCTCGCTTTCCGATATACTTTGAAATTGTCCAGCGGCGGGGGGAGGAGGTGAGGCGGGTCACCGAGGAACTGGGCCTTCCCTGGGACACCTCCGACTACCAGGCCCTCCCGGACTGGAAGCCTTGCCACGCCTTTCAAGAGGACGATCCCGACTACGACCTCTTCGTGGCCAACTACAAGATTCCCATCCATTTCCAGACGGTGACCGCCAAGAACCCCTGGCTCAGCGAGGTGGCGGAAAATCACCCCTACGCCTATAAAATCTTGGTCAACGCCGATACGGCCAAAAAGAAGGGCATTCGGGACGGGGATTCCATCTGGGTGGAATCGGTGGTGGGGAGGGTGAGGGGGATGGCTAAGGCCACCGAGTGTATTCATCCTGAGGTGGTGGGCATCTCCGGCGGCTTCGGGGCCTGGGCTAAGGGAAAGCCGGTGGCCAGAGGCAAGGGAGCCCACTTCAACACCCTGCTCCCCCTGCGGCCGGAGCAGATAGACTGGATATCCAGCGCCATCGACGAGTGTGTTAAGGTAAAGATCTACAAAAGCCAGGGGTAGGAAGGGAGGCACAGATGGCACCAGAGGAAACTAAGGATGATACCTGGATCCCCACCTCTTGCTACATGTGTTTTAGCTCTTGCGGCACTCTGGCCCACCGGGTGGACGGGGTGATAGTGAAGATCGAGGGCCAACCGGACTGCCCCCACAACTGGGGCAAGCTCTGCCCCAAGGGCCACGCCGCCATAATGAACCTCTACGACCCCTACCGAGTGAAGAAGCCTCTCAAGAGGACGAACCCCGAAAAGGGTCTGGGGGTAGACCCTAAGTGGGTGGAGATTAGCTGGGGTGAGGCTCTGGATACCGCGGCGCAAAGGCTGAAGAAGATAAGAGAGGACGACCCCAGAAAGCTTATCCTGGCCTCCTGGGACGTGGTGGTCCTCCATGGCCTGGGGCGGGCCTGGGCCTCCGCCTTCGGCACCCCCAACTCCCACTGGTCGGGCTACTTCTGCGGCAACGCCCTCCACCCCACCATGTACCTCACCAACGGCTCCTTCCACTCCGAGGCCGACCTGGAATACTGCAACTATCTGATCCTCTTCGGCAACCAGATGGGGTTCATGGGCGGCATCAACCCCAACATCATGGCCCAGAAGATGGCCGATGCCCGGATGCGGGGCATGAAGGTGGTGGTGGTGGACCCGGTAGGCACCAACGCCGCTGCCAAAGCCGACGAGTGGCTCCCTATCCGTCCCGGCACCGATGCTGCCCTATCCCTGGCCATGGTCAACCTTCTCCTCAACGAATACCACCTCTACGATGCTGCCTTCGTCCAAAAGCGAACCAACGGCCCTTATCTGGTGGGACCCCAAGGTCGCTACCTGCGGGAAGCCGGAACCGGGAAGCCCCTGATTTGGGACATCGCCACGAAGCGGGCCCTTCCCTTCGACGCTCCTATAGAGGCCCCGGCCCTGGAGGGCGAGTACGACGTAGACGGCGTCCTCGCCCGCCCCGCCTTTCAGTGCCTGCGGGAGCACGTCAGAAAATATAACCCAGAGATGGCCGCGGAGATAACCACCTTGCCTGTGGAGACCATCCGCCGCTTGGCTCAAGAGTACGGAGAGGCGGCCC
Source organism: Chloroflexota bacterium (assembly GCA_016183425.1). Classification (GTDB taxonomy): domain Bacteria; phylum Chloroflexota; class Dehalococcoidia; order JACPEP01; family JACPEP01; genus JACPEP01. Next base: position 95,709 of record JACPEP010000015.1, read on the forward strand.
GCATCGGTGCTACCATCGTTATCCAGGGGCGGGAGCTACCCTATCGCCCGGCGGCGGCGAACCAATATCGAGGGGCCTACGCCCATCGTCATGGCTTTCTTACCGCCCTCTCCATTCAGCTTCTGAACCTGCTCATCGGCAACCCCTACGTTCCCGGTGGCCACCGGGGAGTGAATCTGGTGGGCCCCAACCTGAGCTGGATGCCCCAGGAAACTGATGGCCTCATCGTGCCCCCCAACACCATCGGCCACGGCGCAAACCCCTATAATATCCACGTCGCCCCTCCCCAGACTACGGAACTGACGGAGCTCATGCCCCAGGCCTACAACAAAAGCTCCATGAACCAGATGACGGTATTGGACCCAGAGGCGTTCAAGCTCCCCTATCGCCCGGAGGCTATGCTCCACTGCCGCACCAATATCATGATGAGCCGTGTCAATCCTGAAATAAGCGCTCAAACCCTGAAGAACATCCCCTTCATCATCTCCTTCGCCCGGGAGCTGAACGAGGTGGCGGAGTTCGCCGACATCGTCTTTCCCGATACAGATAATTTGGAGCGTCTGGATCTCCTTCCCAATCAAACGTACCTGGCCATGAGCCCCATCACCGGCTACTGGTACTGGGGGCTGAGGCAGCCGGTCGTTCCCCCCGCCGGGGAGGCCCGGGACTGGACTGAGGTGCTCTTGGAGTTGGCGGAACGTATCGGCTTTCTGGACGAGCTCTACGAGGTACTGAACATCACCCTTCACCTGTCCCCCCCCCACCGCCTGGACCCAACTCAGAAGTACTCTCCAGAGGAGATCAACGACCATTGGGCCAAGTCCATGTTCGGGGAGGAGCACGGGCTGGAGTGGTTTCGTCAGGCGGGATATTTGAAGGAGAAGCGCCAGGTGGAGGAAATCTATCCCGGCCCGTTGCTGAAGCCCCGCTTCCCCATCTACTTCGAGCAGCTTATCTCAGCCGGGGAGCAGGTGAGGACGGTCACCGAGGAGCTGGGCCTTCCCTGGGACACCTCCGACTATCAGCCTATCCCCGACTGGAAGCCCTGCCCGGCCTATGAAGAGAGAGGAAGTGAGCGGGACCTTTACGCCGTCAACTACAAAGTCCCCTTCCACTACCAATCCTTCACCTCGGAGAACCCGTGGCTTAACGAGCTTTCGGAGCAGCACCCTTATGCCTACAAGATAATGATTAATACCGAGACGGCCAAAAGGAAGGGTATCCAGGATGGAGAGCTTATAGCGGTAGAGTCGGCGGCGGGGAGGGCCCAGGGGCGGGCCAAGGTCACGGAGTGTATCCACCCGGAGGTGGTGGCCATGGCTGGGGTGCTGGGGAGCTGGGCTCGGGGAAAGCCTATCGCCCGGGGAAAGGGCCCTCACTTTAATAGTCTCCTCTCTTTGGACAAGGAGCGGGTGGACTGGGTATCAGCGGCTGTGGACGCCTGCGTCAGGGTTAAAGTATATCGAATCGAGGAGTAGCTATGGCCAGAAAAGGGATGGTCATCGACCTGAAACGGTGCATCGGCTGTAACGCCTGCACCATCGCCTGCAAGGCGGAGAACGCCACCCCGCCCCAAGTCTTCTGGGCCCGGGTGCTGGAGGGGGAGGTGGGGAAGTATCCCTCCGCCCGGCGTGTCTTTCTGCCGGTGCTCTGTAATCATTGCAAAAACGCCCCCTGCCTGGAGGTGTGCCCCACGGGAGCTACCCACCAGCGGGAAGACGGCGTCATCCTGGTGGACTACGATAAGTGCATCGGCTGTCGGGCGTGTATGGCCGCTTGCCCCTACGAGGCACGCTACTTCTGGGAGAATGGGCGAGGGTACTTCCCGGAGGGGTTAACCCCCTTTGAAGAGGTGGGCTATCGGAAGTTTCAGAGGAAAGTGGTGCAGAAATGCACCTTATGTGCCCATCGGGTGGATAACGGTCTGGAGCCCGCCTGCGTGGCCACCTGTCCCACCAACTGTCGTGTCTTCGGCGATTTAGATGACCCTACCAGCCCGGTGTCCCGTCTTATCAGCGAGCGGCGAGGGTTCCAGCTTCGGGCAGAGCTGGGGACCGACCCCTCAGTGTACTATGTCCAGTAAAGAGGTGAAACCATGGCGGCGTCGGTAAGTCAGATGGCAGAGGCGTTCTCCTTAGGGTTCAAGGCGCAGCGCTCTTGGGGGGTACTGATAGCACTGGGGCTATTTTTAGGGGGACTGGGGGCGGGGATGTTTCTCGTTTCTCAGTTTATGGACTTTGCCGCCGGTGCTTTGGGCGGCGTCCTTATCATGGGGTTGGGGGCGCTATCCTTCCTTTCCGATTTAGGCCGGCCCTGGCGCTTCTGGCGGGCCTACTTTCGCCCCGTTACCTCTTGGATGAGCCGGGGTGTGCTCTTCATGACCCTCTTCGCCCTCCTGGGGGTGCTTTCCGTGGCCCCCTCTCTCGGGATAGAGGCGCTGCCCTGGAGCAAGGAGGGTGGCCTGGGGATGGGACTGTACTGGGCAGCGGGGGTCTTCGCCTTTCTGGTCATGATGTACACGGGGCTCCTCCTTTCCACTCCACCCGCCATCTCCTTCTGGAATACTACCCTGCTGCCCGCTCTCTTTCTGGTCTACGCCCTCCTGGGAGGAATCGATGCCCTTCTTTTGTGGCGAGCCCTTCTGGGCGATGCCTGGGTGTCGGAAGCGGCGGTAAGCCTGGAGGCCCTTCAGTTGCTCCTGGTGACCGTCTCTCTCATCTTCATCGCCCTCTACCTGGTCATCATGGGCACCTCCACCATTTCCGCCCGGGCCTCGGCCCGTCTCATTCTGCGGGGTCCCCTTTCCCGTATCTTCCTGGGGGGAGTGGTAGCCGTGGGTCTGGTCATCCCCTGGTTGGCGGGCATCTATGGGATAATGACCGGCGTCTCCAGCCCTGCCCTGTGGGCGGTGGCATCCCTTTTGGTCCTCCTGGGCAGCTTTCTGTTTCGCTATATCATCCTCAAAGTCGGCCTTTACTCACCACCTCTATAACGCTATGAAGGTCACATACTACGGCCTGGTACGCAACGTGGTAGGGCTGCGGGAGGAGGAGGTAACCCTTTCCCCCGAAGCAACCGTGCGCGACCTGTTGCGTGTGCTGGTAGAGAGGCACGGCAACGGTCTTCGGGATAGTCTCCTGGCCAGCGAAGGCAACCTTCGTTTCACGGCCCGCATTCTCTTGGGGGAGGAGGACATCGGCGAGATGGGGGGGTTGGACACCAAAGTAGATACCCACCAGCGCGCCTCCATTGTGGTGGTAGTCTACCCAGTGGAGGGGGGGTAAGGAAACCGAGGTCTCCTTGCCCACAAAGTCGCCCCCACCCAGGGTAATCGCCCTTTCCCTTGTCTTTCTTCTTGTGGTAGCCGGTGCGCGGGCTCAGCCCGCGCCATCTTCCAGCACTCCAAGGGCTTCGGTAGCGTCAGTGGTGGCGGCAATGCTAAGATCACAGACACCATGGAGGTACTTATCCGCACCCTGCCCCACGTCGGGGCCGCCGTTGACGTCACCTCCTTTCCCAACTTCTACCCAGGCAACCGTTCCTGAATCGCCCTCTATGAGGGCTGAGGTACGGCAGGATTCCTTCGCTACCCTCATGAAGCCTTTTATCAAAGAGGCGCAGCGTCGCCGAAAAAAGGCGGCTGAAAACGATCCCGAGTACTTTCGCCGCCTGGACCCGGAGCTAAATGCCCACCGGATCAATTTCCTCCTCTACATCTCTGGAGAAACCCACGAGCCGCCCAGAACGGAAAGGGCCTTTATCGGGACCCAAACCATCTTCTCCTATCATATCCCCTCGCGCCGGTTCGACCTGGTTTCCCTTACCCATGACATTCGGGCCCCAGAGATCGAGCGCTTTAACCTGCAACACGGCGGTACCATCACCAACGCTCTGAAGATATTCCGAGCCTACGGAGTGGGCGGGTTCGAGCTAATGCGTCAGGTAATGGAAAACGCCACCGGATTGTCCATGGATTTCCAAGTGGCCTTCAAAGACGATGTTGTGAAGGAGTTCGTCGACGGAGTCTTTGAAAGCGTGGAGGTAGACGTGCCGCGCGGTCTTACCGTTGTCCCTTTTTACCTGAAGGCAGAGAAGTATCCCGAAGGCTACTTTGAGGCGGGGAGCCAGGAGATGGATGGCCTGAGGGTTCTGCACTATCTGAAGGGTATTTCAACTTGTTATGATAGGTCAGTGGAGAACAACCAGCGTAAGGTGGTTATTTTCAAGGCCCTTTTTCAATCTCTTAAGGAAAACTCAGATGACCTAGTGTTTTGGTTGAGAACCTCTCGCTTTTTAACAGAACGACTCTTCGCCAACGAGCTACACCTTGATTTCTATGTACAAGATCTTTTGCTCAATAATGTCGATGCCCTGGTTGCTGGGCTAAGGGAGGTGGGCAGAAGCGACTCAGAGCTGATTTTCCCTGAGATCAGAAAGTCCCTTTACATTGTTGACGGGAGGCATGGGGATGGGGGCGTTCGATGGGTCAGAGCAGAGGCGTCGGTCAATCCCATCGTCAAGAGAGAGATAGACGAGGGGGTTTACCCTGATTTCGCTATTGAGGTTCCCGAGGGGGGCAACCCCAAGGCGGGGGACCTGGTGGCCGGCTATTGGCCCTCCGTCCGAAACCTGGTCAGCAAAGCCCTCAAATAGTTGAGTTTCGAAGCCAGTCATTCTGTGAGCCTGTGAAGCAATTGGTTTTGGGCACCTGTCCAAGGGGTCAGCCAGATACGAAATCATGGTGTTCGAGGCGCCCCTCCGCGAAAAACTCACAGCCTCTGTGGCTTGCGATGACCGTTTTGGCTGTCATTCCGAGGCCTCGACCCGCAAACACAGTGAAGCGGAAGAGGCCGTGGGAATCCGTAACCCCAGGTGCGTTGTGACGGATTGCCACGCCCTTCTGCGGAAGGGCTCGTGTGAGCTTGTGAAGAAATTGGTTTTGGGCACCTGTCCAAGGGGTCAGCCAGATACGAAACCATGGTGTTCGAGGTGCTCCCCCGCGAAAAACTCACAGCCTCTGAGCGAAGCGAAGAATCTCTGAGATTCTTCGTCGTCTCGCCTCTCGCGGAGCCCCGGCCTTCAATTGCCCGCGACTTCAGCTAATCCCCCCCTATTCCCCGCCGTGCCAGAAAGATGAAGGCTCCCAGGATGAGGATAACTACCCCTCCTATGCCGGCTCCTATGGCTCCCCAGGGGAGGGCCGCCGCTCCGGAGGCCGAGGTGGAAGGGGTGGCGGCTGGGGGTGGTTGGGGTGGCGCCCCATAGGCCTGGAGGGGTGGGATAGTCAACTCCCGAGCCCCAGACGGGGGGGCGATGGGCCGGGGTTTCAGCCCCAGGCTAACCCGCCAGGCATTGTCCAGACCCTCCACATCGAAACCGTAGACCTTCTTCAAGGCCCCGTCGGCGGTGTTACCCTCCTTAAATGTCCGCAACAGATCCGCCATTTTCTCCTGGCCGTAGGTGTCTAGCAGGTACTTGACCGAACTCCAGGCTTCGGCGTAAAAGATGGTCACCTCCGCTGGATGGCCAACCAGGGCCGAGAGGGACTTCAGAGATAAGAGATCATCGTGGAGGACGGCGGCGTTGAGGCGGAATTGGTACTGCTCCGCCACATTCTTTTCGGCGTTCATGGCCAGACCCTCGTCCAACCAGGCGGGGAGGTCGACATAGGGGTTCTCCGTGGCCTGTTTGATAACCATATGGCTCACTTCGTGGGCGACCGTGTCCTTCACCTGGGGGTGGTTGCCCAGAAGGAGCATGATCTGGGGCGATACCACCGTCCCCATGGTGACGGTCTGGCGGGTATAGGCCTCACTGCGCTCCTGTAGAGCGGGGTCCATATCCTGCTTGGAATCGTAGGCAAAGATCTTCATGGGACGGTCGTAGGTGATACCCGCCTGAGCTGAAAGGCGCTTTACCGATGCCTGGGCCTCCTCTAAAAGCTGCTGGGCGAAGACCTCCCGAAAGCTGTAGTAATAAAGAGTGATACCACCGCCGGACACGGATTTCCACTGGAACCTGACGTCCTCGTAGACAAAGGGGGTAGACTCCGTCTGATATTTGTTGCCCGCTTTGTCTTGGATGACCCAGTAGAAGCTCATATCGGTGCCGGGAGGAACGTAGGTGCGGGGAGGGACGTTGGTTTGAAAATAATACTGCGCCGTGACTCGTTTTCCCGGAGAAAAGTCAGGGTAGGCGTAGGCTTGGGAGCCGCGAACGCGGATTTGATAGTACAAGGTTACCCTGTCTATCTCAGAGGCGGAGCTCTCCGCCTGGAGACGGAAAACCACCCTTTCTGGGAATTGGTTGACATAATCGCTGAGCAAAACTTTGATAGGCTCTTGGGCTCCACCACCTTGCCCGGTGAGAATGAAGGCTATGATGCCCAGAAGGATGGAAATTACGTACCGTCTCATGTTTTCTCTCCCATCCTAGATCGGAGATAGCTTTGAATCAGCTCGTCTAAGTCGCCGTCCAGCACCGCCGATACGTTGCTGGTTTCATGGCCGGTGCGGTGGTCCTTGACCATCTTGTAGGGGTGAAGGACATAGCTGCGAATCTGGTTTCCCCATCCGGCGGTCACATGCTCTCCCTTTAGATGGGCCTGCTCTTCGGCTTTCTTCTCCAACTCTATCTCCATAAGGCGAGCCCGCAGAATCTTCAGTGCCGTCTCTCTGTTGCGAGCCAGAGAGCGCTCGTCCTGGCAGCTTACTACCAGCCCGGTGGGGAGATGGGTAACGCGAACGGCAGTGCTGTTCTTCTGCACATTCTGCCCTCCAGCGCCGCTGGCCCGAAAGACGTCGAGACGCAGGTCTTCTGGATTTATGATGACCTCCACATCCCCTTCCGCCTGAGGCCAGGCCTCCACCAGGGCGAAGGAGGTGTGACGGGCGTGGGCCGCATCGAAGGGGGACAGTCGAACCAAGCGATGGACCCCCTTCTCCGCCCGGAGATAGCCATAGGCGTAAAGGCCCGTCACTTCCAGGGTGACGCTCTTGATGCCTGCCTCCTCGCCAGGGGTCACATCCAGCACCTCGGTGCGGTATCCGCGGCGCTCTGTCCAACGGAGATACATGCGCAGCAGCATCTCCGTCCAATCCTGGGACTCAGTGCCGCCGGCGCCGGCGTGGATGGCTAGAATGGCGTCCCTCTCCTGGTATTTGCCGCCCAGCAGGAGCTGAAACTCCAACTCTCTAAGGCGCTTCTCCGCCTCCTCCACATGGGAGGCCAGTTCATCCCGCGCCGACACTTCGGGGGCGGACAGCCTGGCCAGCTCCAAGAGATCACCCGTTTCCCTTTCCAGGCGGCGCCACAGCCCTACCGTCTCCTTAAGCCGGTTTAGATTGCGCATAGCAATGCTGCTGGCAGCTTGGTCTAGCCAGAAATGAGGCTGAGCTGCCTCCGCCTCCAGACGGGCTATCTCTTCTTCCTTGCCGACGATGTCAAAGGCGCACCAGTACGGTAGAGATTTTTGAGCTAAGCTCTTCAAGACGCTGTATCAGTTCTTCCATAGCTCTCCTTGGATCTTTTTAGTTAAGTCCGGTGTTGGCGCTCATGCTTCGGGCCTGAGCTCTCAAGGGCGAAGCCTTTAGCTTTCCTCCTGCTGCCAGGTGAGCTAAGCGGGTGGGCTCCGGAAGCCGGTGGTTCCCAACACATCTGAGCGTCCATTGGATGGCCTGATGCAGGTCGATCTTGTGCCCGATGGAGACATAGACCAGACTCCCGCCATCTCTGGTGCGCAAAGCGGCCCCCACCACCTCGTCTCCATCTCGCACCGGAGCCCAGGCGCCGGCATGGGATGGCACCGGGTCATGACGGCCCAGAAGAAGGCTCTTGGCACAGCCCACGGCGGGCAGGTCCAAGATAAGCCCCAGGTGAGCCGCAATTCCCAGGCGACGAGGATGGAGGATCCCTTGGCCATCCACCATGATGAGATCCGGAACACAAGACAGGGCCTCCCATGCCTTCAGGACAATGGGTGACTCTCGGAAAGAAAGTAATCCCGGTACATATGGAAAGCTCAGCGTCTCCTCCACCGTCTCCCACTCCTTCAGGGTAAGCTCTGGATAACGCAGGACAACCACCGCCCCCCGGGCCGGACCTCGGTTCCGGAGGGCCGAGACATCCACCCCTGCCACCAGGTGGATATTGCCGGTCTCCCCATGGCGCAGCACCTGGGACGCCAGATTTCGTTGGATAGCCCGAGCCTCTGGCATACTCACCTGCCACGAATGGAGAACCATCACGCATCAATTATAGCACTTTTCGTCACTGAGCCGGGGCCACATTGTTGCCTTGCCCTGGGGATGCAATATAGCGCCGGCGAGGCGGATGGGCGGCCCATCGCGCCGCCGTTGACAGCGGACAAAGAGGGATGTAGACTTGCCCACAAAGGTCACTATTGTCTTTTTGTGTCGGGGCAACGAGGAGGGTTAATGGCTTCTTTGGAACAAAGCGATCCTCAAGTGGCCGCTATCATCAGACGTGAGGAGGAGCGGCAGCAGAGCCGGTTGGATCTCATCCCTTCGGAAAATTACACTAGCTCGGCTGTTCTGGAGGCCCAAGGCTCGGTGATGACCAACAAATATGCCGAAGGCTATCCCGGCCGCCGCTACTACGGAGGGTGCGAGAACATGGACGCTGTGGAAGAACTGGCCCGACAACGGGCCCGGGCCCTCTACGGCGCCGACCATGCCAACGTCCAGGCCCACAGCGGCAGCCAGGCCAACATGGCCACCTATTTCGCCCTCTTGGAGCCCGGAGATACCGTATTGGGCATGAGCCTGGCCCATGGCGGGCATCTGACCCACGGCAGCCCCATCAACTTCTCCGGTCGTCTCTACCGGTTTGTTTCCTACGGCGTGGACCGGGAGACGGAGACTATAAATTACGACGAGGCGCGGCGCATAGCCCGGGAACATAAACCTAAGCTTATCGTCGCTGGAGCCAGCGCTTACCCCCGCATTATTGATTTTGGGCTTTTCGGAGAAATAGCGCGCCAGGTGGGGGCCTACCTCCTGGTAGATATGGCACATCTGGCGGGCCTGGTGGCCGCTGGGGTTCACCCTAGTCCCTTTCCCCACGCCCAGGTAGTCACATCATCCACCCACAAAACCTTGCGCGGGCCCCGGGGCGGCTTTATCCTGTGCCAGCGGACTTTGGCCACCGCCATTGATCGAGCCCTCTTCCCGGGGAACCAAGGCGGGCCTTTAATGCACGTCATCGCCGCCAAGGCGGTGGCCTTCCACGAGGCGATGCAACCCTACTTCGTCACCTATCAACAGCAGGTAATAGAAAATGCCCGCATCTTGGCCGAGGAATTGCGACGTTTTGGGCTGCGCCTGGTGTCCGGCGGCACCGAAAACCATTTGATATTGGTGGATGTAACTCCCTTGGGTCTAACAGGCCGGGAGGCAGAGGAGGCCTTGGACAAGGCGGGCATAACGGTAAACAAGAACGTCATTCCCTTTGACCCTTTACCTCCCAACACCACTAGCGGCATACGCCTGGGTACTCCAGCAGCGACCACCCGAGGCATGGGAAAGGGGGAGATGAAGCAGGTGGCTGCCCTTATCTGTCGGGTACTAAGCCACCCTTCTGAGGAAGCGGTAAGTAAGCAGGTGCGACGGGAGGCAGAGGAGCTGTGTCTTGCCTTTCCTGCTCCGGGCCCCGTCGCTAGTTGAGACAGCGCACGACCTGTGCTATAATGGCTCCACTTTAAATAGGAGCAATAAGGGGGGTGAAGGATTGCGAGATTACGAGCTGGTGTTCATCATCAGCCCAGAAGTAGACGACGACAAGATTAGTGCCACTGTAGAACGTGTCACGCAGTTTATAACGCAGCGAGGAGGTGTCGTTGCCCAAATAGACCACTGGGGGAAGCGGAAGTTCGCTTATCCCATTGGCCACTTTAAAGAGGGGAATTATGTTTTGGCTCAGTTCAAATCGGAGCCGGGCATGGCTAAGGAATTGGAAGATAGTTTGCGTATTGCAGAGGATATCCTGAGGCATTTGTTGGTGAGGTCTGAAGGCCAGAAAAAGAAGGCAGTGCCTGTGGAGACCCCTTCCTATGGTCAAGGAGACGGAGGGAGCGCTGAAAATGGTGGGATTGAACAAGATAATGATAATCGGTAACTTGGGGGCTGACCCGGAGATGCGGTTCACCGCCAATGGAAAGCCAGTCACCTCCTTTCGGCTGGCTGTCAGCCGCAACTTTACTGGCCCAGATGGGGAGCGGAGGCAGGAGACGGAGTGGTTTCAGGTCATCGCCTGGGACCGATTGGCGGAGACATGCAATCAGTTCCTGAACAAGGGACGGCGCGCTTATGTGGAGGGAAGGTTACGCACCCGTTCCTGGGAGGGGCAGGATGGTCAGCGGCGCTTTAGTACCGAGGTAGTGGCGAACACGGTACTCTTTCTCGATCGCCAGCCGTTGGCTTCCGTGCCTGCGGAAGGTGGCGAAGAGATGGAGCCGGAGGAACTGCCCTTTTAGGAATGGGTGGCCTGGGGGTATTAGAGGCTGAGGTGGGTTTTGGCACGCGAATTTAAACGGACAAAAAAAGGTAAAGATGGCTTCCGAAGGGGCAAGTATCCCTCCCGGAGTAGGGTGTGCGCCTTTTGTGTGGAGCACGCCGATTATGTCGACTACAAAGATGCGGCCATGCTGCGCCGTTATCTCTCCGATCGGGGTACCATCGAGCCGCGCCGAAAGACGGGTGTTTGTGCCCGACATCAGCGGCTTCTCAGCGTGGCCCTAAAGCGGGCCCGCCACATCGCCCTATTGCCCTTTACTCCTGACCACATCCGCACCATGGGAGGCTTTGCCGCCCGGTCTTAACCCTATGGTGAAGAAGGGGCTGAGGAGGGGGCATCAGCCTTGTCCAAAAAGGCGCTAAAAGGGTCTCTTTGGTCGCGGGGTCGCCTATCTCGCTGGGAGCAAGAAAAACGGCGACAGCGGCTAGTCTTGGTTTTGGTGGCCTCAGCGCTAGTTTTGGTGGCGGGTCTGGTAGGCTTCGGCTACTACGATAGCTATGTTGCCCCTACCCTTCAGCCGGTGCTTAGAGTCGATGGCAACGTCGTTAGCATGGGCTATTATTTGAAACGGGTACTCTTGTATCAGAACTTTGTCCTCCGCACTGGCCAGACGGCGGATATCGCCACGGCGCCTTTCCTTTTGCTATCTGCCCTTCAAGAAGAAGCACTGGTGGTGGAGGCTGCTTCTACTTTGGGGCTATCGGTGACGCCCCAGGAGGTGAGCCAGGCCATTCAAACTCGCTTCTCCAGCCCTAGCCCGGAACCCCTGGTGGCCGAGGCAAACTACCGTCAGTTCTTGAAAGACAGCGGTCTCAATGATGACGAATACCGTAAGATATTGACGGCCGAAATGCTTCGGGAAAAGGTTAAGGAGAGACTGGCCGCCTCCGTTCCCACCACCACGGAGCAAGTTTATGTTATGGCCTTGCTATTAAGCGACGAACCCAAAGCTAAGGAGACAGCCACCAAGTTGAAAGAGAGCGCCGACCCCGCCGCTCTGGCTCGGGAGGCTTCCTCCGACGCTGAGATCAGAGATAAGGGGGGTGACCTGGGCTGGCTTCCACGAGGGATAAGAAGTCCTCAGTTTGATGAGGCCGCCTTTGGTCTGCCTCTCGGTAGCTGGAGCCAGCCAATTAGCACCACCGAAGGTTACTACCTTCTTCGGGTGTTGGAGCGGGACATGAATCGCGAGGTGATAACCGATACCAGGCAGCGTTTGATAGACACCGCCTATCGTCGGTGGCTGGATGTTGAAAGGCCGAAGCACCGCGTGGAGCAATACATGGATTCCTCTCGTTACCAGTGGGTCTCCCAACAGTTGGAGCGAAGGGCCAAACGAGGATGACTAGGGGAGATATCGGCGTCGGTTTGATGGGGTTGGGGGTGGTGGGCAGTGGCGTCGCCGACATCCTGGACAAAAAGAGAGAGGTCATCGCCCATTTGGTGGGATGTCCGGTGACCCTGAAGGGGATTCTAGTGCGGGACGTTAGTAAGAAACGCCTGATGGCGGTGGACACCTCTCTGGTGACCACCGACGCCGACAATATAACAGGGGACCCGGATATCGTCATCGTCGTGGAGGTTATGGGAGGAGAGAATCCCTCCCTGGAATATATCCGACGGGCCCTGGAAAATGGAAAGCATGTTGTTACGGCCAACAAGGAGATTATGGCCAAGCACGGCCTGGAGCTGCTGACTCTAGCCCAGGAAAGGGGCTTGGATGTCTGTTATGAGGCCAGCGTGGGAGGGGGTATCCCCCTCATCGCCCCTTTTCGCAAAGACCTATTGGCTAACCGAATCGGCGCTGTATACGCCATTATTAACGGAACCACAAACCACATCCTGAGCCAGATGGCCAAGGGAGGGTTAGACCTGCCCACCGCTTTAACTGAGGCAATAGAGCGGGGCTACGCCGAGCCAGACCCCTCCGATGACCTTTCCGGTCGGGATGCCGCCTATAAGCTGGCCATCCTATCCACCCTGGCTTTTCACATTCAAGTGCAACCGGAGGACGTCTACTGCGAGGGCATCCTAGGGTTGGGGTGGCGAGACTTCAAATACGCCCAGGAGCTCGGCTACGCCATAAAGCTCCTTGCTATCAGCAGAGAAGAGGATGGCTCTGTGCAAGCCCGGGTGCACCCCACCCTTCTCCCCCAGGATCATATTCTGGCTAAGGTAAACGGAGTATATAATGCTGTTCAGGTGGAGGGAGACTTGGTAGGTCGGGTTCTCTTCTATGGACGGGGGGCGGGAAGCCAGCCTACCTCCAGCGCTGTGGTGGCTGACATCATCGACCTGGCCCGAAATATTCGCATGGGCATCAGCAACCGCCCGTCGCTTCATCTAGAGGAAGGCAAGACTCTTATGCCCATGGCCCAGGTTCAGACCCGCTATTACCTTCGTCTCGGCGTGGACGACCGCCCCGGTGTATTGGCTCAGATGGCCAAGGTGCTGGGCGACAACGCCATCAGCATCGCCTCCGTCATTCAGAAGGGAAGAGACGAAGAGGAACAGAGGGCGGAAGTGGTCATCCTGACCCATCGCGTACAGGAGGCAGCCATGCAGCGAGCTCTGGAGGAGTTGGAGAGACTTCCCTGCGTTAAGGAGGTGGGCAGCTTTTTGCGAGTAGAGGATATATCTTAAGGGGTGTCATGAGCGATAGTGATAATCAAGACCGCGGTGGACGCATAACCGAAGAGTACAACCAGCGCCTTCACTTGACCAGCATTCAAGGCCAGGTAGATCAGGTTGCCTTATCTCAGAAAGACCTGGTTGGCCGTCTGCGAGAGGTGGAAGAATCCCTTGTCAGCTTGAAGGCTGACATGGGCCAGATTCAGAAGCGCCTGGAGCAGATCCATTTGATGTCCCAGGAGTACCTGGAGCGCCTCCTTTCCGTGGAGAAAGTTAGCCTGGAACTCAAGAATCAAAGCCTCAAGATGCAACAAGGGTTGGAGGTGGTTCAGAGCGGGGCCCAGGAACAAGCGAAGGCTCTGACTGCCCTGGAGGATCGCTGGCGATCGGCCGCCCCCCATTTCGTGGCCCTGTCCCGCCATGAGGAGGAGCTTCGGCAGGTGAAGGAGATGGTCGTCCGTCTCAACGAGGCTCGGAGCGAGGACGTCAGAAAACTGGGGGATATGGAACAGAGCCGGCAGTGGGAAGCGGAGCAGCGGCACTTGCAGGACCAGGAGCTACGTCAGAAGGTTCGTGTCCTGGAGGAGTGGCAGGACTCTCTGGGCACCAAGCTCCGTGGGCAGGAGGAGGCCGACCGCCACCAAGAAAGCATCCTGCGGGAAATGACGCAGCGGCTGGAAACATTGGACAAAGAGCGGGAGCCTCTACAAACCCGGCTTCAGGTTCTGGGAGAGCAGGGGCGGCGCAATGAGCAAGAGGCAGCCCGACTCCACGAGGCCCTGCAGCGGGAGAACCAGAATACGGGAGAGCTCAGCAATCGGGTACAGCTCGTGCTTGAGCAAGTTAGACACTGGACGGAGGTGGCCACCGCAGTGGAGGCCGTGGAGAGCCAACTGAGCGACCACGCTGAGCAACTGGAAAGGGCCAACACCGGGCTACGCCGCAGCGAAGCCCGAGAGCAGGAGTGGTCCCGCTGGGCGGAAGAGATAGAGCGCCGTCTGGAAGAGCAGAGACAAGGGGTGAATCGCACGGAGATTAGAATCCAGAGCCAGGCTCAGGAGTGGACCCAGTTGTATGGACGAACGGAGGAGCATGTGCAGCAACTGTGCCGATTCCTTTCTCAGATGGTAGACCTGCAAGAACACTATGCCCGACGCCAGTTTGCAGAGCTGGAGCGAGGCATGCGGGAAACGAAAGCATACCTATCCAAGCTAATGGGGACTTAACATGTCGCCTATCTTGATGGAGCGCTATCGAAGCTTCCTACCGATAACGGAGGCGACCCCCATTATCAGTCTTGGAGAAGGGAACACACCCCTGGTGCGCGCCATCCGCTTGGAGAAGGAGTTCGGCTGCGGCCAGCTTTATTTCAAGCTCGAGAGCTGTAATCCTACCGGCTCTTTCAAGGACCGGGGAATGGTGGTAGCCGTGGCCAATGCCATGGAGCGGGGTAATAAAGCTATTGTCTGTGCCTCCACAGGCAACACCAGCGCCGCTACGGCGGCTTACGCCACTCGTTTCGGTCTGACGGCGGTGGTGGTGGTTCCCAAAGGGGGACTGGCCACCGGCAAGCTAGCGCAAGCCTTCGTCTTCGGGGCGAAGATCGTGGTCATCGATGGCACTTTCGACCGTGCCCTGGATGTGGCCCGAGCCCTGAGCCAGAGACACCCCGTGGTTTTGGTCAACTCTATCAACCCTTACCGCATCCAGGGGCAGAAGACAGCCTCCTTTGAGATTATCGATGAGCTGGGGGACGCCCCGGATGCCTTTTTTATCCCCGTGGGCAACGCCGGCAACATCTCTGCCTACTGGCAGGGATTTGTGGAGTATCACCAGGCGGGGAAGGCTTCCCGCCGGCCGCGCATGATGGGATTTCAGGCGGAGGGTGCCGCCCCCATAGTCCGGGGAACAGCCGTAGCCAATCCTCAGACTATCGCCTCCGCCATAAGGGTGGGCAATCCGGCTAGCTGGCAGGGGGCGGTGGCGGCCCGGGACGAATCGGAGGGCGTCATCGACTCCGTCACCGACGACGAAATCATGGAGGCCTACCGACTAATGGCCATTGCCGAGGGGATCTTCGGGGAGCCGGCGGCCGCCGCCCCCCTGGCCGGGCTGATGAAAATGGCCCGAAACGGTCATGACTTCTCCCGCCAAAGGGTGGTGTGCGTCGTCACCGGCAGCGGCCTCAAGGACCCGGAGACCGCCCTAAAGTATACCAGCATCCCCAAGGAGCTACCCCCCGACGTGGCGGCAGTGGAGGCGGCCCTGGGCTGGGGGTAACCTTCCATAATCCAGAACCATATGGTTGACACCGATTGGGCCAAGGAGACTCCGGATTGGAAGGGGTTGACCGCCAAAACTCAATAGCGCTAGGAGGTAGAAATGGCAGAGGAATCCATCATCACCCCGGAGATGCGTCAGGCCATCGGTATGGAGCTGGAGCCGGTGGTCATGGAGGTGGAGAAGGGGCACCTCCGCCGCTTCGCCCAGGCTATCGATGACCCCAACCCCCTGTGGCAAGACGAGGGATATGCCCAGGGAACCCGGTACGGCAGCATCATCGCCCCCCCTACCTTTCTGTGCACCCTGCGGCCGGAGGGGCAGGAGCTTCCTTTCCAGAACCCCCTGAGGCGTCGCCTCAACGGCGGCAACCGTTGGCAGTTCTTCCTCCCCGTCCGCCCCGGCGATGTCATCACCGGCCGGAGCAAGATCTCAGACATCTACGAGGCGCAAGGGCGGGTGGGGCGACTGCTCTTCATCCTCCGGGAGACTACCTACACCAACCAGCGGGGGGAGTTGGTGGCCCGGCATTGGGGAACCAACATCAGCTACTAGGGAGAAGACGGAGAAGACCATGAGCGCTATGTTGTACTACGAAGATGTCCACATCGGCGATGAGCTTCCCACGCTGACGAAGCACCCCACCACGCAGCAGTTGGTGAAGTACGCCGGCGCCTCCGGAGACTTTTATCAGATCCACTACGATAAGGACTTCGCTTTAGGTCTGGGCTTGCCCGGAGTTATCCTCCACGGCCTTCTCAAGGCCGCCTTCCTGGGGCAACTCCTCACCGACTGGATAGGAGTGGAGGGGTTCATCAAGGAGTTCGACTGTAGCTACCGGGGCATGGATGTCCCTGGACAGCCCCTCTATTGCAAGGGCCGGGTGACCAACAAATTCGAAGAGGGTAATGAGCATTGTATTGAGTGTGATATTTGGACGGAGAACCCTGGGGGGGAGCATACCACGCCGGGCAAGGCGGTAGTGGTGTTGCCCCGCCGCTCCTGACGCGCCCGGTTATCGAGAGGAGAGAGGATATGGCTGGCATACTGGCGGGCAAGGTGGCCGTAATTACCGGAGCGGGGCGGGGCATCGGGCGAGGCATCGCTCTGGCTATGGCTCAGGCCGGAGCTCGGGTGGTGGTCAACGATTACGGGGTTCAGGTAAACGGCACCGAGCCCCAGTCAGGCCCCGCCGACCAGGTGGTGGCGGAGATTGTGGGCGCCGGTGGTACGGCCGTGGCCAACTACGACTCGGTAGCCACTATGGAGGGTGGCGAAAGGATAATCCAGACCGCCCTGGACCGCTTCGGCGGCATCGATATACTGGTGAACAACGCCGGTATCCTGAGAGACCGAATGATTTTCAACATGACAGAGGCAGAATGGGACGCCGTCATCGCCGTTCACCTTAAAGGAACCTTCAACTGCACCAGGCATGCCTCTATCCTCATGCGCCAACAAAAGAGCGGTCGCATCATCAACATAACATCCACATCGGGCCTCGTCGGTAACACTGGTCAGGCCAACTATGGGGCGGCCAAGGCGGGGATAATGGGCTTCACCCTGGTGGTGGCCCGGGACCTGGGGGCCTATGGGGTCACCTGTAATGCCATCGCCCCGGGGGCCCAAACCCGAATGACGGAATCGGTGCCGGATCGGGCCCGCCAGATGCGGGCCATGCGGGCCCTGGCCGGCCGGCCGGCCAGGGGCGGTTTCTTGGCGGAGATGCGGGGACCGGAGTATGTGGCTCCCCTGGCGGTGTGGCTGGCCAGCGACCAGGCTAAGGACATAAATGGCCAGGTCTTTGGGGTGAGCGGGGGATTGATACAGCTCTACGCCCTCCCGGCTCCCATCAAAACCATCTTCAAGGAAGGGTTGTGGACGGTGGAGGAGCTTCTGGTCGTTATGCCGGCCACCCTGACCCCCGGCCTGATCAATCCGGCGCCCCCGGTTTCCAGCTAGCCGTCGGGCTGAGGATAAGCCTCCAAAAAGCTGCTTCGCCGCGTCTCCATGAGGATGAAGGTATTCTCTGAGTGACAGACGCGGTCGTAGGGGACAAAGCCACATCTCTCAAAGCAGCGCTGTGCGGGCAGGTTCCAATCCAGGGTGCGCAGGTAGACCCGATCTAGATTCGTAGTGGTGAATACGTGGCGGAGAAAGGTGACAACGCTGTCGGTGCCGTAGCCCTGTTTCCAGTAAGCCCGATCCCCGATGAGGATGCCTAGCTGAGCCTGCCTGCGGCGGCGGTCGATGTCATAGTACATGCAGTTGCCGATGTGGCGCCCGTCCTGGGTATCGATGGCAAAGCGTCGTTGGGAGGGGATGGGGTAGGTCATCTCCCGCACATAGTGAAGCAAGAACTCGGCGAAGGAGCAGGTGACCGGGCTTACGGCGTCATAGCGGGACAGCTCCGGGTCCTTGCTCCACGTGTAGTCATCCAAAGCATCGGCTACCAACTTTTCCCTTACGATTATCTTTTCTCCTCGCAGAAGGACATGGCCGTTCTTGGAGAGGGATAGAGCGTCAGCCGACGACATCTTGGTCTTCCTCGCCCTGGGGTTGGGGCATGAGGTTCTTAGCACGGCGGACTACCGCTGCCTCGTTGGGATAGGTGAGGGATTTGACCGCCTCCTCGGTGGGAAACCATTCCACCCGATCGAACTCATAGTCGTGGCGGTCTGGGGAGCCCCCTATGGGCACCATAAGGAAGTGGTGCACCCACTTGGAGTAGCGCACCCCTTCTCGGGCGAACCAGTAGTGGATGGAGCCTATCTTGGCCACTATCTGAACCTCTAGACCCGTCTCCTCCGCCACCTCTCGCAGAGCGGCCTCCTTCAAGCTCTCCCCTGATTCCGGAGTGCCCTTGGGCAAGCACCAGATCCAGTTTTCCCCCTCTTGGCGGCCGCAGAGAAGCACCTCTACCTGACCATCGCGCACCCGGTGTACCACACCACCAGCGGAGACCGCCCGCTGCACCGGTCCCCGAAGACGTGACGACGCTTTCTCAACTTCGGTACTTTTTCTGTCCATATTAAACCCGCTGAGCGAGACTTTGTACCTTTCCCCCCCATTAGCTAACATGGTAGCCGCTTAGACTATGGTACATCCCGGGAGACTTGTCAAGAAAGCTCCTCACGGAAGCCAAGAGCGCGAATTATGCGGATGTGACGCTCTTGATATGCGCCAGAGCCAGTGATAAGATGCTGTCGAAACAGAATACGGATATAAGGCACTGTTAGGCTGCTATGAATCGCTCGGCACTGCTTATAGTGGGATGGATCGAAGAAGTCCCCGGAGTCAATTGCCAGGAAAAAACCTATGAAGAACTGAAAGAAACCTTGGCGGTTACGTTAAAAGAGGCGTTGGAATTTAATCGTCAGGATGCGCTAACGGCTGCTGGCAGCGGATACAAGGAAGAAAAAATTGCCGTATGAAGAGAAGTGAGCTACTCTGGTATCTGCGTAGCCGGGGATGTGAGCCTTTGAGAGAAGGTGCTAAACATTCTGAGAAATGGTATGCTGGTAAATGAAAAGAGGCCCATATGGAAGCACTAATCAACACAAACCAGCTTAAAGAGCTACTTAAAGCAGCCCTTGTGGAAGTACTCGAGGAACAGCGCGATTTGATTCACGATATCGTTGAAGAGGCTATGGAGGACGTTGCACTCGCCCGTGCAATTGAAGCAGGTAAGAGCACGGAGAACGTGAGTCGAGATGAAGTCTTCAAACTTCTGCAGGGGTAAGCGTGAACGTCGGATTCAAAGCCAGCTTTGCAAAAGACCTGCAGAATATTATAGAAAAGAGTATATTGAAGCGCATTCAAGAAACTATTGAGCATGTCGAGCAAGCTCAAAGCCTGCGAGATATTACAAATCTGAAGAAACTGAAGGGCGGGAGTAACTACTACCGTATCAGGGTTGGAGAGTATCGGGTCGGGATAATCGTTGAGGGCGACGAAGTCTCTTTCGTACGATGCCTCAGCCGAAAAGAAATCTATAGGTATTTCCCCTGAACCGCCTAACACTGGGATGGAGCCGACTCGCTACACTCGCGGCTCGTCCCGGGCGTTAGATAGCCGAGTGCATGAGCAAAGCGCCACATCAGCTACGTTGATTACTGGCAGCGATGCGCCGCGCCTGTTGCCCACCGTAAGCGGCAACAAGCGAAAAACCAGGAGGTAAAAACCATGAAAAACATTTATACGGCTGTCGTAAAAAAGGCAGACGATTGGTGGGTGGGATGGATCGAAGAAGTCCCCGGAGTCAATTTATGGCTCCCAGAGGCACTCGTCAACGAAGGCATCTTCTACAGAATGCGCTCCAGGCGAGGGTTGAGGGTCCGGCCCGGGATGCGGCCTCGCTTGGCCACGGGGCGGCCCTCTACCTCCTTAAGGTCCCCCGTGAAGTCGATGGGTTTAGCGCCGCTGATATAGCTGCCCACCCCAAAGCCATCCACGGGAGCGCCGCTATCGACGAAAAAGCGTATGCGCTCCGGGTCCAGCCCGCCGCTGACGAAGATCTTCACCTCCGGAAAGCCCGCCAGGTTCAGGCGCGCTCGTACCTCCTTGACCAGATCCGGGGTTACTCGGCCGCGTTCTGAAGGGGTATCCAGGCGGACGCCCTGAAGCTTTCCCTGAAGGGCTTGCGCTACCAGCAGGCTCTCCTCCGCTTCGTCTTTGAATGTGTCCACCAGGGAGATACGGGGTACTTCAGGGGGCATATGGCGTTGGAAAGCCAGGGTGGCGGCGACGGTATCTCCCATGCAGATGATCAAGGCGTGGGGCATCGTTCCGGCCGCGGCCACGCCCGCTATCTCCGCTCCTTCGATGCTGGAGCAGGATACACAACCCCCCACTACGGCGGCGTAATCCATGATACCTGCCACTCGAGGGTGGACGTGGCGGGCACCAAAGCTGATAATAGGTACGTCCCCGGCCGCGGCCACACACTCTCGAGCGGCAGTGGCCCAGCCGCTACAGTGGGACAAAATACCCAAAATGGCCGTCTCATATACGCCATAGCTTTGGTAGGGGGCGGTAATGCGCAGCACCACCTCCTTACGGCCCATGGGTTGCCCCTCGGGCAGAGCCCATACTTCCCCGCCTTGAGCGGGCGGCAACACCGCTTCCAGAAGCTCCTTCACCTCCTCCATGCCACATAGGATTCCTTCCCGGCTGGAAAAGACCTCCATGGTGGCCACCGGATTGATCCCTTCCTTCTCCAGGATGATCTTGGTGCGGAGGAAGTAGATATCAGTAGTCCCGCCGGAGATGACGGCCTGTGGTATTCGGAAGCGAGCCATGCCCTCTTCCTGTCTAGTCCTCAATCTTCACCAGGCGAACGCCCAAGATTTTCCCCATATGCTCCAGGGCGAAGCCATGAGCCTCCTCATCGAAGGTGGCCACCCCGTCCACCGGAACCTCCACACGGTAGTCCCGATTGCGGGCATCGGCGGCGGTGTGAAGAACGCAGATATTGGTACACACCCCGCAGATGACGATCTTTTCCGGCCCCAGTTGCTTAAGGCGCTGTTCCAGGTCGGTGCCGAAGAAGCCGCTGTAGCGGGCCTTGGGGATCACCTCCCCTGGATAGGAAGCCAGCTCGGGGATCACCTCCGCCTCCACGGTGCCCGCTATGCAGTGAGGGGGAAACATCTGGAACTCCAGGTCATCGGGTTTGTGTTGGTCGCATATAAAAAAGATGTGGGAGCCCCGTTTTCTTTCCCTCTCCAGCAGCTTCTGGATACGGGGGATGATTTGGCGCGCCCTCTGGCCGCAGTAGAGGGGGTATCCCTCTTCGCAGAAGCCCCGAAGCATATCTATTACAAGCACTACGTTAGCCATTAAGAACACTTGGGGGCAGTCTTACTAGAGGGTGTTTAATTGTCAGGCCGTGTCATTCTGATCGTCAGAGGTGAAGAATGACATCACTAAACACTCTCGTACCAGCCCCTTTTCCTTTCTTTTCATTATACTATAGACGGTTTCCCCCGGATAAATGAGGAGGGGCGGCGGCTTCTCCCTGGTGCAAGTTAGAATCAGAAAACAGGACTCACCCTATCGTCATAAAGCCCTGGTGGCGACCTTCAGGCCATTGATGGACTGCAAAGCCTCCTCCAGGGTCACCACGTCGGCGTACTTGGCGTTCATGTCGAAAAGGCTTACCAGGTGGGAAAGCTGAAAGCGATCGAAGGTTCCCTCCTCCACCACCACGACTCGGTACCCGTAGGAAAAGGCATCCACCACGGTGGCCCGTACGCAACCGGAGGTACTGGTGCCCACCACGATGAGAGAGTCTATACCCGAGGCTCGGAGACAGTGCTCCAAAGGGCTGCCAAAGAAGGCGCTGGCCTTGGTCTTGCGCAGCACCATCTCCCCGGACTGGGGGGCGATGGCCTCCGGAATCTCCTCCGCCTCCAGGTCAAGGGTAGCCTTCCCAATACCCCCCTTGGTGGAGCCACCGCACCATTGTCGGGTAATGGCATCGCCGGTGGTGAAGACTACGGGCAGTCCAGCGCCCCGACACGCTGCCAGCAGTTTCTTAATGGCCTCCAGGGCCACCCATCCCGCCTCCCCACAACTGTTCCGGTACTCCTCCACCGCCTCCAGGACCGGTTTCGGGCGGGAACCGACGAAGCTCCGCTTCACATCTATCACCAGGAGGGCGGGGCGGTCGCCCAGAGGTCGCCGTTTCCCGAAGCCTGCCTTCTGGTGAACCGCCCGGTCGGCCTCAGGAACTATCTCCTGCCACGATCTCATGGCCTCCTCCTCTCAGAAAAAATCCTCGATGCGCAGCCGGTCGGCCCCCGTGGGAACGCTGAGGGTAAAGTAGTCTCTTTCCTCCGGCACCCGCAGGGGAGGTTTGGTAGCATCGATGCCCATCTTGGTGTTGAGGCGATACTGAGGAAACACCCCCGGCGCCGTTATGAGAACGCCGGAGGGGTCCAGGTGGTGGCCCAAGGTATTAGGGATCATGAAGATGTCCCGCCCCGGGTTTACCCGGGTGGAGATAGACCATAGCACCTGGGTGGGGTCGTGGGGGTCTACATCGTCGTCCACGGCGATGGCGATTTTGGGGTGGACGTACTGACTGGAGAGGGTGGCCAGGAGGACGTTCTTGACCTCCCCCTCCACACGGGGGGTCATTTGAATAACAATGATATGGCTTCCCCCGGCGTAGGGGACAGCAACCACGTCTTTGAGGTCTACGAAGCCATTAACATCCCGAAGGCGCTCAAAGAGGCCCACCTCCATGGGCATCCCATCCAGGATTTGGGACTCGGAGATGGGTCGTCCTCCCTGGAGGGCGTAGTAGATGGCGTCGTGACGCATGGTGATGGCTTTGACGTTAACCACGGGGTTAAGGCCGGAGCCAGCCCGGGCGTACCCGGTGTGCTCGGCGAAGGGGCCCTCCTCTTCCCGCTCGTGGGGAGGAATCTCCCCCTCGATGACGATCTCGGCGTTGGCTGGGGCTTCCAGGTCGATGGTCTGACACTTTACCAGAGGCACCGCTTCCCCCATTAGGGCACCGGCGATCTCCAGCTCGTCCACGCCAAAGGCGGTGGTCCAGCAGGCGGCGATGTAGTAGGCGCCGTGGTGCCCGATGGCGATGGCCACGGGCATGGCCTCGTTTCGGGCCCGATACTTCTGGTATACCATGTCCAGGTGGCGGCCGCCGTGGATGTGTATCCCCAGCCGATTGCGGCCTTTGAGCTGGTGGCGATGAAGAGATACGTTTCGGATGCCCGTGTCCGGGTCTTTGACGATATCCATGCTGGAGCCGATATAGGGCCCGGCGTCCAGGTTGGACATGCGGTGGATGGGGATTTGGTTCAGGTCTACCTCCTCCCCGAGGAAGCTACGCTCCATCACCGGTCCCTGGGACACCATCTGGCATTTGATCAGCCCCTTCTCGATCCTTTTTAGAACATCGGAGATAAACCGCTCTGGGGTAGTGCCCAGGGCGATAGCCAGCCGGGAGCGGCTGCCGCAGACGTAGCTCACCGCGCGCCAGCCGGGGTAGCCCTTCAGGTTGTGGAAGGAGGTGGCCTTGCGCAGCCGGTTTTCCCCCTGCCACGCCAGGCCCCCCACGCCGTCCCGGGGGTCCACCTCTTTGGTGACGTGGAGCACCTCTCCCGCTTCTTCCAGGTTCTGGAGATAAGTCCTCAGGTCTTTAGGCATTCCTCCGCCTCCCTTCTAGCCTAGTGATGACAAAACCCTTATCCTCAGCCTTGTAAAGGTAGAGGATAGCATCTCGTAACTTAGCTTCTCGAAGAGCAATCGAGCTTCGAGATCGCCCCGATTCATCCGGGACCGATACCTCTGTGCGTTGACCATATCTAGGAACAACCCAATCATCTATGCCCCTCTCTAGCGCTGACCCACATTGTTGGTGCTAATCCTAACTCTCTCCTTCTCGATTATCAAGCCCCTTCTGGAGGAGGGTTGTTAACAATGGGGAGTCTGTACTTCCCGGGAAGGATTGGCAGGGGGACGGGGGATCATCGTCTTCGTGTGAAGACAGCACTATGCTATAATATGAGCCGCTATGACCGCACAGGGTACCCACCACAACGTCTCTCCTGCTTTTGGACCGGGAATCGGTCTATCTGATGCCATCACCTCACCTCAAGGGGAACGTCGCCCATGTCTCAACTGAGCAAGGTTCTCGTCATCGGCTCCGGGCCCATCATCATCGGGCAAGCGGCGGAGTTCGACTACGCCGGCACTCAGGCGTGCAAGGCGCTGCGGGAGGAGGGAGTCACCTCGGTGCTGGTCAACTCAAACCCGGCCACTATCATGACCGATGAGGGCATTGCCGACATCGTCTACATCGAGCCCCTCACCGTAGACGTGGTGGAGCGTATCATCGCCCAGGAGCGGCCTCAGGGCATTCTTCCCACTCTGGGGGGGCAGACCGCCCTCAACCTGGCGGTGGAGCTGGCGGATGCTGGAGTGCTGGAGAAACACAAGGTTCGTCTTCTGGGAACGCCCCTGGACACCATCCGCAAGGCAGAGGATAGGGCCCTCTTCCGCCAGATGCTCTTGGATATTGGGGAGCCCGTGCCCATGAGCCAGACGGTGACGTCCCTGGACGAGGCCCGTCAGGTGGCAGCCAGCCTGGGATTACCCCTGGTGGTGCGCCCCGCCTATACCTTGGGGGGCACCGGGGGGGGTATTGTCACCACCAAAGATGAGCTGGTACGTATTGCGGGCCATGGTTTGGCCGTTAGCCCCATTCACCAGGTGCTTTTAGAGGAGTGTCTGGTGGGATGGAAAGAGGTGGAATACGAGGTGATGCGGGATGCCGCCGACAACTGCATCACAGTGTGCAATATGGAGAACATCGACCCAATGGGTGTGCATACCGGCGATTCCATCGTGGTTGCCCCCAGCCAGACCCTTTCCGATAAAGAATATCAGATGCTCCGCTCTGCCAGTTTGAAGATCATCCGCGCCCTGGGCATCGCCGGGGGGTGTAACATCCAGTTTGCTTTGGCCCCCCGGCACTGGGACAATAAGGGCAGAGAGGCTGCTCCTTATTACGTCATTGAGGTCAACCCTCGGGTCAGCCGTAGCTCGGCCTTGGCCAGCAAGGCCACCGGCTACCCTATCGCCCGGGTGGCGGCCAAGATCGCAGTGGGGAGGCGATTGGACGACATCCCCAACGCGGTTACTAAGATGACCACGGCGGCTTTTGAGCCGGCTTTGGACTACTGTGTGGTGAAGATCCCCCGCTGGCCTTTTGACAAGTTCCCTTCCGGCGACCGCAGCATCGGCACCCAGATGAAGGCCACAGGGGAGGTGATGGCCATCGATCGCTGTTTCGAGGCGGCCTTGCAAAAAGCGGTGCGCTCTCTGGAGTTGGGGGGCAAGTCGCTTTTAAGGGAAGACAGAAGCTGGGGAAAGGGCGACTTTTCCCTGGAGACCTTTCCTCTGGAGCCCAATGACCAGCGTTTGTGGGTTCTCATGGCCCTCCTTCGGCGGGGCATCCCGCCGGAGACGCTGGCGCAGCGCACCGGAATCGACCTGTGGTTCCTCTACCGGTTCCAAAACATCGTCGCCATGGAGCGCCGCCTGCTTTCGGCGACCTTGACCCCCCGGCTCATGAGGGCAGCCAAGGCTCTGGGCTTCAGCGACGATCAGATCGCTACCCTCAGCGACAAGCTTCCGGAACAGGTGCGGGAGCTACGGCGCCAGTGGGAAATTACTCCCGTGTACAAAATGGTGGATACCTGCGCCGCCGAGTTCGATGCCGCCACTCCTTACTTTTACAGCACCTATGAGGAGGAAAACGAGGCCCCGCCCCTGCTGCCTCCCCGGGCCCTGGTCATCGGCTCCGGACCAATACGTATCGGTCAGGGCATAGAGTTCGACTATTGTAGCGTTCAGTCCGCCTGGGCGCTCCAAGAAACAGGCACCAAGAGCATCATGGTCAACTCCAACCCGGAAACGGTGTCCACCGACTTCGATACCAGCCATCGCCTTTACTTTGAGCCCCTGGACGAGGAGAGTGTGCGGGACATCCTGGAGAACGAAGCTGGAGTGTCTCAGAACGACCATTCATCCCTTCCCCCCAGCGTTGTTCAGTTTGGTGGTCAGACAGCCATCAACCTGGCGGGCCCACTGGCCAGAAGCGGCGCTCCTATCCTGGGTTCCAGCGTGGAGGCCATCGATTTGGCGGAGGATAGGAAACGTTTTGAGAACCTGATGAACCATCTGGGCATTCCCCAGCCCCCCGGGGGTGCTGTGACCACGGTGGAGGAGGCCCTCAACGTGGCCAAGGCCATCGACTATCCGGTCCTGGTGCGTCCTAGCTACGTCTTGGGGGGACGGGCTATGGAGATCGTTCCCAACGCTGGTGAGCTCATCCGGTTTATGGTGGGTGCTGCGGAGGTGAGTGGGGGGCGGCCCATACTCATTGACAAGTACATGGAAGGGAGGGAGGTGGAGGTGGATGCCATCGCCGATGGGCGGGACGTGTTCATACCGGGCATCATGGAACACATCGAGCGGGCGGGGGTGCACAGCGGAGACTCCATGGCCCTCTATCCCCCTTTTAACCTGACCCAGGAGGAGGAGAAGACCATCGTGGACTACACCTGCCACATCGGTCTTGCTCTTCAGGTCAAGGGGTTGATGAATGTTCAGTATGTGGTCATGCCCAACGCCAGCGCCCCATCGGTATATGTTTTAGAGGTGAACCCCAGGGCGAGCCGCACGGTGCCCTTCCTCTCCAAAGTGACGGGGGTGCCCATGGTTCGGGTGGCGACCAAGGTGATGCTGGGACAAAGCCTGAGGAAGCAGGGCTATGTCAGCGGCTTAGAAAAGAAGCAGAAGCTGGTAGCCATCAAAGCCCCTGTCTTCTCCATGTCCAAGCTCATGGGCGTAGATACCTATTTGGGGCCGGAGATGAAGTCCACCGGGGAGGTAATGGGCATAGATCATACCTTTGGTGCCGCCCTGGCCAAGGCTCTCAGGGCCTCGGGGATGACCCTCCCCCCTGGGGGGGCGCTGCTCATGAGCATAGCGGATAAGGATAAACCAGTGGCTTTACCCATCATTCGGCGCCTGCACGATATCGGTTACCGGCTCTACGCCACCGAGGGGACGGCGGATATGATTCGGGCGGTGGGGTTGCCGGTGCGAATGGTGACCAAAAAGCTCAGCGAAGGGCACCCTAATGTGGTGGATGTCATAATGGACGGCACCGTCCATGGTGTCATAAACACCCTCACCGGGGACCGGCGGCCGCTGCGGGATGGCTTTGACATCCGCCGCGCCGCCGCCGAGGCCCATATCCCTTGCTTCACCTCTTTGGACACCGCCCAGGCCGCGGTGGAATCCTTGGCCAAGGGCGATATTAGCTATAGCGTGAAGCCCCTCAGGCAATACCTATCAAGGCGTTAGAGGGCTCGGTGGGCCTTTTGGCGTTGGCCGTTTTTTCCCGAACCAGGTAGCGACAGGTGTTGTCGCCCCGAATAAGGGTGCTGGTTAGAGTGATATCCGCCTGGAGAGCCTCAGCCAGAAACTGGAGATGCCACTGGCAAAGGATGTCGTCGTGGGCCTGGGCAACTCGGAAGTAAGGGCAATTGTACTCTCGGATGATGAAGGCCACCCCTGTCTTATCCCACTCCGCCAGGGTGCCCCTCTCTCGGCAGATGCGGGTCAGAGTGCTTACCCGCTGCTCCAGGGCCAGCCCCTCCATCTCTGGGGCATGGATGGCCACCATGCGGTGGGCTAGCTTTTGGAAAAGGAGCGCCACCATCTTCTCGCCGTCCAGGTCGGCCATCTCTTCCTGCTTCAAGTAGCGCGCCTCCCGCAGCACCTTCTCCGCCAAGCGCTCATAGCTCTTAGGGAAGAGATCCTCCCCCTCGCCGGTAAGGGTGTATACGTAGTGGGGACGGCCTGTCTGGCGTCTCACCTCCCGGGATTTCACCAGGTTGTCCCGCTCCAGCACCGCTAGGTGCTGACGCACCGTCATGGGCGCCAGCTCCATCTCCCGGGCCAACTCATCTACGGTGCCACCACCCCTACGTTTTAGTATATCCAGGATTTGTCGCCGCGTGACCTGCATCTTTTATCCCCGCTTTTCTCACTAAGTGCCTTTTTTTATTTAAAAACCTTATTGGATATGTTGTATATATCCACACGAGCTATGATGTTAATCGCTATTATTATATAAAAAGTTGAAGGAAGCTGTCAATGTCAACGTGTTGTGTGTCAGGTGGAATGTCCTCATACGTTGCGAAGGCGTGACCTTAACTATGTTAAACCATCCGAGCACACGATCCTGATCACCTCTGGCTCCGACGCTCTCATTTCCTCTGGGTCAGGTGGGCTTAACCGGTATCTCTCCCGCAGCGCTTCAAGCCGCCGTATCAGCGCATCGCCTTCTAGCCCCAAGTCGCGAACATCGCGCAAGGCGGCTTCAACCCTCGGCGGCAAATGGTCTAGGAATATGAGCCTGAGGGTGTCTACCCGCCGTAGCTCAGTAGGGTTGTCTTTGTATTGCGCTCTGAGTAGGTTCAGTTGCTTGGAGAGGTAGCGGCGCAGACGAGTATCGGAGGCGGGACGCCTAGCCCTTCCCAGATAGCTACGGGACTCTTCCTTGAATTGCCCAAAAGCCGCCATAACCCGCTCGTTCGTCTTGGGAGGCAATGGGCTGGCGGGGGTGTCGGGTCTGCATTCCACCGTAGTTATAAGCTGTCCAGAGGTAATCTTTCGGGGCGCGAGGTCGTCTCCTACAGCATACGCATCCCTCACGCCTCCAGTGCTCAGCAGGACGACGGTCTCCCCTGGCTTAGGCCCATCAAAGGGGGAAGCCACGCCAGCCTGTTCCGCGGGCGACAACAACGGCATTTGACCGCCTTCAATCTGAAGCACGGCTTGAGCAAACCTGGACGACTCTGCGTCGGGCCCGCTTGCCCTGGGGACCTGGAGGGCCGATCTGATGCCGTCGGGGAGATGGGTGATGGTGTTCCAGAGCTCGGGGTCTTCTGCCTGGATCCTTTGCAATAGCGCCGCTCCGCGCTGATAGGCGGCAACGTCGTCCAGTTCGTCATCGGTGTCTGGTAGCTCCTTTTCTTGGTAGATGCGGTACATCGCCTTTGAGTTTAGGCGCTCATTATCTGATAGAAGGCGGCTATCCAGACCAATCAAATCGTGGAAGGTCTGGATTCGGTTCAATAGACGGTCCGTAAGCGATAGCCCAAGGTTAATGTCCACATCGGGCCACATGTTGTGCAGGTGAATGACTACGTGCTCCGTGCCGATGCGGTCCACCCGTCCGAACCGCTGCACCAGACGCACCGGGTTCCAGTGCAGGTCGTAGTTCAGCACCCGTCCGCAGTCCTGGAGGTTCTGGCCTTCTGAGACTACATCGGTGGCAATGAGTATACGGATTTCCGGGCCAGGAATCTTCTCATTGCGACGGAGGTTCCAAGTCGGAGAGAACCGCTTTACTACGTTCTCCACGTTGCTGCGGTTGCTGCCGGAGAGCTTGGCGATAGTCGGGTCCTTATCCCCTGGGTTCAGTTGGGCGTAGAGGTAGTCTACGGTTGTTTCAGCCTCGGAGAAGATGACGATCTTCTGAGACCTTACGTCGGGCGTTGCCAAAAAACGTTTGAGGCTCTGGAGCTTGTCGTCATCCTTTGGACTTATGCCTGCGACCTTAGCGGCAACCTCTGAAAGCACGGCGTAGTCCTTGTCCAAATCAGCAAGCCACCTCTCCACCTCAAAATCGGCCACAGGGTGAACCAGGGTTGCCCTGGGCGGACGGCGTTCGCGCCGCCGCTCCTCCTCTTGCTGCAGAATGTCCAGCAGCTCGTCTGTGTCTATGGACTCGCCCGCCAGCAACCGCGTTGCGGTGGCCCCGATGGGCACAAGCCCGCCCTCCAGGGCCTCCCTGAAGTTCCGGTTGCTCCGCATCAGTGAACGCAACGTTGCCTGGAAAGCCTCTATGCTGGACTCTAGCCGTTTGAACAGCAGCGCCCCCATCAAACGCGCGATTCGGTTCCGAGCGCGCCACAGATCCTGGTAGACCGGCTTGTCTTTGGCCTCGGGCCTGATGTAGTCGGTGGCCCGGTAGCGGTAGGCCTGGTGCTCCTTGATCCTGCGTTGCAGGTCCGCGAAAGACCCGGCCTTGGCGTACACGTGGTCAAGGCGATACTCCAGGTTGTCCAGCACCGGCTCAGGAAACACCACCGGCTTGCCGTTGATAACGGCGGTGTCCCCGTATAGCTCTTTGATGTCCTTGCGCCGCCGCCGGATAAGCACCGGCAGCAGCACCTGTTCAATGTTGGCCTTGGGCGACTTTGGCTCTGGGGGCCGTGCCGGTCGCTGCCCCCTCTTGTTGCCACGCAGCCAAAGGCGGTCCTCCTCCTGCCAGTTCTCAAACTCCGCGCGGTACTTGTACCACTCCTCGGCGGCCCGGAAGAAGTCCTCCAGCCCCAGGGGTTCAATGTTGAGGCCGTGGTCCGTTTCGTCCAGGAAGAGCCGTAGCTGGCGATAGATGTCCCGAGGTCCCAGGTTCTGAGGCGTGGCGCTCATGAGGACGACCTTGTGCTCCCCAGACTCCAGATAGCTTCGTAACCCCAAGGAGCGCTGGTTGAGATTGCGGAAGTTGTGCGCCTCATCCACCAGCACCGGCCCGTGTCGAGGGTACTTTTGCTCCAATAGGACGCCGCCGCCCTCCCAGGGAGCGTCCACGTACCGGCCGAGCTCTTCGTCAAAGACCGCATCGGCAGGGGCTGCAATCATGCTGTGGGACACGACGGCGGCCCCCAGCCCAAAGCGCTCGCTCACCCCTTCCCACATGGCCTTGAGACCAGCCGGGCAGATGATAAGCGGAACGTCATCGTTGGGGAAGCTGAGGCGAAGCTGCCGCAGGATTTCGGCGCCGATGAATGTCTTGCCAAGGCCGACCACATCGCCGATGTAGCAGCCGCCATAAGAGTCAATCTTGCGCAAGGCGCGGGCGACGGCGTCTATCTGAAAGTTGGCCAGGGCGGGTTCACGGGGCGGAATAGGCAGGGGGCCGCCGCCCAGCAGCGCATCCCCGTACAGCTCGTAGAGGGCTTTGAGGTAGACCTGATAGGGTGTGGTCTGGGCCAGGGGCCAAGAGCGGTCTAGCTGGGCTACCAGCTCGGCGCTGATGTCTTTGGAGTCTGCCCAAAGCTCCTCAAACCAGCGCTTCAGCTCCCCCATCTCCGCATCTCCCGTCACGCGGACGTTCAACTCCGTGTTGCCGGTGAAGCCGGCCAGGGTGAAGTTAGAGGAGCCGACCACGGCGGCCCCCGGCTCGGCGTGGTTCTCATACCAGCAGAGGTAGGCCTTGGCGTGCAGGGTGCTACGCAAATAGGCCTTGACCTCCACCTTGCCCGAGGCCACTATCTCCCTGAGAGCGGCCACGGCACGCTCTGAGCCTTCCGTTTGAGGCAGGGCAGCAACGCCTTCAGCGACGTGGGCGACGGCCTGGGCCGCCAGGGCGTCTTGTTGGCTGCGGCGCACGGTGCTGTCCGCCTCCAGCTTGGCCTGGAGGGCCTCCGCCTGCTGGAGGCCCAGGGCTACCTGCTCCACCACCTGCCTATCAGTGCGCCCCACCAGGATGCGAACCTTCTTGAGGGCGCTCAGCTCTGCCGAAACCTGCTCGAAGCCGCTGACGAAGAAGTAGCCCACGGCGATGTCCGCCCGTGCCGAGCTTCCCAGCATCTCTTTGAGGCGCTGCAACAGCGAGGGGTCTGTGGTGGCGTGGAGGATGTTCATTTACGGCCTGAGGGGAAAGTGAGCACTTCTACCTGATGCCGCCGCTTTCTTGCTTGCTCAACAATGTCCTCCAGGTCCTTGGCGGTCTGGTCATCAATCCATTCCTCTTCGCACTGGCTACACACCTGGGCAGGCACTGACCTGACAACAACGACCCCGTCACCCAGGTCAACGCTGAAAATGGTCGTGCCCGGCGCTCTGTCGCCTCCACACAGAGGGCACTTTGCCATTGAGGTCGCCTCCTTGTCCTGAAATCCGATGATGGCAGCACAGGCTTTTGCCTGCTGCTAGCCTCCCAAGATCGCCAGGCCTTCTACCCTTTGAAAGTCGCTGTCAAATGTGAAGAGTGCAGTGCCAGCAGCAAGGGCTGTTGCCGCGATGAGGAGGTCCAGCGATCCAACGGCAGCACCTTTTTTGACCAGAGCAGCTTTCTTTTCCCCGTAGATTCTCGCAATCTCCTCTGAGATGGGAAGGACAGTTACGCCTCCAAGGAAGTCCCGGAGGGCTTGCTCGTTTTCTACTGAACTTTTGGAGCGGAAGACACCCTCAAACAACTCCGCTACGGAAATGATGCTGACTCCCAACCCCTCTTCTTGGAGTCCCTGGACACGCCGGACGACATGCTCATTGCCTCGGAGGTATTCTACGATCCACGTCGTGTCCAGGACGTATTTCACAGGCTTACATCCCGCCCGAGTGCGCGGCGAGAGGCGTACAAGTCTCTGAGGAAAGCATCAAAGTCCATGGTGTTCTTCCATGCTCCCGCAGCCCTGTTAAAGGCCTCCTTAGTAGACACCGGCCCCGGCTCCTCCCCAATTGTTACGGTAAGCTCCTCGCCTTCTTTCAGGTCCACTTCTTCCAGAAGTTCGATTTTGCCTTGTGTGTATCTAGCCTTGATTTCCCTCACCATCGCAACTCCTTTGACAGCGGCCCCAGGCCGTGCGGTTATCAAATCCGTCGTCTCATTCTACCATTCCAGCGAACCTGCATCATGGCCGCCACATACCCTTATCCACCGAACAAGACTCACTGTTTCGGCGCCAGGCCTACGTTTCAATCCCCTTCCGAGGATGTGTATTCATCAGACCCAGTACCTGAGGCCGCTGACGAAGAAGTAGCCCACGGCAACATCTGCCCGGGCCGAGCTGCCCAGCATCTCTTTCAGGCGCTGAAGAAGCGGTGGGTCTGTGGTAGCGTGGAGGATGTTCATTGAGCGTTCACCAATTGGTTACCATAAAGGCCCTCTAGTGGCGCTGCTGGTTGTCTACGATGTCATGGGGCATAAAACCTCTTCCTCGGCCTGACTGCCTCCGTCGGGGCCGGTCATGACCGGGCAGCCTTCTCCCTCAGGGGATCCACCACCCCTTTAAGGATGCGGGAAGCTCCCAGAATTTCGATGCCCAGGAGTTCCCGTTCCGGCCCAAATTCTAGGTTAACCCCTGGATAGACCTCCACTACCTCCTCCTCCTGGCCTTCTTTGGCCAGATATAACACATCGGCTTCCTGATCGTAACTAACCTTCAGGCTCATACGGCTACTACAATTGGCTTAGCTTTCGTCAATGGTTCCGGAATTGGCTGGCCGGCTTCCTTACGCGCCTCAATACACAACTTAATGCTATCCAACATCAACCGTTCTGTCTCTTCCAGGGTATCGGCAAAGGCAACACAGCCGGGAAGGTCAGGCACATACGCTGAGTAGTTACGGCCTGTCCATTCATAAATCACCACATATTCTTTCATGTTCATCCCTCCAGTTCCGCCTGTTTCCAGATGCTCTTGAGGGTGCCCGGCGCAACATCTTTGCTCGGGCGCCCGGCGATGACCACAATCCCCTTTTTAGTTTGATGCTTCCATATCTGATGGCTGCCGCTGATCCGTTCTACATACCAACCATCCTGCCGTAAGCGTGTAATAACATCCCGTAGTTTCATTATGGCACACCTTCAGGTTCCTGTTCCACACCCCTCGCCCCGTATGCCGGGAATAACCGATAGACACAATTATACACTTATACACTTATACACTCCTTGCCTTGCTCAACCGAGCCGACATCTGCTCGAAGCCGTTGACGAAGAAGTAGCCCACGGCGATGTCCGCCCGCGTCGAGTTCCCCAGCATCTCTTTGAGGCGCTGCAACAGCGATGGTTCTGTGGTGGCGTGAAGGATGTTCATTGTGTGTTCACCAATTGGTTACCATAAAGGCCCTCTAGTGGCGTTGCCGGTTGTCTATGATGTCATGGGGCATGGTTCCCCTTAGAACTCAGGGTACGCGCTGTCGGCCTTTAAGTTCATAGGAGATGGCTCGGGGGTCAGCTACATGCTCCGAGGCGTCCAGCGCTTCCAGGGAGACGATCATGCCATCCCGACTGTAGTCAACGATGATGCCCTCGCGGATTTCATCGCTCTCGGCAACAGCTTCTTCCCTGAAGATAAGGCTAATGGTATCTGTTTCCGGGTCGTAGGTCACTTTCATAGACAATGCTCAGATGCTCACCGCTTCCAGGGGAAGGGCCCCTTTATCTTCTGTTTCCAGGGCAACATTGAGCCGTTCGAAGCCTATGACTTTGCTCGCCTTGTCCTTGATGAGGATGACTTCTTCCCCTGTTTCTTCACACATATACTCTTTGCCAGGGTCGTCGAACCACACTGTAAGGGTCTGCCCCTCTTTATCATAGAAGACTCTTATCTTTTCCATAAGCCTTTACCCTCCTTAACCCTGTCAGTCGTGTAGGCGGTTATGATGAACCCCTCTCCATTCAAAACACGAAGCACAACGCAGGTATAGTAATCGTCCCTCTTACTAATCGTCTCATAATAGAGCCTCTTGCAAAAGTCATTCTGAACGAAGTGAAGAATCTGGGGTGGGGTATCACTTCGTATCTAGTTGCCCCTCCACCCCAGACCCTTCGCTTCGCTCAGGGTGACATTACAGGCGCTTTTTGCAAGAGGCTCAATAGTCTAGCCATTTTCGCCTCAATATGCGATAGTTGAGGTATGCTGGAAACTGTCTACGCTGCGATTCAATAAGACCATTTTATTTTGAGACCATTAGTACGATAATAGAGTAACACACTTTGGCTCCGGAGGCTCTGCCTTATTTCGTCGGGTTGTTGAAGAGCCAGCCTTGCCTCTTCCTCCTTGCCAGACATTGCCGGATGCTTGAAGGTGATAATTTTGCGCCAGTAGGCATGGGTGGTTCTCACAACCACACCATTGATTGCTTTCACCTCGAAATATACGCTCGATGTCATACTTGTCTTTGCCCTTTACCTCGTAAGGGGCACTGGCCCCCCCCACAGAGCAGGGCATTGATATAGGCTACAGTTTCTCCCGCCGGTTGTCTATGATGTCATGGGGCATGCTCATTACACTCGTGCTTGGTCAACCCTCCCGCATCGCTACAAAGTCCGGCACTACCGGTAAGCCTCCCTGCGGTGCTTAATTCGATAGACCCTTACTATTCTTGCAGTATCGTCAACAGTGTAGAGGATACGGTAATCCCCTACCCGGATACGCCAGCCCTGGCCTTCCTTGCCCTGAAGCTTGGTCGCCCCTGGTGGGCGAGGGTCTTTGACCAAGGCCTGGAGTTTTACATCAACACGTTTGAGGGCTACCCCGGGCAGGGCCTCTAGCTCCTTCTGGGCACGGCCCTCCAGGAGCACCTGATAGTTCACAGGCGGCCTTCATGCTTCAGGTCCTCCCTCACCTCCCGGTAGTCCCGAAAGCTGCGGGCGGTACGCACTGCCTCATCCAGGTCCAGGGTGTCCTCCAGTTCCTCCAGGCGGCTAACTAATCGGGAGTACTCATTAATATCGAGGAGAACTGCCTTTTTCCTACCCCGCTTATCTACCAGGTATTTCGTTCCAGTCGTCGCCATTATGCTCACCTCCCGCCCTTTATTATACACTCCTGGCCTTGCTCAGCCTGTCCTTGACCAGTTGCACCACCGCCCGGTAGACCTCCAGTTGCTCCGCAGACACCGGCTCAAAGCCGCTGATGAAGAAGTAGCCCACGGCGATATCCGCCCGCGCCGAGCTGCCCAGCATCTTCTTGAAGCGCTGTAACACCGGTGGGTCTGTGCTGGCGTGGAGGATGTTCATGTCAAGCTGATGCCTTGAGCGCGTGCAAGGGTAGGATATCTCCGAAGAAACCAGCATTCAATCTCGCGTATGTGTTCCTGATTCAGGCGATAGAGTCTGTATACACACCGATCGAGTTCCTTCTGTTGATGCTGGTGATAGGGATATGCAGGGTCTGCCTTCTGTTTTTCCACTATAGACTTGACCAAAGATTCAATACGTGCCGTTGTTTCAGCGTCCGGCAATGGGAAACGGAACTCGTTGATGTCATCGCCGCTGGTATCCACGCTGTGTTTGATGAACGATTTGAAGAAGTAGCGGGCAACACGTGAACAGAGCAATCCAAGAAGAACGTAGGGGGACAGATTATTACAGAATATGCCAGACCCTTTGGCCTCGAAAATGGCTCCGCTGTTGAGCCGAAATGTTGGAGCATAAATACCCGAGATGGAGAACGTCAAGCCTTGCTCGAAGAAGTAGCGCTCGTTTATCCATCTGGCGCCTATGTTGCGACGCATGTCCCTGATCGCACCGCTTGACCAGTTTATGTAGTACGGTGTCTTGACGTAGTAGTTCGGTAGCCAGCCGCTGCTCGCCTCGCTGACGCCTCCCTTGTCAAATGGAACGAAGCAGCCTCGCAGTCCATCCAAGTCTTGCTGCACGCCGCGCACCTTCTCCACATCTGTTAACCTAGCCATCCTATCTGGCGGCATCTTCATCCACTCTTCAATTAGCGGATAACCGCCTCTCGCTCCGGCTTCGGCACGAACGTATTGCTTGTTGTCACCTGTGGAGATTCCATGGACGGCTTCGCCGACATCTCCCAACCTAGTCATGCCGGGCCCGAAGAAGAGTTCGTATAGTTGCGGTGAAGCTATGAAGAAGGGCAGACTACGGTGGGTGGCAATGATGCCCTGCCTGTAGCTGTATCGAGCCCAAGAGTCGGTTTGAACGTCCTGAGAAGACACAACGTCAGTCAAGTAGTAGCTAAGACGTTGCCAATTACCGGTAGGCAGTCCTCTTAGATCACTTGCGGCAATCATGTGCCTCTCTGATGGCTGGGTCTTGGAGAGGTTCAGTATGCAGGTGTTGACAGTGGCGCGAAAAATCCAAGAAGGGAGGTCTATTATGTGTTTGACCGTGGTTGTTTTGAACAGGCGTGCTCTCAGAGGGCGGTGGCTTCGGATAGTCCTCCAAGTGTCAGAGACGATGTAGGTGAGTTGTCCGTTAGGATGAAGCAGTTCAAGGCCTCTAGCTATGAAAAGACCGTAACTGTCGTTTGACTGATTTCCCTCGATCCGGCGATCAAAGTACAGGTCACGAACGCCGATTGTGCCCTGAGCCCCGTACGGCGGATTGGCAATCGCCACATGAAAACCGCCGTTCTGGTCAAAGACCTCGGCGAACTCCACACGCCAGTCCACGGCATCCTTGGGAGCGGCGGAGTCGGCCAGGGCCTCCCGGAGCTTAGCCTTCAAGCCTTCTATCTCTTTGGTGAGGTTGGTCTTCTCCTGGCCGGTGGCGCCCATGTGTCTAGCCTTGAGGTCAGCAAGCTGGCCCGCAAGCAGGTGGATGCGGTGGCGGAACAGCGTCCCGTAGTTCTCCGGGCTGGGGTCTGGCCCCAGCAGGCTATCCCCGCAGACAATCTTGAAATCCAGGTTGGGCAAGGGCGGTGGAACCGGCCCGTCATAATCAATGGCCAGAGAGAGCCAGAGGCGAAGCATGGCAATGTTCACGGCAAACTGGTCGATGTCCGCGCCGTAGAGGTTCTGCTCTATGATTCGCAGCTTGAGGTTGTACAGGTCCTGGGCCTCGTGGCTCAGTTGGGCGCTATAGAGGACGGCCATCAGCTCTACCAGCTCCTGCATCATGCCCAGCAGGTACGCCCCGGAGCCGCAGGCGGGGTCAACCACCTTCACCCTGGCCAGGGCCTCGCCGAGCTTTGGTGCGGAGGAGAGGGTGAGATCGCTGGTGTCTTTGTGGTCAACGAAGGCGGCGATAGCCTCCGTGGAGGCTCCGGTGTTCTGCGTCTCCAGGTAACCCTTCAACGCCTCCCGGCACATGAATGACACTACCGGGCGGGGCGTGTAGTAGGAGCCGGACTCGTGGCGGCCCGTGACCAGCTCCTCGAAGACCTTGCCCAGCATCTCCGGGTCCACGGCCACCTCCACGTCAAAGGGGGTGGATTCCATGACGGTAAAGTTGAACCGGTCAAAGAGCTGGCGCAGAATCTGGTCAATGGCATCGTCCGGGACGACGACGTTGGTCCGCTTATCTTCCTTTGTCTCTTCAAACAGCCCGCCGTTGAGGAAGGGCACGTTCCCGATCAGAGAAGCGAGGATTGGGGAACGCACGTCTCTTGAAGCGTCGTTATTCAGGCCAGCAAAGAACAGCAGCTTCAAACGGATGTCGTAAAAGTTGTTCTCTGCCGGTCCAGCGGCGTAGTCCTTTCGAAGGGCATTGAGGTAGTCGGGATCGCCCTTGAACTTCAGCCAGCCCTTACGGGAGAGGAAGTAGATGAACATCAGCCGGTTGAACAGGGTTTGAACGAAGAGCTTCTTGGCCTCTTGCTCCTCTTTGCTCTGGCCAAAGCCCATGACGGTGGCCATGACGCCGTCAAAGACGCGCTTGTAGTCTTCAAAGAACCGCCTGGTGACGGCCTCAACGTCGAAGGCCCTGTCCACGGCCATGCGGATGCTGCCTGTTTATTTCGATTCATGATAGATTTCCGAAACCTGCTGTACCGCGGTCCTTCGGGGCAGGTCGCGCTCAATGATCATGCGGCGGAGGGATGGCGTAGCGCCGACGAAGGTTGGATAGATGACGTGGAGCTGGCTGCCCGATGGGTTGGTCATGACCAGAAGCAAGTCGCCCTGAAGGGCATCGGCGATGAGCTTGGCGGCGGCAGAGGCTTCGGCTCTTGGCACGCGGTCTGCGCCGTTACCGCTGAGGGGGACGTAGACGACGTGCAGGCCTTCCATGGAGGCGATACGCTCGGCAGAGGCTGGGAGGGCGACGCCCTTGGGGGCATTGGCCAGGCTAACTACACCTGCGGCGCTCGCGAAGTCTAGCTTCTCTACAAAAAGCCTGCGTAACTCCTGGACTCGATCAGCGCTCGATGCGGCGAAGAAATGAAAAATGTAGTGCTCGACTTCGGCGGCATCCTGGCGGTTGATGATCGGCACGGTCGCTCACCCCCTGCAATGCTTCTTGGGCTAACGCTTTGACATGGGTAATCTAGCACATTTTGGCGCCAGAGCGCAAGGTGCCCCCGTTTTGGAGCGATAGGTGCGCCTATGAGTTGGCAGCCAGCGTAAGTCTTGGATATATTCTGGAGGGAGATCAAAGACATTGGGTACCCTTTTTCCTTATAGTGCTCGCAGCGCTTCTACCGGATCGAGCTGGGAGGCTCGTATGGCTGGATAAAATCCCCCCACGGTTCCCATCACAGTGGCCAGACCGATGGCCACCAGCGCCAAAAGGGGGTCCCAGGCGGCTATGGAGGACGAGGCTGCGATCCTACTGGATATAAACTGAGCAACGGCGGTTCCCATGATAAACCCCAAGCAACCGCTGGTCAGGCTGACGGCCAGGATTTCGATAAGAAACATTCTCATCAAATGGGCTCGACGGAACCCGACGGCCCGCAGGATACCGATCTCCCGGATGCGCTCATGGATGGAAGACATCATGGAAACGCCCACGATGATCGCCCCTATGATGAGCACCGCCACCGAGAGGCCCACCGCAAACCGGGTGAAGATACTTAGCGCCTCCAGCTTGGCGGCAATCGCCGCCTTAACCGCAA
>JACPEP010000003.1 GCA_016183425.1 Chloroflexota bacterium
TTTCGTCTTGAATTGCGGCGACAAAAGTCTCTGCATCTGGAATGCTTATCCTTTTCATTGGGAGCAACCTCCAAACAATCTTTGCTCCCAATATAACTCAAAATATCATAATGCGCAACTACTTGTGTCGTTACATATAGAGAGCTGGAGATTTGTTTATTGGCAGGTGGCGCAGCTACCGCCGGCGCATGTGCTGCAACCGGAGCCGCCGCCGGCGATAGGCATCGAGGAGCCATCGGCGCTTCTAGAGAAAGAAGCAAAAAGCGAAAGAACCCGTCGTGATCCGTTATGACATTGAGGACACGAGGCAGCGTCGTCAGCCCGACTCATGGGGCGAAGCAACTCAAACTTACTTTCACAGCTAGTGCAAATATACTCATAAAGAGGCATTTTCCCCCTCCTCATCAAATATGTTACATCAAAGGTATAGAGGGGTCAAGGGGATAGGGGCTTCGCCCCCCTTGTCCGCCTCTGGCGGATTGAACGGCCTCAGCCCACCCCCCTTGACAATTTCACGTAATGGGTGTATATCACCAATAAATCATTTCATCGGTATTCGGATCGCACCTGATGCTATTATCGTCAGGTGCGCTTCCAAAAAGCAGAGAAGAAGAGAAAGGAGAACCTCGTGAAAGGAACAGGCAACTACTGGACTCAAGGGCTTCATCGAGCCTACACAAGGCGGGAGGTGCTGAGGGGAGCAGCTAAGGTTGGGCTGGGGATAGCTGGGCTTTCTGTTATCGGTTGCGCCGCCGCGCCAGCCCCCTCCACCCCCGCCAAAGCCCCGGCGGCATCACCGGCGGCGCAGGCCACCCCCACCGCCCCTCAGCCCGTCTACGGTGGGACCATAGTTCATCCCATCAGCACCAATATGGGCTTTGACCCGGGCATTACCGTGGGCTCCGGCTACGACATGGTACTCATATATCACGTGTACAACAGTCTCCTCCACACCTCTCAAGGAGGCCTTTTAGAGCCGGAGCTGGCCACCTCCTGGGAGATCCCCGACCTGACCACCATCGTCTTTAAGCTCCGCCCCGACAAGATAAAGTTTCACGACGGGGCCGATTTCAACGCCCAGGCAGTGAAGGTTAACTTCGATCGGATCATCGCCCCGGGGTTCAAAGCCACCCAAGCCGTGGAGGTTGCCAATAACCTCAAATCCACCGATGCGGTGGACGAGCGAACGGTGAAGCTCACCCTCAAGAGTCCCTACCCGCCCATTTTGGATAGGCTGACCGGTATGAGTGGAGGAATCACTTCGCCCAACACCGCCACCAAGTACAACAACGACTTGAGGCAGAAGGGGGTAGGCACCGGCCCCTTCGTGGCCAAGGAATGGGTTATGGACGACCACGTCACCGTGGAGAAGTTCCCCGACTACTGGGAGAAGGGCCTTCCCTACGTGGATAAGGTCACCTGGCGCAATACACCCGACCCCATAGTGTCCCAGACCATGCTCCGCACCGGCGAGGCCCAGTTCATCCTGGATGTCCCCACCAAGGACGTGCCCAGCTTGAAGCAGGACCCCAATATAGTGGTGGTAAACATCTCCGGCCCGGGCGCCAAGCGCAAGGTCCTTCACCTGAACATGATGAAGGAGCCCTTCTCAAAGAAGGCCGCTCGCCAGGCCCTGGCCTACGCCATCGACCGCCAGGCTGTCTCGAGCGCCGTCTACGGCGGCCTTCTGCCCCCCGCCGACGACCCCTTCCCCACCGCCTCGTGGGCCCACGACCCCACCATAAAGAATTACCCCTATGACCCCCAGAAGGCCAAAGAAAAGCTGGTGGAGGCGGGATATCCCAACGGTTTCGAGTTCAAGGCGGTGACCGCCCCGGTGCGCCCTGATGAGGTGCAGGCAAGCGAGGTGATCCAGAACATGCTGGCCAAGGTGGGCATCAAGATGAGCCTCCTGGTGGTGGAAAACCCCAAGAAGATGGATATCTGGAAGGAGGACACCAAGGAGTTCGACGCCATCGGAGTCGTCGGCGCTGGCTCCGCCCAGGATCCCATCTACCTCCTGGAAAAATACTATACCCGGAAGGGCGACTATGCCAACATAAAGGTACCCTTCCCCGAGGTGGAAGATCTCATCGACAAGGCCAAGCAGACCTACAAACTAGAGGAGCAAAAGCCTCTCCTTCAGAAGGCGGCTCGGCTCCTCACCGAAGAGGTATGGGCGGAATACGGCATCGTCTATGAGACCATCATCGTCGCCCACCGCAAGGAGCTGAAGAACTACGCCCACGGGCCCCATCCCTTCTACGCCCGCTTCCGTAAGGTGTGGCTATCCAAATAAAAACACTTTATCGTAAACCGTAGTCTCACACCCAGGCGTAACCAGCCAAACTGAAGGCTGGGCAAGTAGGGTTTGTCTTGATAAGGAGGGAACGACCAAAAATGGGAGACGACATCAAAGCCCGCCTAAAAACAACCATTCCCGGCTATGAGCCGGGGATGCCCGCCCACCGCATGGACGACGTCACCTGGATGGACGAACTGGAGCTGATGTGGGGACGGAAGTGGGGCGCTCAGTCCAGCATCGGTGAGCTAAGAACGGTCATTGTCCATCGCCCAGGGGGAGAAGAGCTAGGGGATGAATTCTCCACCGATCCTGTCTACTTTATGAACTTCGGCAAAAGTGACGCCTACTTTGATATGGAAAGGAAGCAGCGCCAGCACGATGAGATGGTAGCCGCTTTGCGAAGCGAGGGGATAGAGGTCATCCACGCCAACTTTCCTCCCACTGTTAAGTCCATCTACACCAACAAGGGCATCAAGAGCCTGGGCGCAATGCAAGCTTGTATGGTGGACGGCGGGGCCATCATCGGGCGAACGGCAATCGCTGGCAAGCGAGGCTTAGAGCGCCTCTGGACTGAGAAGCTGGTAGAGTTAGGATGCCCCATCCTCTATTCTATTCAGGGTAGTGGCATACACGAGCCCCACGGCAACATCGTTTTCCTTGACCCTAAACACTGCATTCAAGCTACCAGTGTTCGCAGTAACATGGAGGGTGTGAGGCAAGTAGAACCTATCATGAGGATGACCGGTGTTGTGGAGTTCCACGTCGCTCGTCTGCCCAATTATCTCTACAACATGGAGCGCACCGGTGCTGGCTATGCCTTCCATCTGGTAAACGTTTTTAGCATGGTGGACGAACGGCTGGCCGTTATCTACCCGGGCGGCATCGATTACGATACCATAGCCTATCTTCGTAGCAAGAAGATTCAACTCATCGAAGTGCCCGAGAAGGAAGCCACTAACATGGCCTGCAACTGCATGGCCGTACGGCCAGGGGTGGTCATCATGGCCGCGGGCAATC
This sequence comes from Chloroflexota bacterium, assembly GCA_016183425.1. Lineage (GTDB taxonomy): Bacteria > Chloroflexota > Dehalococcoidia > JACPEP01 > JACPEP01 > JACPEP01. The sequence continues at coordinate 3,323 of JACPEP010000003.1, forward strand.
CTACCACTACTGCCCAACTGCGTGAAAACGGGGTGCGGGTCGTCGAGGTACAGATGACAGAAACAGCTCGCTTCGGCAGCGGCCCCATCTGCCAGATCAACCCTCTCGTCCGAGATCACGGCCCCTCTTTGGAGGGCTGAGAACATCGTCACGAGCAAGTTCTCCCCTGTTAAGTAAGCGAAGAATCCAGTAGGCAAGTTGTAGAGGGTTGTCCCGAGGGTTCAGAGGGAGGTCTAACTTCTGGGTCTGCGGGCAAATCCAATATGGCTGTGGTTATAAAGAAAAATCTCCACGAGTTCCTAGAGTAAGGGGCATCAAACACAAAGGAGGCGAGCACAATGAGGAGAGGAAGTAACGGTTTCCGGGAGATTTTTAGCCGACGTATATCTAGAAGGCGTATGCTCACTGGTATGGGAAAGGTCGGTGCCGGCATCGCCGTTATCGGCTTGTCAGGCTGTGCCGCTACTGGCCAGATATCCCCAGCAAAGAAGCTGGATCGCTTGGTTTTCGCAACCTCTCGAGACCTGGAAGCGCTAGATCCTCACATCTCTACCAGCATTATCGACGCCATGAGCTTTTTCCCCCTGATGTACGACTCTCTGACCATTATGCAGCGGGATATTCGGCCGGGGCCCAACCTGGCGGCAAGTTGGGAAAACCCCGATGAGAACACCTGGCTGTTCAAGCTAAGGCAAGGGGTCAAATTTCATAATGGTGAGGATTTTGACGCCCAAACCGCTCAGTTCAACGTGCAGCGGGTGCTAGACCCTCAAACCAAGTCCCCCCACTTTCGCTTGGTCGCCGCCGTAGAAGGGGTGGATGCTCCGGACAAATATACCTTGCGCATGAAAACCAAGGCCCCCGACCCCATTCTTCTTAGCCGCTTGACCGACCTATTCATCATCCCCAAGAAGTATGTCGAAGAGAAGGGCATTGCTATCATGAAGACTAGCCCTGTCGGAAGCGGCCCCTATCAATTCGTCCAGTGGCGCAAGGACGAGTTTATAGAAGCGGAAAAAGCGGCGGGTACCCATTTCCGCGTCCCAAACCCCCCAGCCAATGTGTTTGTTCAAAGGGTTGTTCCCCAAGCGGCCAGCCGCGTTGCACTCCTAGTGACCAAAGAGGCAGACATCGCTTGGAGCGTCCCCTTCGAAGACTTCGAAAGGATAAAGAAAGACCCCGAATTAGATGTGTTCGTTGACAAAGTTTCCTCGTCTTATGGCGAAATCTGGATGAGTCAACTGTCAAAGCCTCTCCAGGATAAACGGGTGCGTCAGGCTATTAACTACGCCGTTAACAAAGAGGAAATAGTCAAATCCTTATTTCAAGGCTCCATCGCACCCATTGGGCAACCAGCAACTCCCGCCTGCTTTGGCTATGACGACAAAATAAAGGCATATCCTTACGACCCCAAAAAGGCCCGGGACCTCTTGGCTGCCGCCGGATTTCCCAATGGTCTTGAAATGGACCTTTACCAAACCACCTCGGGATATGTGAAATATAATGAATACATGCAGGCCATCGCCAACTATCTTTCCGAAGTCGGCATCAAAACCACCATTCGATCCATCCCTGAAGGCTTCTCCGGATGGATGGGGCGGTTGCGGAAAGACGGCTCCGGCCCTCCAGCAGGGCTGCACCACGCCTCATCTTATTGCCCCTTCTTGGACTTGAGTATGACCTATATAGCCTATTGGGTGACCTGGGACGAAAAAACTGGTCTCGGTAACTACATGTACATCTCCAACCCCGAGATAGACCGCCTGACCAAGGAGGCTCAGAGTACCCTGGATCAGAAACGGCGCAAAGAAGCACTAGGCAAAATTTCTCAATTAGTGCACGATGAAGCCTATGCCTTGTTCCTATTCCCAATACCATGGACTTGGGGTTACAACAAGAAAAAGTTGAAGGCTCTCCATCCCAGAGATACCCGTCTCCACGCTTGGGATGTGGAGCCAGCTTGACCTAGCTTCTCCTGAGACGCCTTTTTGGTAGTAGATCGTCGGCGTTGGGGCTGATAACAGGAAAAAAGGAGACTAATGAAAGTGCAAGAAGGGCTACCCAGAATTCCCGGCTACGAGCCCGGGATGCCGGCCCACCGTATGGACGATGTGACCTGGATGGACGAGTTGGAGCTGATGTGGGGGCGCAAGTGGGGAGCCCAGTCCGGCATCGGAGTGTTGAAGACCATCATCGTCCATCGCCCGGGAGAAGAGGGTAGGCTGAAGGAGGTTGAATCAGACCCAAACTTTTGGGAAAAGTTCGGTGGGAAGGTCCCCACCAGCCTGGAGAGAGCCCAAAAAGAGCACGATGAACTGGTGGCTGCCTTTAGGAGTGAAGGCGTAGAGGTTATTCATGCTAACTTCCCCCCGACGGTCAAGGGCATCTATGCCTCCGGTATCGCCAGCCTAACCGCCATGCAGGCAATGATCATAAAGGGGGGCGCTATTATCGGTCGCATGGCCATCGCCAGCAAGCGGGGGCTGGAGCGTCTGTGGATGGAAAAACTGTTGGAGATCGGATGCCCCATTCTTTACACCGTCCATGGCAACGGCATTCACGAGATTCACGCCAACCACGCCTTTCTGGACCCCAAACATGTTATCCAGGCCACCAGCGTCAGAACCAATATGGAGGGAACAAGGCAGATTGAACCCATCCTGAGGCAGGCGGGGGTGGAGGAGATCCACATCGCCCGTCTTCCCGGATACCTTTATACCATGGAACGCACCATAGCGGCCAACGCTTATCATCTTTGCAATGTCCTTAGCATGGTAGACGAACGGCTGGCTCTTTGTTCCCCGGGCAGCCTGGACTATGACACCATCGCCTATCTCAGGTCAAAGAAAATCCAGCTCATCGAAGCCCCCGATGAGGAGACGCTTACCATGGCCTGTTGTGTCGTGCCCACCAGACCGGGGGTGGTGATCATGGCAGCGGGGAATCCCGTTACCACTGCCCGTCTGAAGGCCAAAGGGGTAAGGGTGGTAGAGGTAGACATGACTCAAACTGCCCATATCGCCGGCAGCGCTGGCCCTATGTGCCATACTGGGCCTCTAATTAGGGAAGAAGGACCGTATCTGGAAGACTGACGGTCCTTCTTCCCTTAAGAAGATCGCCTGGCCGGGAGCCGAGAGACAGTTTATTGCCGGTTTGCTTCGCCGCCGAATGCTGTGATCCTCTATGCGCCTCCCAAACTATCGGAAATCGGTGTGTTTTTTAGCCCTTTTTATACGGTCGGTTACAGAGATCCAGGGTCACCAGTGCGTATATCTTGGCCGCCGTTATCATATCGGGAATTTTAACCCAATGGGCGTCCAACACATAAGAAGCACCGGCATAGGTGTAGCCAGTGGGAAATCCGTAGGATATGGACGGTATACCGATTTCGTTGTAAGGATTGAGATCGCGCCACATGCTGACAAACCATGACTTGACATTCTCTGGAGGCTTGTTAAACATCTTCTTGTGAGTTTCCACTATAGAGCCCTTAAGGGTATCGAAACCCGTGACTTTCCACGCCTCGTAACCGGGGAGATTTTTATATATCTCCACCTTGCCCTCTATCCCCAAGTCCTCCAGGATATCCTCTAGGTCTCGTTTCATATCCAGGGGGTTTTTGCCCGGAGGCACCCGGAAGTCGCAGTAAATGCTGCATTCCTCCGCGGTAACAAATGGTCTGGTGGGGTGTCCGGCCCGTATCGCCCCGACGATGGCATTGGGAACCACAGTACCACCGTCAAAAGTGTAGGTGTTCTTCTGCATGTACTCGTAGGCGTATTTCTCAAACCTTTCTACAAATCTGTTCATCCGGATTATAGCGTTCACACTTTTCTCCATGGACGGTTCCGGCCGTGTCATGCTCCACGCAGTAGAGCGGGGGCCCCCGTATACAGTAATCTTAAAAAGGGCAAGGCCGGTCATCATGGGGACGATGGCGAAGTGGGAAGCCTCGGCAACGAGAGCGTAATCGGCTATCCCGCCGTGGCTAGCCACATACCTCGCCCCCAACTCCTGAGAATCGTACTTAGGCGATTCAAACTCATCAATGGGAGAACCACCGGTTTCCCCAATAACTGACGAAAGGAGTACGTCTCCAGGGAGCTTTATCCCCAGGTCTTTGATGGCCTTGGTCGAGGCCATCCAACAAGCCATAGGCCCCTTACAGTTGGCTATAGCTTGACCGTGAAGGGTGTCCCCCTCTCTCCAGGCTCCTTTTCCCCGTGCGCCGTCCAGATGACTGCAGAATAGCAAGCTAGACCCCTTGCCGGTTCCCCGCCACGCGCCCAGCACGTTAAACCGATCAGGGGCACCTATTTTCTTAGGCTCGAAACCATTCTCCTTCATCCAGGCAAAAACATAGTCGCCGGCCACCTTCTCATTGGGCTGCGTAGTATCCATATTCCCCATGTCCAAGGCAAGCTTGACTAGCTCAGGCTCCAGCTCCTCCACCTTTTTACAGACCTTATTCTCCAGGTCACTTAGCTCCGCCATTTTGAGTCTCCTTTCTTCAAATATCTTTTAGTGCCTTACGTTTCAATTATTATCCATGTGAATCATCGGTATAGCAAGGGTTCATGGTCCCTACGTCTACTCATCACCCACATTCAGCTTTGTAGTGAGCCGGCTGGGGATCGAACCCAGGACACCCTGATTAAAAGTCAGGTGCTCTACCGCTGAGCTACCGGCCCGAACGGAGGGATAATATCATGGCCCCAGAAAAGGTTCAATGTTGTGCCCTGGAGGCGCGCCGCCAATGGCTTTACAGGAAATTCTTTGGATTAGGGGGCATCCTCCGGCCCCCGGTCCACATGCGCTTTGTAAAAGGCGAGAACCTTCTGGCTGTCGAAGCTCGCTAGCTCCAGCTTCCAGCCCCAGGACAGCACGGCTATTTTGGCTTTCATTTTGGAATAAGGAAGCGCCACTATCTTAACCTGCCCATATTTGCCGGGGGGGAAAGCCTTGAATGCCTCCTTTAGCTGGCTCACCGTCTCCGGGCAGCCTCCCGGGCAATTGTAAACTATCACCACCGCTCCATGCTCCAGGTTATGCACCCAGTAGCCCTCGGAAATGTCCTCCTCATATACACCATAGCGCACCACCTGGTCGTAATGGGTTCCCGAGGTGGGAGGATAGTTTTGATACTGGATGGGAGTGCCTACAGGAACATGGCTTTTGCCCTCATCGGGGACGGCGATGCCCCCCTCATCCCCACCAACTCCACCAGCGCAGGCACTTAATGTCGAGAGCAACACACCGGTTATCAGCGGTATGATCCACATAATCCGTCGGCTTGGCACATGAGCCAAAGTGTTTGCCTCGGGCCGCCCCGATGGTTCATTTTGACTTATCCGCAACACCCTTTTCCCCCCTTCCTAAAAACTAAGGTATTTCAGCCAGCAAGAGACGTGGATTTCCCTTGGCTCTATGGCGCCTTGATTAACACTCGGCTGCGCCCATTATAGCAGATTATCTTGCTTTCCCACTTTCTCTTTGATGCGCTCCGCTTTGGCGAAACCGCCACGTGCCCACCGGGGCAGCTTCGGTAGCTCGCCCGTCAGCAAGTCCTGGATGGTGCAGATCTGGATGCGTGGAAAGTCCTGTTCCCACCCCGAAAGCTGCCAGTGATAGAACCCGGCGCTCACTGCCTCCACACGCATGGGCTGGGTGGCCGGCTCCAGGGTGATGAACAAGCCCAGCTCCGCCTTCTCCCGCTCCATGGTGCCCTTCAGGTCTCGAATATAAGCGGCGTTGACGTGGCCGCTCTTCACCTGGATGACGATGTGCTTGGCCTTGCCGCCCTGCTCCACAAAACCGATGACGCCATCCACCCCCCGGTCGGCCCCCTTCCGGCGGTCGTCCCCCACAGGCAAGGCCCCGATGAGGGACAATGCCCACCACTGAAACTGGTAGCGGTCCTGCTCTGCCAGGGCCCGGGCTCCGGCCACGTCCACCGGCTCGCCGATGACCTGGTAGTCCACCCCCGGCTTGAGGCCGAAGCTATCCTCCAGGCGCTTCTTCATGACGGTGATGGCCAGGTGGGTGGCTTCTGGGTCTGATAGCCAAGCCGCTCTTTGTCCCGCGTCGAAAGCCATCTCACGTCCTCATCGATGCCCTTATTAGTCCCAAAAACAGTGCCTCCCGTATAAGGCTGAAACGCCCAGATATCGCCCGTGGGCTGCCCATCAGTTGGCCGAATACGGTGCTCATAGATTGGCCACGCTTCACCCGGTACGATCTTGATGTAGCCAAGCTCGTAGAGTCGATCCAGCTTCTCATGCTGTCCCAGGCCAGTGAAGTCCTCGTTGGCTTCGCCAAGAAGCCGCTTCGGAATGGCCCAGTGCCTCCCCTTAGCCGTTGGATCGAAGCCACGCCACGGCTTACCAGATTCGCCCTTACGTTTTCCTGAGCCGGTTAACACGTTCCCGAAGTAGTTGGTCCGGTAATCTTCACCATCAGTAACGAAAAACTCCTTAACATGCCCCAGCATATAGGGCCGCGTTTGAGTTCTCCAGACATACTTGTCGGTTTTGGTATAAAACAAGACACTGTCATGAATCGGGGCCAAGCGCCTTCCTTTGTTATGGGCACCTGTTCTTCTCCACACGATCTCGTTCCTGAAGTTCTGATTGCCGAATATGGTATCCATGACGATTTTGAGGTAGTGGCTGGCAGTGGGGTCACAGTGGAGGTAGAGGGAGCCGGTGGCCTTGAGGACGCGCCGCATCTCCACCAGGCGCACCGTCATCATCACCAGATAGGCCATCATGTCGTTGCCGCCGATGAACTCCCGCAGGGCGGCCATCATCTTGGCCACCTGGGGCGGGCCCTTCTCCACGATCTCCCGGAAGGTCTGCTCCGCCGTGGTGTCCCAGTGCCAGGTATCGGAGAAGGCCCGAAGCTGGGCGGCGGAAAGCTCCCCGGAAGGCTCCTTGAAGAGGACGTTGTAGGTGGCCTGGCTGTTGAAGGGCGGGTCCAGGTAGATGAGGTCTATGGACTCATCGGGGATGTGCTTCCGGAGCACTTCCAGGTTATCGCCGTAGTAGAGGGCGTTGGTTATCACGGGTTTCCTCCCAAAGGTTCCTCTACAGTGCGCAGGACTTCATCGGCCACAAAGAGGCGATTGCGGCGACGGCCGGTCACCTCGCGCAATATCCCTTCGCCTATCAGTTTTTCCACGTTTAGTTGTGCGCTACGGTGTGTTATGTCCAACCTTTTTTGAGCCCATGCAAGTGTTAGAAACGGGGTCTCAAGCACCTCATCTACGAGCTTTAGCAGCAGAGCCGAAGAACGGGCAACCTGAAACTTGGCGCGGTAGCGCCGTTGAAGATCCTGAAGCCGTTGGGAGCGCGCCACCGCATCGTGGGCTTGCTCCGCCACACCACGAAAGAAGAAGGTGAGCCACCCTTTCCAATCTCCTTGCTGGCTTATTGCCAGCAGCCGATCATAGTACTCCTGGCGGTGCTTTTCGAAGTAAGCGCTGAGGTAAAGCAGTGGTTGTGAAAGAATGCCTCCTTCGGTAAGTAGGAGCGTGATGAGGAGCCGGCCTATGCGCCCATTGCCATCTAAGAAGGGATGAATAGCTTCGAATTGGTAGTGAATAAGAGCAATGCGTAAGAGCGGGGGTAGTTGAGAGGGCGCATGCAGAAACTTCTCCAATGCGTCCAGCGCCTCATTCATTTCTGGCACCGGCGGGGGGACAAAAGTTGCCTCATCAAGGGTGCAACCGTGCGAGCCAATCCAGTTTTGACGGCGGCGAAACTCCCCGGGAGTTAGATGTTCACCGCGAACCCCTTCCATAAGACGCCCATGGAGTTCTCGTATCAGTCGAAGACTGAGAGGGAGGCTGTTGAGTCGCTCCAGTCCATACTCTGAAGCTCGGACATAGTTGGCCACCTCCAACAGATCTGACTTGACTGAAGGCCGCCCTATCCCGGAAAGCGGCAACTGTTGTACTTCGTAGGCAAAAAGCTCCGCCAGCGAAGCTTGTGTCCCTTCGATCCGCGACGATAGTACAGCCTCACGGCGGACAAAGGGCCGGATGAGGAGATACGGGTTGGGTAGGGTGCGTCCTATGCCTGCCAGTTCGCCCAGCGCCCGGTCGGCTTCCGAGAGCGCCGACACTAATTCAGGGGTAAAGTCCAGTGGGGGCGGCATGGGATGGGGCACAAAGGCCCAGTAGCCACCAACGCCTTTTAATAAGCGTCCGGACGGGCTGTCCCTAAACTGTTCGATGTCCATAAAATGCCACCGATGTCAACATAAGTCTTATAATGATACTTAAGTAAGAGAACTGGAACTATTATTATACTTTTCCCCCCGATTGTATCATATGTATCATAATGACATGAAATTATTCCTTGGCTCGCCAGCGCAGGTCAGGCTTGCGGGCGGCGGCCACCTCGTCCAGGCGGGCCATGGGGGCGTGGTGGGGGGCGGTGCGCAAAATCTCCGGCTCTTCCTCTGCCTCCCGGGCGATGTCCCTCATGGCGGCGATGAAGGCGTCCAGGGTCTCCTTACTCTCCGTCTCCGTGGGCTCTATCATCATGGCTTCCTCTACGATGAGAGGGAAGTAGATGGTGGGGGGATGAAAGCCGTAGTCCATGAGACGCTTGACGATATCCAGGGTGGTCACGCCCAGCCTTTTCTGCCTCGCTCCGGAGAGAACCACTTCATGCAGGCAGGGGCGGGGATAAGGGAGATGATAATCTTCCTTCAGGTGGTAGAGAAGATAGTTGGCGTTGAGGACGGCATCCTCGCTCACCTGGCGCAGCCCTTCCGCCCCCAGGGAGCGAATGTAGGCGTAAGCCCGGACCAGAATGCCGAAGTTACCGTGGAAGCCGCCGATGCGCCCAATGCTTTGGGCAGGGGCAGTGAGGATATATCTTCCCTCGTCAATCTTCTCCACCATTGGGGTGGGGAGGAAAGGGGCCAGCTCCTGCCCGACACACAATGCCCCCGCCCCAGGCCCCCCACCACCGTGGGGGGTGCTGAAGGTCTTGTGCAAGTTGAGGTGAACGATGTCGAAACCCAACTCCCCCAGCTTCACCTGGCCCAGAAGGGCGTTCAGGTTGGCCCCGTCTCCGTAGACCAGCCCACCATGGTGGTGGACCTCCCGACATATGTCCACGATGTGGGGGTCGAAGAGACCCAGGGTGCTGGGCATGGTGAGCATGATGGCGGCCACCGCCGGGGTCATGGCGGCCCGCAGCGCCTCCAGGTCCAGGTTGCCCTGGGCATCGGAGGGGACGGTAACTACCCGGTAGCCGGCCATGGCCGCCGAGGCGGGGTTGGTGCCATGGGCAGAGTCGGGCACCAGCACGATGTTTCGTGCCTCCTCCCCTCGTATATGATGATAAGCCCTCGTTACCAGCATCCCCGTTAACTCGCCATGGGCGCCGGCAGCGGGAGTCAGGGAGGCCGCCCGAAGGCCGGTGATCTCCGCCAGGTAGCCCTGGAGGCGGTGCATGAGCTCCAAGGCCCCCTGAACCATCTCCTCCGGCTGGAGAGGATGGATATGGCTAAAACCAGGTAATCGAGCCACATCTTCGTGAAGCTTGGGGTTGTACTTCATGGTGCAACTGCCCAGGGGGTAGAATCCCACGTCCACGCCCAAGTTAAGCTGGCTGAGGTGGGTGAAGTAGCGCACCAGGTCTCCCTCTGTCACCTCGGGTAGGGGCAACTCCTGGCGAAGGAGCCCCTGGGGGGGCGGCTGGCTCAGAGGCACATCGCAGGCGGGGAGGCTGCACCCCTGCCGCCCTGCCACGCTCCGCTCCATAAGGAGCTGGCGCTTCTCCGGAAGGTCTATCTCAGATCTCCTCTCCCAAGGGGGCCAGTTCCCTCACCAGGCGGTCGATATCCTCCCGAGAGTTCATCTCGGTGACGCACAGGAGCATCCCGTTGGGCACCATGTGGCTTACGTCCAGGCCGCCGATGATCTTTTTCTCCAGCAGGCGACGGTTTATCTCTTCCGGGAGTTGGGGGCAGATAACGACGAACTCCTTGAAAAAGGTGTCGGAGAAGGGCACAGAGTAGCCCGGCAGCCGGCTGATTTGCTGGGCGGCGTAGTGGGCTTTGTGATAGCATAGCTCCGCCACCTGGCGCAGCCCCTCCCTGCCCAGGGCTGCCAGGTACACCGCCGCCGCCACTGCCAGCAGGGTCTCGTTGGTACAGATGTTGGAGGTGGCCCGCTCACGGCGAATGTGCTGCTCCCGGGTCATGAGGGTCATGACGTAGCCCACCTGCCCCCGAGCGTCCGTGGTGCGGCTGATGAGTCGCCCCGGCATCTGACGAAGGTACTGACTCCGGCAGGCGAGAAGGCCCAAATAGGGGCCGCCGAAGCTCAGGGGGTTGCCCAGAGGCTGTCCCTCTCCCACCACCACGTCTGCCCCCAGCTCTCCGGGAGACCGAAACATTCCCAGGGCTATAGGGTCAGCCACCAGCACCAGAAGGGCGCCCGCCTCGTGGGCGGCCCGCGTCTGGGCGGCTACGTCCTCTATGTAGCCGAAGAAGTTGGGATACTGAACAATTAGACAAGCACAATTACCGTCCAACCCCTCTGCCTCCGGAGCTATCTCCTCCACCATTAAGCCAGGCCGAGAAAGATAGGTGCTTATCACACCCTGGTAGGTGAGTGACACCGTGCGGGCTATGGTCACCTTCTCCCGCCCTGTGGTGCGGCAGGCCATGAGGGCAGCCTCGGCAGCAGCGGCAGGCCCATCGTACATGCCGGCGTTGCTCACCTCCATGCCAGTAAGCTGGCAGATGAGGGTCTGGTATTCGTATAGGGATTGCAGGATGCCCTGGCTTATCTCTCCCTGGTACGGGGTGTAGGCGGTGGACAGTTCGCCCCGACTGGTGATGTGGTGGATCACCGATGGTACGTAGTGATTATAGGCGCCCCCTCCCAAAAAGGAGATATACTCCTCCAGGTTAGCGTTTCGTCCCGCCAGGGTCTGCATCTCCCTTTTCAAATCCAACTCAGATAGAGGCAAGGGCAGCTTCAGCTCAGGGTGACGATAGTTGATGGGAATGTCGGTGAAGAACTCGTCTACAGAGGAAACCCCCATGGCCTTGAGCATCTCCTGACGCTGTACGGGGGTGTTGGGGATATACGGGGAAGGCATGGCGTCTAATGAGCCTCTTGCTCCACCAGCCCCTGGTACTCCTGGCTGGTGAGGAGCTTTTCTAGCTCAGCGGCGTCCTTGAGAGCCACCCGGATGAGCCAACCGCCGCCGTAAGGCTCTTTGTTCACCAGCTCCGGTTTGTCCGCCATCTCCTGGTTCACGGCCACCACCTCCCCGCTTACCGGAGAGAACAGGTCGGACACGGATTTTACGGACTCGACCTCGCCAAATTTCTGGAATTGCAATAGCCGAGTGCCCACCGGCGGCAGGTCAACGTATACCACGTCCCCCAGTTGTTTTTGAGCGTAATAGGTGATGCCCACCGAGGCTTGGCCACCTTCGTCCAGGCGTACCCACTCGTGTTCCTTGCTGTAGCGACACTCGGTGGGATACACAGTCACCTCCTCACGACTGGGGCCGGGAACGATAAAAAGGCCCTTTGACAATTATTGCGGGAACCAACTTGCCTCTAATATCTACCTCCACCTGGGTTCCCGCAGTTGCCATCTCCGGGGTCACATAGCCCAAGCCAATGGACGTGCCCAGGATGGGGGAGTGGGTACCGCTAGTCACCTGACCTACCTTATCTCCTCCCACCAGAATGGCATATCCGGCTCGGGGTATCTCTCGTCCTTGCATCTGAAGCCCGATCAACCGTCGCCGCACCCCTCGTTCCTTAATCCTCTGAAGGGCCTCCCGACCCAGGAATTCGCCTTTATCCAGGTGCACCAGCCAACCCAGACCCGCCTCATATGGATTGGTCATCTCGTCTATGTCGTTGCCATAAAGAACAAAGCCCGCCTCCAGTCGCAGGACGTCCCTGGCCCCCAGGCCGCAGGGGACGGCCCCCAGATCCAGCAGCCTTTGCCACAGCCCCGGCGCCTCGGCGGCTCCGGTAACGATCTCGAAACCGTCCTCTCCGGTGTAGCCTGTTCGGGAGACCAGAGCTTGGCAGCCGCCCACCATTGTCTGGAGACAATTAAAGGGCCCAAGACCTTGGATGGCCGAAGGGTCCCCCAGTTGGGCAAGAATCATGGGGCTGGATGGCCCCTGCAGGGCCAGCGCCGCCGTATCAGGGGAGACATCGGCGATTTCCACAGAGTAAGGGCCCGCCCATCGGTGGAGCCACTGACCAACCTTGACCCGATTTAGGGCATTGCTCACCAGCCAGTATCTTTGCTGTTCCAGATGGTAAACCAAAGAGTCATCCAAGATGCCGCCTTCTTCGTGGCACAGCAAGGTGTAGCGGGCACGCCCCACGGCCACGGGTAGGATCCGACTAACCAGAAGGTACTCCATGAAGGGTAGCGCCAACTCGCCCTGGATCTGATAACGCCCCAGGTGAGACACGTCGAACAAGCCGGCTCCGGTGCGCACCGCGCGGCTCTCGGCCAGGATGCCCTGATAGCTCTCGGGCATCTCCCAGCCCGCGAAGGCCGTCATCCGGGCCCCCATGCGCTGGTGGACAGGATAAAGAGGCGTCCGCTGTAGCACTGTCAGTTTTTCCCTTTGTGAATTGAGATAGCAAATAGATGATACCCTCCCCGTGCCTATCTGTCAAAGATGTCATTCTGAGAGGCTGTGAAGCAATCGGTTTTGGGCACCTGTCCAAGGGGTCAGCTAGATACAAAATCATGGTGTTCGAGGCACTCCCCCGCGAAAAACTCACAGCCTCTGTGGCTTGCGATGACCGTTTTGGCTGTCATTCCAAGGCCTCGACCCGCAAACACAGTGAAACGGAAGAGGCCGTGAGAATCCGTAACCCCAGGTGCGTTGTGACGGATTGCCACGCCCTTCTGCGGAAGGGCTCGCAATGACAGTGTCGGTGGTGACGATCTGCCACGCCCCTACACTACACACTGAGAGCCTGTGAAGAAATCGGTTTTGGGCACCTGTTCAAGGGGTCAGCTAGATACAAAATCATGGTGTTCGAGGCACTCCCCCGCGAAAAACTCACAGCCTCTGTGGCTTGCGATGACCGTTTTGGCTGTCATTCCGAGGCCTCGACCCGCAAACACAGTGAAGCGGAAGAGGCCGTGGGAATCCGTAACCC
>JACPEP010000016.1 GCA_016183425.1 Chloroflexota bacterium
CTAGCCCCACACAGTAGTGATACATTCCTACCCCTGCCCTGAAGGATTCGTACGTAGCGGGCGCAGCATGCTGCGCCCCAACACCCCTCTAGGCCTGCCCTTCAGGGCGGCGGCTTATTTTGTTAAAGGCCATGAAACCCGCCCCTACGCGCCCCCCCAGATTTAACCCTCAGGGTCTCCCGGAACCAGGGTGTTTGTTACACACCCTTTATGAGGGGATATGCTATCATAGGGCCAAACTAGAAGGGGGGCGACCATGGGCAGGATTCACATCAAAGAGGAAGAGGTGACCTTCCCTGAGCCGCGGCAAGGGCTCCGACGGGCCACCCTCATCGACGTCCCGCAGGGCTTTGAGGTCAAAGCGATAAACCTTCACCAAGACGAGCTTTTGCCCGGGGGGTCCAGCCGCCAGCATCGGGAGCTTCACGAGCACCTCATGTTCATCCTCTCCGGGAAAGGCGTCTCCATCATCGACGGGCAGGAATACCAATGGGAGGCCGGTGACGCTTTATTCATCCCCAGTTGGGCCTGGCATGAGAACCACAACCCCTATTCCCAGCCCGCCCGCTTCTTGGTCGCTACCGTCGCCCCCTTGATGCGCAACCTGGGCCTTCTCCGCCGCGAGGACGCCCCCTCGACAAAGGAAGCACCCTCGGAGTGAAGTGACCCTTCTTCAATGGCTATCGACGACGTTTGCCATAGGCGGTTCCAGGTAGGGGCGGGGTTACCGATGCCATCACCATTGCCCTCTTTGTAATGCGGTGTCCCCGTATCCCTAGGGGCGGGTTTCAAACCCGCCCCTACATTGTCGCCATCGCCCGCCTGATCCCCTCCGTCATCCCCCACATCTGCGCCGCCAACCGGTCTATCTCTAATCAGGGTCGGTCTCCCAATACTGCCGTCCTCTGGACGGCTATCTCCAAAAGTGATGCGGCAATCTTTTGGGTAGGTCCTTGCCTTACGTAGGGAAGCATCCGCTTTTTGCACTTCGACTATTTTAGGGGGATTGCTTTCATACTCGAGGATTATGAGCGCCCGCCTCAAATGTTTTTCGATGGCTGTCGGATGCCACGCTAGTTCATCCTCTATAATTGATTGCTTCCCGGCAGTTGTGCCTCTCCGCCGTTGGAAAATCTGCTCAGCTAGCCCTCTGGAATAATCTTCATCCATATCAAGCGAAAACAGCCGTGGCTGATCGACGTTCGAAAGATCGGAGTAGCTAAAAGTGCCCTCTGGATCAACCTTCCACATTGCGCTCTTCATTGCCAACATGCCCAGGTAGTGTTTCGTGCCAAATATTAAGTAATATTGGCTTTGGTTATGCTTGTTCACCATCCTGAAGCTTATCCCTCGCCATCCGCGTGCCTCAAGTGCCCTCCGGTACTGCTGGACAAGAAAATCCTCTTTTGTACTAGGATCAGGGATGCTTAACGCGTCCCGCCAGCTTGCATCTCCAAATAGCTCGTCCAGCCGAGGATGCTTAGACGGGTCTTTCAGAAACCACCGGTTCAATGGCTGGTAGCTGAAATTAATCAGCACCTCAGCACTAGGTTGTTTTACGATCCGTTCTACTAGACTCATGGGAAATCCTGTAGGCCCAAATGGGTCAACAAATATGAAAGAAGGAGCCATCTTCCTATTTTGCTCATCTAGCTCTTTCAGACTCACGTCTACGACGTGTTGAAAGGTGGAGTTTCGCATTTCGATCCGGAAGTTCGATGGAAGATTTGGCTTGAACTCGTTCACTTTTCTCTCTAAATCTGCAAATGTATCCTCGTCTTTCTCGATGAAAACAAAGACCAATTCCATCCCAGGTTTTGTAAGCTGGGCACGCAACTTGTCATCATCTGTCGCCACCTTAAGAGCAAGGATCGCCGATCCGGGCTCCCCGCCCGAATATTCTCCGGGGCCAGCAAAACCGTCAACGTAGAGAAGACGTCTTGAGACCTGCGACAGGATCGGAAACCAGGCCTTTAGATAATAGGTAAGAATATGATGTTTGGCCTGGGTATGAGGCTCAATGGGCCATATCCCTTGTCGGCTGGTGCTCATGATATGCTTGAAGCACCGACTTTGTTGCCAGACACATCTAGCATGATGTTGGGTTCCAAAATATTGGGCATCTGGTCCCAAGTGTTACCATCCAGGATTCTCCCTCCCACCTTACTGGTTCGTCCTCCCCACTGTTTAAAAAAGAACGGTACCTGCGCCTCAAAACATTGATCTCTTATGCTTCGCGCCCAGTTTGGATCCATTGTTCGCGCTTTGGGGCCGCTTTCTCCCCCAACTATTACCCAGTGCAATCCCTCGAAGTGGCAGCGTAGATCCAGAGGTCCCAATAGAGGCTCGCAAGACAAGAAACGTGTAGTAGCAGGAACCTGTCTTAAGTAAGGGATCCTTCGATCCGCCCAAATCTGATTTTCCACCGACACGCCAACCCACACGTTGGATGGCCAAGAAAGCTGGGAAGCCAGCTTGGCTAACCGTTCGTGACGCTTGGTAAGTATCTGAAAGGTGTGATGCCGCGCTTCTATCATGATCGAAAAGACCCTGAGTATGACCTCCAGCGGGACAGCCTCATGAAATAAATCGCTCATACTGTTGACGAAAATCCGACGAGGAATTTTCCAAACAAGCGGGAGTTTAAGGCGTTCCAAGTGCACTTTAACAGTAGATTGTCCGAGGCTAAAGGGACCGCCTCTATGAAAACGTAGTGTTATTGCCTCCGCGTAACAATGCGCACATCCCGGGCTAACCTTGGTGCAGCCAGTTACAGGATTCCAGGTCGCGTCAGTCCATTCGATGGCAGTCTCACTACTCAAGAGCCCGCCTTCCTTTCCTCATAGAAGCAACTAGCCAATCTTCCTTTATGGATACAGCCAAACAAAATCAGCATCTAGTATAGCACAGCCGTTCTTCTATGGAAACCCTCTTTTGAACGTTCTTCGCTTATTCGCAGATTCCTACAAGGCATTTTTTGAAGGATTTTATTTCTTAATCTTCCTTCTCCCCCCTGTCACCCTTCTCCCTGGCCTGCCAGCATACCAACACGGCCCTTTGCGCGCCCCCCATCCGCACACCCCCCCCACGCCCAGGCCGTAGGGGCGGGTTTGAAACCCGCCCCTACCTTGTATATTACCCTACTGCCTCTCTTATCCTGGCAATCAGCCTCTCGGCCTGCGCCAGAATCTCGGCTATCTCCTCCCTGGGGTAGTCGGCGGGAGGGCCAGGCGGGTAGCGGTCCTCCAGGTAGTAAGCAGTAAGCCGGCGTGCCATGTCCAGATAGTCGTTGAAAGTGGCGTCATACTCGATGGCTCTGTCTACTAGCTCCCTCAGATCATGGGTCTTCTTCAGACGCCATCCCCTGGATAACAGATAGCCTTTCAGGTACTTCTCGGCCGCCTGCTGGATAAGGATTGCGATTGTACCAGTTGGAGCACTGGCTCGAAACGCCAGCCTTGCCGTCTGCACATCGTTGTCTCCCCGCGCCAGCCACTCGCTAACTGCCTTGCCCTTATCGGGCATAGAGCACCTCGCCCTTTGTGAGCACCTCTTCGACGAAATCATCTCCGATAGATAGGCGCTCCTCAAGCTCTTTTGGGGTATAGACTAGGGGGGAGATGGAGATACGGCGCTCCCGGTCATATAGCAGTCGGCTTACCTCCACAAAGCGATCCACCCGCCTCTTGTCCGTCTCCTTTACTATGAACAGGTCTATATCGCTATCCTCCGTGGGCTTGCCATAGGCATAGGAGCCATAAAGGATAATCCTCTCCGGCTGGTATTCTCTCTTCAGCAGGTCGACAACCTCCAGAATAAGTCTCCGTATCTTCCTGTCTTTCACCATCGCCTATCCCCTCCCGAAATCAAAGCCCTGGTCCCGGGCAAACTCCCCAAATCCCCCCGCGATTTCATCCCAATCGTGGTCAACTATTCGCTTACCTTGGGTATCAGTTCCTACCGCCGCCATTATACTAGGTCTGCACCTCAACCTCCACTTGCCCTGTGCCCTCCCTCGCCCATGATCAAGCAGCCCAGCCGACTGCTCCAATTCTCCTGTGCCATTCCCTTCGATATGGGTAGGGCAGGGGCCCTCCCCTGCCAGGGAATGCAGGGGCCCTCCCCTGCCGGGGTTTCGGGGGTGTCCCCCGAATCTACACACCCCCTCTCCTTGACAAGGAGAGGGGGCAGGGGGTGAGGTCACCCCCCTGTGACATCCCCCTCTTGCCAATAAAGAAACTATGTTCTATCATCCTCTCCGACCAAAAAACCGGTAGTCGGGGTCAGGGACGACCCCGACCTAAGCAACGGAGACACACCATGCCCAGAGGCGGCCCAAGGCCCGGCGCCGGAGCCCCCATCGCCAACCGCAACGCCCTCAAACACGGGCGCCACTCCCGCTACGCCCGTGCCCTCCTCTTCTATCTTCTCCCCCGCTCCCCTATCGCCCTCCTTCACCTCCTCTCCCCCTACCTCACCAAAACACGCCCCCACCCCCGCCGCCGTCCCCTCACCCCCTGGCAGAGGACCCTCCTATACATAGTGAGCCTGCCGAACCTATACATAGTGAGCCCGTCGAACCTAGCCCTCCGCAAAAAAGCAAAAATTAAAACAATCAAAAAAGGAGCCCAACCATGGTAACCATACCCCAGACCATCGCCCGCCTGGACCTCCCCCGCCTCCGCAGCTACCGGGAGTGCCTGGACTTCTACAACGGCCTCCAGTGGCCCGCCACCCCCCGCCGCCGCGAGCGCCGCCTCACCGTCAACTACGCCAAAGCCTTCGTCGAAAAGGTCACCTCCTACCTCATGACCGGCCTCTCCTTCTCCTTCGACCCCCTCCCCACCGACTCCCCGGACGCCCGCCATCGCGCTCGGCGGGCCGAAGAGGCCCTCTACCAAGTCTACGAGGCCAACCACCTGGAACAACTGGACTTCGACACCGAGCTGGACACCGCCATCCTGGGCGACGGCTGCTTCAAGGTCACCTGGGACGAGACCGAGAAGCGGGTACGCGTCTCCGCCCCCGATGTCCAGGGCCTTTTTGCCTGGTGGCTGGGCGACGACGTCAGCCGCCTCTGGCGCGTCGCCAGCCGCTACCAGCTCACCGCCGAAGAGGCGGAGGCGCTCCACGGCATCACGCCCCCCGCCTCCCCCTGGAAACGCCCCGAGGTAATTATTGTAGAGGTGTGGACAGACGACCACTTCCAGCTTTGGGCGGATAATCGCCTGGTGGAGTCCCGCCCCAACCCCTATCCCTTCATCCCCTTCGTCATCTTCCCCAACCTAAGAGAGCCCAAGAAATTCTGGGGACTATCAGACATCCCCACCCTCGTGGAGCCGGCCCGGGAGCTGAACCGGGCCCTCTCTCAGCTATCCCTGATCCTGGAGCTCTCCGGCAACCCCATCGCCGTGCTGGAGAACGTAGAGGATGCCCGGGACATCGCCGTCCAGCCGGGGGCGGTGTGGGAGCTACCGGAGCGGGCCCGGGCCTACCTTCTTGACCTCCTTCAGGGAGGCGGCATCGGCCTCCACGTGGACTACATCAACCTCATCTACCGCGTCCTCCACGACCTCTCCGAATCCCCCAGAACCGCCTTCGGGGATAATCAGCGGGGACTCTCGGGCATCGCCCTGGAGATGGAGCTTCATCCCCTCCTCCAGCGGGTGCGCCGCAAGCGCCTCATCCGCACTGCCGCCTACCAGCGCCGCAACCACATGATCCTGCGCCTCCTGGAGCAGATGACCGGCGAGACCTATCTTCCCCTCCGCCCCCACATTGTCTGGGGGCCGGTGTTACCCCAGGATCGAAGCCGATTAGTTCAGGAAGAGACCGCCTTAGTGGCCGCCGGCGTCCACAGCCGCCGCCGCGCCATGACCAGCCTGGGAGTAGAGAACCCGGAGGTGGAGTGGCAACGCTGGCTGGGGGAGAGAGAAGGAGAGCAAAATCTATCAAACGGCTCGCAGTAGGGCAGCTTTCCCAACCTGCCCGGCCCCTGTAGGTCGGGTTTCCTAACCCGACCTACGAATTGAATCGCCGACCAACCCCTTGACAGCGCTCTCCTTCCCAGATTAGAGTTCTCCTGGGTAAATCGGCCTTTTCGGAGAACAAAACGTGGCTGGCAAATGGCCATCCTATCGGCCCTTCATCATAACCGCCCTCATCATGGCCACCATAGTTGGCCTGGCCATCATGGTTATGGATCGCAGCGGAGACAAGGGGGTAGAGATCCTTCTCGCCACCCCCACCACAGAAATCCGGGTCTACGTCTCGGGTGCCGTAGCCTCCCCTGGCGTGTACACACTGAAGGCAGGCGACCGGGCCGTGGACGCCATAGAGAAAGCGGGCGGGGCTACCCCAGAGGCCGACTTAGATCAGATCAACCTGGCCGCCCGCCTCGTCGACGGCGGCCGCCTCCACATCCCCAAAGTAGGAGAAACGGGGTCTCCTTCCGGACCATCCCAAAAGATAAACATCAATACCGCTTCCCTGGCGCTACTGGATACTTTGCCTGGCATCGGCGAAGTCAGGGCGCGAAACATAATCGACTATCGAACCAAGAACGGACCCTTCCAGAGCATCGAGGATCTCAAGGAACTGAAGCTCATCCCTTCCTCCACCTTCGAACAGGTGAAAGACCTTATCACCGTCCGTTGATAGCGGCGAAGAAAAGGCCGTGACCCTCTTCTATCTCAGCGCTGCCTGGGTGCTGGGCCTTTTCCTTGCCTCTCTGGGCAGTTTCTCCTTGCCGGCCCTGGCTGCTTTGGCCGTACCAGCCCTGGCCGCCGCGACCATGAGCCTAAGATGGCCGCGCCTCCTCCTGGCGTCTGTCTGCCTACTTGTCCTTTTGCTGGGAATGACACGCCTCTCCCTGGCCCGGCCCGTGCCCTCCCCTAACCAGATATCCTTCTACAACGACGGCCCCGCTGTGGAGATGCGCGGCCTCGTCGCCTCTTATCCCGAAACCAGAGAAAACACCCAGCGCCTCCTTCTGGACGTGGAGGAAGTCCTGGAGCCAGACGGGCCCAAAAGGGTCTCCGGCAAAGCACTGATTACCCTACGCCTCTTCCCCACCTATGAGTACGGCGATCGTTTGCGGATGGTGGGTCGGCTGGAAACGCCGCCTATTCACCCGGAATTTGATTATAGAGAATACCTGGCCCGTCAGGGCGTCGCGTCTATCTTGCGCTACCCGCAGGTGTCAGTACTGGAGAGCGGGCAGGGGTTCAAACCCCTCCAGGGGCTATACTGGCTACGACGGCGAATGGCGGAAGCCATAGCGGCCGCTCTCCCGGAACCCCAGGCCTCTTTAGCTCAGGGCATGTTCTTGGGCCTGCGGCGGGATATGCCTCCCCAGCTTAACCGCGCCTTTGCCCGGACGGGAACCACCCACGTCGTGGCCATCTCCGGGCTAAACCTAAGCCTGGTGGCGGGCCTTCTCAGCAGTGTCTTCCTGCCCGCCCTGGGTCGGCGCCGCGCCCTTCCCGTGGTGCTGGGAGCCATCATCCTTTACGCCTTCCTAACTGGCCTGGCACCCTCCGTGATGAGAGCTGCCCTCATGGTGGGGATGGTCATGGTGGCGGCCTATTTCGGTCGACCGGTGCACCTCCCCACCTCCCTCGCTTTCGCCGCTGCCTTTCTTTCCGCCGGGGACCCCTTCATCCTTTGGGACGTGGGATTCCAGCTCAGCTTTTTGGCCACGGCGGGCCTGGTATATCTTGCTCCACCCCTTACCCAGTGGAGCCAAAGGCTCTCTGCGCTGAAAACGCCCCCCATATCCATTGTTGTCGAGACGACGGCGGTGAGTATCGCCAGCTACATCGCCACGCTGCCCCTCATACCCTTCTATTTTAGCCGTCTCTCCTTAGTCGGGGTGCCGGCTACCCTTCTTACCCTCTGGACCACGCCCTTTATTATAGTAACCTCTTTTGTAGTCGCCGTCGCCGGCCTCTTTTCTGCCCCTCTGGGCCAGATAAGCGGTTGGGCGGCTTGGCTCCCCTTATCTTACCTTACATCCGTAGTCCAGCTTTGGGCCGGATTCCCCGGGGCAGCCATTGACCTTCCTGTTTCCCAGGCAGCCGTTTGGGGATACTTCGGTGCCCTCACCACCGGATTGGTAGCTATGAGTCAGGGTAGGCGCATCCTCTCCTGGTACTCAAAGGCGCCTACTGCCCTCTTGCGGTGGCGACCGGGCTTCCTTGATTTAGGGGTTGTCTTCGCCGCTATCATCGCCTTGGCAACATGGTATAGCTTGCTTACGTACTCCCCCGCCCCGGTTCGGGTCACTTTTCTGGATGTGGGCCAAGGCGATGCCATCCTCATCCAAACCCAAAATTACCACATCCTTGTGGACGGCGGCCCCAACCCAAGTACCCTAATGCGGGAGCTGTCTCAATATGTGCCTCTGGCGAGACGACGATTTGACCTGGTTGTTCTCACCCACCCCGAAGCCGACCATATTACCGGCCTCATCGAGGTTGTCCGCCGCTACTCGGTGGCGAAGGTGCTGGACAACGGCCAGGTGTCCTCCAACCCGGAATATGTCCAATGGTCCCAGCTCCTCAAGGACAAGAAAATCCCTCGCTATTCCGCCCAGGCCGGAGAGATCATCACCTTAGAAAAGGGAGTCGTCCTCTCTATTCTTCACCCCCACCAGGTTCTTCTTCAAGGCACCTCTTCCGACAGCAACAACAACTCCCTGGTAGCCAAACTGGCTGCGGGGCAGGTGAGCTTTCTCCTCACCGCCGACATCCAAGAAGAAGGAGAACGCCTCCTCTTGAATGATGACATCAGAAGCACCGTTCTCAAAGTAGCCCATCACGGATCCCAGACCTCCACCTCGGCGGCGTTTTTGCGACAGGTATCGCCCCAGGTAGCCGTCATATCGGTGGGAGAGGACAATCCCTTCGGTCATCCCCACCCCGATATTCTGGCCCGTCTAAAGGGGATGGAACGCCTCTTTCGCACCGATGAAGACGGCACCATACGCCTCACCACCGATGGGAGCCGCCTTTGGGCAAAGGCGATGGGGAAGACCACCAGGGACCGTCAGTTGCCCCGACAACCAGTACCGAGGGCGATTAATAGCGGTGGTTTCCCCAGGGCCCCGTAGCCCCCGGTAGCCCCAGGACTGTATGTATGCGCCTGTGGCGTAGTCGGCCTCGTCCCCGAGGCCGACGATGTATGCGCCTGTGGCGGCTTGTGCCTCTGGCGGATCAGAGACGACGCCGCCTACATGCATGACAACGCCGGCGGGGTCGGGGACGACCCCGCCTACTGAGTGGGGGGGCTGTCATTGCGAGCCCTTCCGCAGAAGGGCGTGGCAATCCGTCACAACGCACCTGGGGTTACGGATTCCCACGGCCTCTTCCGCTTCACTGTGTTTGCGGGTCGAGGCCTCGGAATGACAGCCAAAACGGTCATCGCAAGC
>JACPEP010000018.1 GCA_016183425.1 Chloroflexota bacterium
TCTAGCTTCGCAAGGCGATAGCGAGCCTCGGGGTCCGGGTGACCCAGGGATACCGCCCCTTGGTATGCCCTCAAAGCAGCATCTGTCTCGCCTAACTCCTCCAGTGCCCTGCCAAGGTAGAAGTGAGCCTCGGCACT
This sequence comes from Chloroflexota bacterium, assembly GCA_016183425.1. Taxonomy (GTDB): domain Bacteria; phylum Chloroflexota; class Dehalococcoidia; order JACPEP01; family JACPEP01; genus JACPEP01. Next base: position 138 of record JACPEP010000018.1, read on the forward strand.
ATCCGGCGACAGATTGGTTGCTTCCTTCAGTTCCTCACAAGCCTCCTTTACCCGATCCCTCTCCAAGAGAAGCCGTCCCAGGGGAAGCCGACTTTCCGCCCTGCCCAGACTCACCGCCTCTCTTAGCGCCGCCAGCGCCTCGTCTCCCCTTCCCGCCCCTAAATAGGCCAGCCCCAACTCCCCCCACGTGCCGCCGTCCTGGGGCGACACATCCAGCGCCTCTCGTAGGTAAGCTATGGCCTCCTCCCATCTCTTCAGGTATCGGTGAGTGCTCCCCATCTGGCGTCGATATAGAAAGTTGCCCGGCTCCGCCTGGAAGGCTCTTTGAGCGTAGGCCAGGGCCATTTCTCCCTCCCCCTGTCGAATCAAGGCCTCTGCCATAAGCTGATGGGTGGCAGGGGGATCATCCCCCAGCGCCATTGCCCTCTCCAAATGCGTTACCGCCTCCGCCACGGCTCCCCCCGCAAGGCATAGGACAGCCAGTTGCCGGTGCAGAATCCCACTTTCATATCCCAGTTGCAGAGCAGTGTTATAGGCATGTTGTGCCTCCCCCCCCCTCCCTAGAGCCAGCAAGGCATCGCCTAACTGCTGATAGCAGGGGGGCAAGTCATCTCCATTGACCCCTACCTCAAGCCCCAACTGCACCGCTCTTACTGCCTCAGAGTATTGCCCTTTCTGATAGTAAAGGCGGGCTAAGTGGCAGTAACAGAATCCTCCCCCCGCCTGCCTGGTGGCCGCAGCGTAGTACTCCTCGGCCCGGTCCCCCTCGCCTCGTTTCTCCGCCATCCTCCCTAATTGATAGAGCCATTGAGGAGACGACGGCTCCAGCTTGGTGGCGGCGTTCCAGTGGGATAGCGCCTCCTCTTCCCGCTCCAGCCTCTCTAGAACGGAGGCGGCCAGGGCATGGTACTCCGCCCTCTCTTCCCCCGTCAAAGCCTGCTGGCAGTGATAAAGGGCCCTTTCCCCGCCCGAGGCGGGCTGACTCTCCAGAAGGCCCCGAGCCAGAAGAAAGTGACCCTCAGGCCGATGGGGCTCCGCGGCCACTGCCCGCTCCCAAAGGTCTATGGCCTCCTGGGTAAGCCCCTGCTTAAAGTACAAAGACCCGGCCTCCATATAGATATCCGCCGAGGCCGGAGCGAGCGCCACGACTTTCCCATAGAGCTCCCGCGCCTCCCCCTCCCTGCCTAGGGAGACCAGTATCTTGGCTATTTGCCGATAGCCGGGGACGTGGCTAGGATCCATCTCCAGGCCCCGTCGGGCGGCTGCCAGGGCTTCTTCACCACGGCCCAGGCTTTCCATAATGCTGGCGAGAAGAAAGTGCCCCTCCACATGCTTTGGACACGCCTCTAGGGCCGTTTTGACCTCCTCTGCTGCCTCCGGCACACGCCCCAATTTGGCTAGGGTTTGGGATAGCTCAAAGCGGGCCTCGGCCAAACCGCTATCCAGGGAAAGGGCCGTCCTAAGGCATGTTTGAGCTTCCCCCCAGCGGCCCGCCCGACGGCTCGCCCGTCCCGCCGCTAGCCAGTACTCCGCCCGATCCACGGCACGGCGGGCAGCCCGCAGATAGCTATCCACTGCCGAAGACATCTGTCCCTCTTCCTCCCAGATATCCGCCAGGTAAAACAGGACCTCGGCATCGCCCGGTTGCAAGCTAGTCGCCTTCTCAAGGGAGCTTGCCGCCTCCTGGAGATTGCCCATCCGCCTTTGCACCCGTCCCAGACTCTTCCAGAACTCCCCCTCTGTAGGGGATAGTTCGGTGGTCGTCTGATATTCGGTTACTGCTTCCTGAACACAGTCCAGAAGCTCATAGGCCTGGCCAAGACGATAATGGACTATAGGATCGTGGGGCTGACTTGCCGCCGCTTTTTCCAGAAGGTGTAGCATCTGGTAGGGCTGGCTCAGGCGGCCATATATCAAACCCTCGTTGAGGCGGTAGTCGGTACGCTGGGGCACAAGGCGGGCGGCACGCTGGAACTCCACCAAGGCTAACTGGTGTTTCCCATGGTTCTCCAGGATAGCTCCCCTCTCGTTGCTAACATCGGCAGCGATGAAGCGACTAAGAGACGAAATCTCCTGCTCTTCCCCATCCTCACACTGGTGGAGAGCGCCTTCGAAGGCCTCCAGAGCGGCCTCGTCATCTGTCATGGAGGTATAAGCCACCCCCAGGTTTCGATAGTACATGGGGTTTGCCGGCTCTAACCGGATGGCCTCTCTATATTCCACTACCGCCTGGAGATGATTTCCCTTATCCCAAAGGATGACTCCCAAGCCGTTGTGCCACTCTCCCCGTTCCGGGTTCAGCTTTACGGCCTGGCGCATGTGAGTTTCCGCTTCATCCAGCCGCCCTATGGAACGGGCTAGCCAGCCTCGCAACTCATGGTGCTCTGGATTTTCTGGTTCTACGTCGCAGGCGCGACGGGCTTGTTCCAGGGCATCATGGTGCCTTTCTTGGCACTCCAAGAGACGAGCCATCTCCGCATAGGCCTCACCATAGTCAGGTCGGAGGTGAGCCGCCCTTTGCAGGTGGAAGCTTCCTGAGGAATACTGTCCCGCCAAGCGACATACTCGACCCAGTTGGCAATGGAGAGGGGCTTCAGTAGGAGCCAACTCCACAGCACGACGAAAGTGGGTTAGGGCCTCGCTGTAGCGACCCTCTTCTTCTGCCAGAACGCCCAATGCAGCAGAGGCCAGGGCGTGGTTGTTCGCCGCCATCTGCAAGATTTGCCTGGCCTCCTCGCGCCGACCCTGGGCCATAAGGATGCCACCCAAATGATGCCACAAGTCCCCCTGAGGCCATAGAGCAACCGCCTCCCGTCCATCCTCCTCGGCCTCTTTGAGGAGGCCCTCTTCCATTTTAAGGCGGGAAAGCTCATAGAGGGCTTGGGCCCGGCGCTGTTTCAGTACCCCGGCCAAACGGCTTAGCTCCTTTTTAGCGCCGCCTCTGTCCCCGGCTTTAGCTTGCTCTGTAGCCAGGCTAATCTCCCACTCCTGGGGACTGTAAACAGAAGCCTCTTGAAAGGCGCGTAGGGCCGTCTGATGCTTTCCCAGGGCGGACAATATCTGGCCCCGGCGGTAGTGTAAGTCAGGGCGTTGGGGGCTAAACATTATCGCCTCATCTATTTCTTCCAGCGCCTCCTGGAAACGGCCCGCCTCTTGGAAGGCCTGGGCCAGATAGAGATGGAGTCGCGAATCGGTTGTGCTGGGGCGTAGAGCCACCAGTAGACGACCAGAGGGTTCGTTCTCAACTAAACAGTCAACCACCAGCGTCAGCTTTTGAGGATCGAAGGGCGGGGCCAGAAGCTGGTCGAGAACGGCCCGCCGCCGCGAGGTCATCCCATAGAGATGAACCACAGCGCGGGCCCAGGGCGTCACCTCTGGGGAGAGGAGTGAGGTCAGGCTTTGACCGCCGACCAAAGCGGCCTCCAAGGCGAAGGCGGCGAAGAAGGCCCGGTACTCGGAATGGCTAAAGGCCAGCCCTTGTCGCCCCTCCGTCAAACGCAGCACCCCGGCCCTTACCAAATCCCCCCAAACCTCGTCACCCAGGACACCCCACAAGCCATCTTCCAGAATCGGCCGACAGCGCACTACTTCCAGGGTTTCCCGGTTTTCCTTCATCATAGTGAGAGCCAGTTTCCCCAAGGCATACCACCTCTGGGTGTTGCCTGGCCCAAGAATGCTTCCCACCAGACGAGATAGGAATTCCCTGACCGTAGGCGCTGACCCCTCGAAAGTCAAGGGACCCATCCGGCTCACACTGCCGGGACTTTCGGCCAGTCCCCAAAGGCCCACTTGGGTGAGGATATTTGCCATCCTGCGGGCATTTTCCTCTCCCCCCATCTGGCACATGTAGCGATAGGCCGTCTCCTGATCTAGGGGAGCCAGGATAACCTTTTGGGCTGACCAGGACTCAAAGAAGGGCAAGTCATGTTCACGCACCGCCAAGACGATACGATGGCGTGGTGAGTAAAGGTTCAAGAACTGGATAGCCTTCATGGCCTCCATCTGCGAGCCCCAAGACTGCCGATCCCAGTGGTCGATGAGGAACAGGAGCTCATCGCCTCCCAGCGCCGTCTTCCATACCGATGGAGATGGCAGGTGGGCAGCCAGACAGCGAAAAGCCAGCTCTTCCCACCCCTCGCCAGGCTTTTTGGTCGCTAAGTCCAAATAGATGGGCACCCTCTCCTCGTCACAAAGAGGACTGGAGGAAAAATCGTCCCCCTCTCCGTGCAAGGCGTAATCGTAAAGAATAGATTGAAGCAGGGTTGTTTTGCCCGCACCGGGGCTGCCGACAATGATAGTAGTGGCAGACCCCGTAAGAGCCTCCGCCATGTCCCACAAGTTGTCCGTAGTGTCTTGAGATGGTAGAACAACCTGGGGAGGAATGAGTTGCCGCCGCAGGGACTTCAAGGTAGCATCACTGACTATGTGATGAAGATAGGCTTCAAAGCCCCTGGGCATGTTTTCCCTAGTCATACCTGCCTCTGCTTAGGAAACACCGTCACATTTTAGGCCATTATAACAACTATAGCGACGGCTTCTCAATGTTTCGTGCTCCTTAAAAGAGTAAGGCCAGCCTTTGGGCTGGCCTTACTCACTATTTGCGCCTAGTTGCTAGCTACCGATCCTCCTTGTCCAACGAAGGAGTGCGACGCCAGTCAGCAAAGCCAGACCACCAGCGGCAGCTAGAGGTAGGTAGGGAAGAGGGGTATCGCCTGTTTTCGGTAACACAGCAGGTGTAGGGGGAGCCTCTTCGCCGGTAGGTAAGGTTTGGGCAAAGGTCAAGACATCCACCGCTTTTTCACGAGCCCAGCCACTTTCAAAGCCCGAAGGCATCGGCGCTCCCGGTTGGCCGGACATGACCTTGTGCAGGAATTCCCAGGGGTTGTCGCTGGCAATGGTGCCCACGTACTCCGGCTCCTTCTCGCTTCCGAAGTTGAGCTGGGTGCCATCGGCACCATGACAAGGGGCACAGGAACTAGTGAACACTTGTTTTCCCTGCTCCAGGTTGCCGCCGATGGGTTTCTTAGTCTGATAGTTTATGTACTTGGAATCATCGGCTAGCCCCTCCTTCAAGAAATCTGCCAGGCTATCTATCAGTGCGGAGAAATCGTGTTTTGGATTGGTCGAGCCTTTAAGGATGGCCACTAGCTCCGCTTTGCTCTTGGCGGCGCCGGCGTTATAAACGCCGACGAAGCCCGTTTTGTGGGAGCCGGAGCCATAGGCGCCATCCTTGCCTTTGTAATCCCAACCGTGGCACTCCTTGCACCGCCAGGTGTCAGGACCCGTTCGTGTATTGGTAGTTTGCGATGCCCAGAGGGGATGGTCCCCCTTAGGCTCAACAGCGTTGGGAACCACTTTCCACCACTTGTCATAGAGCTTGCCACCCTTGGCTATGCTGGCCGGGCTTGCCTGGGCCTGTGCCAGAGAATAGCCCGCTAGGGCAAGAAGGGCAACCATCGCTACTACAAACCATCTCAGTTTGCTATTCATCCCTCTACTCTCCTTCCTTAGCTCGTGTGCTCGCTGCCTGGGCGGATGTTGTCCCTGGAGGTTTGCCTCTCGTCCTATCTTCGCTACCAACCTCCTCTCACCCAGTGGATTCTCATAATTCTTACCTCCTACTTACTACTTAATGTAGTAACAAAAAGCAAAAAGGGGACCCCCTTTGCCCTTTAGCTACCTATCACATCAACAAAGGAAGAAAAGTACTGGGAACATGGGTGCTGCCGTGGCCCAGGGAAGCCACCGCTGGTAATACGGTACCGGCCTCTGGGAGTAATCCATAATAGAGGTCAGGCGTCTCTTAAAGCCCTGGTTTTTAGAGACAAAGCACGCTCTAGTGCCTTGAAGGCGAAAGATCGCCTCATCCTCCCGACAGCGATGACCAACGTCTAGCAGACACTGGGCATAGCCCGCCGGTTTCCCCACCAGGCTGATGGCCAACCGGTCCGTGGCCATTTCTGACTCTTGAAGCACCGCATCGCAGAGAAAATGAACCAGGGGGTTAAAGAAAAGAACATTTCTGAAGGTAAGCAGTAAGAAGTTGAGCCAGCCGTCTCGCCGTTTGATGTGAGCCACCTCGTGAGCGAGTATCCCCTTTAAGGAGGCATCATCCAGATGCTCCATCAGGCCCCGGGATAGGAGCAAATAAGAGCGATGAAGACCGAAGGCACAGCACAAGCTCCTTTCCTCCTCGGCCACAAGAATCCGGGGCCGGGAGACGCCCGTCTGCCCCAGCAGCCCAGCCAATAGGGCATCCAGACGAGGCTCCTCTCCTTCCGGCAGCGCTCTAAAATGCGACGGCAGGCGGAGCAAGCTCCACAGGCTAACTAACCCCTTTACGAGGAGAAAAGCAAAAATGGCAAGAACGATAGAGGTCAGAAGGGGAGACAAAACAGACCACAAAGGCCATGATGACAACCACTTCTCCACATTGAGCAGCCGGTCCGCAGCCAGCACCGGCAGCTTCTGACGCTGAGGAAAGAAAAGGTAGAAACTGGGAGCTGAAATAAGAGGAATAACCACCGGCACCAGGAAAAGAATGGCGCGTAGTGCCGCATCTCTCACCCGCAGCAACTTAACTAGGGCCAGAACGACCACCAGAACTACCACGGTGTGAAGGATGTTCTCCACCAGGTAGATATTCACCGACTGAATGAGGGAACCAGTGTTGAACATCTTTTCCCCTTAGGGGGATTCCTCCTTTTTTTCCTTCACCAGCCGCTCCAGCTCCGCCAAGTCATCCTCCTTGAGGCGATGGACAAAGTAGGCCACGGCTGGCATGCCGAAATCCTGAAGCAAGCCGTCGATGATGCTCTTCACGAGAGACTGTGCCATTTCCTCTCGGCTCACCTGGGGCCAGTAGAGGTAGGCGTTGTTAGCCAGGGAACGGTGAAGAAAGCCGCGGTTGGCGAGACGAGACATAATAGTCATCACCGTGGTGTAGGCGATGGGCTGGCGGCTATTTATTACCCCATGAACCTCAGCAACCGTGGCTGGTCCCCTTTGCCAAAGCACCTCCATCACCTCGGCTTGCCGGAAACCCAGCACCCGGGCCATGCCCTTCTGGTTGAAGCGGAACCGGATACTCGTCAAGATATCTTTCATTGATTTATTCCACTACCTCAATAATTTTGTTCTATTTGCCTGCCTATTTGTACTCTGCGTCATCACCGCTATGTAGCTAAAATTCAGTACTAACCTTACCTATGTGGATAGAATCACTATTACGGTATGTAGTTTATAGTACCAAACTGAATTTGTCAACACTTTTAGCCCGCCCATTGTGCCACCTCATCGGTATCCCCCTTCCCAAAGGCCACGATTGACAGTCGGCTTATAATCTATCATCATGATAGGGCGACAAACCAGAGTAACGTTGTAGAGGAGGTAGCAAGTTGAACCTAGTGGAGGCAATGAAATATGCCCACATCCCCCTGGCACTGAACGGCAAGGCAGGGGAAGAGGTGATGATCTTAACCGATAGTCGCACCGATCCCCTTATCGGACAGGCCCTGGCAGCGGCGGCTTTTGAAATGGGTATGGAGCCAACCCTAATGACCATCGTCGCCCGAGCCGCCCACGGCCACGAGCCCCCCAAAGGAGCCGCCGAGGCCATGAAAGGGGTCTTTCTCCTCATTTGCGCCACCTCCACGGCCATGACCCATACCGACGCGGTACGGGGCGCCCTCCGTCAGGGAGTCAAATATATCTCCATGCCCAGTATTACACTGGATATGCTATGCAACGGCGCCGCCACCGCCGACTACCAAGAGGTGGACCGCATCACAGCCACTGTAGCAGACATCCTCAACCGTGGCAGTAAGGTGCGCGTCACCTCCCCCCAAGGCACCGATTTGGTTCTCAGCATCGCCCAGCGGCCCTGTTTTCCCCTCTCAGGTATCGTACACCCCGGCACCATAGCCGGCTTCCCTGACGGTGAGGCAGCCATAGCGCCGGTGGAGGGCACGACGGAAGGAACGCTGGTCTTCGATCAGACCATGCACACCATGGGTCTCCTCACCGAGCCTATAGCTTTCACTGTGTCCAAGGGGAGGGTAGTGGAAGTGCGGGGCGGCGCCCAGGCTAAGGCCCTGGAGGAGCTGTGGCAGCGTCACGGAGATGATAACTCTCGCCAAATAGGGGAGTTCGCCGTGGGCACCAACCCCAAGGCGCGCATCAGTGGCAATGCCACTGAGGATAAGAAGCGAGCCGGCACCATCCATATCGGACTAGGTGACAACTCCACTCTAGCGGGAAAGGTTGTCAGCGCCACCCACCTGGATGGCGTCCTTTCTCAGCCCACGGTTTGGGTGGACGGGCATCTGCTGGTGGATGGTGGAAAGCTAAAGGTCTGAGCCAGCCTTTCTGAAGGTTGGATGCCATGCCTATCCCCGAGTCTATCATAGCGGTGGGCCTTCGCATTCTCCTCATTGCTGCCTTTTCTTTCCTCTTGGACATGGTCATCAAAAGGGTGATCCCCGGGGCATTGAACCGCGCCCTGGTCAAAGAGAGAGGCGCTCTACTGGTAGAGGAGGCCCTCAAACGAGCTAAAACCCTGTCTGGCGTCGCCACCAAGACCGCAACGGTGGTGATCCTGGCTATCGCTACCTTCATGGCTCTATCGGCTTTGGGTATAGACATCGCTCCGCTCCTCACCGGAGCTGGCATCGTCGGTATCGCTCTGGGCTTCGGCGCCCAAAGCCTGGTGAAGGATATCATCAGTGGCCTTTTCATCCTCCTGGAAAACCAGTACAGCAAGGGAGATGTGGTGGGCATCGCTGGTGTTTATGGCCTGGTAGAAGATGTGAATCTGCGGCGTACCGTCCTCCGGGACCTGGACGGCACGGTACATAGCGTGCCCAACGGAACTATTACCACCTCCAGCAACCTGACCCGGGAATATTCCCGAGTCAATATAAACGTCTCCGTAGCCTACAAAGAGAACCTGGACCACGTTATTCGGGTGCTGAACCAGGTAGGCCAAGAATTGGCCCAAGACGAGACGTACGGACCCTTCATCCTGGAGGCCCCTAAGGTGCTCCGGGTGGACGCCTTAGAAGAATCGGGCCTGGCCATCAAAATCCTGGGTACTACCAAGCCCAGCAAACAATGGGACGTCATGGGTGAGCTTCGGAAACGCATAAAAGAAGCTTTTGACCGGGAGGGCATCGAGATTCCTTTCCCGCACCGGGTGATAATCGGCCGGCCGCCCCCCGCAGGAAAGTTGGGATAGGGTGCGCTAGAGGCGGTATGCCCCACCTCTTTGATCATCTATCCTCCGTCGCTAGGGTCCTGTCCTACACCCCATTAGGGCTGATCACCGATGTGGATGGCACCATCAGCCCCATTGCCCCCTCCCCCTACGAGGCCAGAATATCCTCCGGCTGCCGACAGAGCCTGGCTCGTCTTGCCCGTCACCTGGCCCTGGTAGCCGCCATCTCCGGACGCCGTGCGCGAGAGTTGCGTCACCTGGTGGGCCTCCCCGGCCTGGTCTACGTGGGGAACCACGGGCTGGAGCGCTGGCATAAGGGCAAGGTGAAGCTCTCACCACGCATTGACCGCTACCGTCCCAGAGTGGTTACAGTGCTGCAGGAGCTTGCCCAACATCTCACCATTCCTGGAGTGTATTTAGAGGACAAAGGGGTCATAGCAGCTATCCACTACCGACGGTGTCCCCAACCTGATGTGGCTCGGGAAGCGATACTCGCCCACGTATCTGAAAAAGGGTGGGACAAGGAGTTCCTGATAATGGAGGGACGAAGGGTGGTGGAACTGCGACCAGCCTTGTCGGTGAACAAGGGAACAGTGGTAACCCAGCTTGCCCATGAATACCGGCTCCGGGGCATCCTCTATATGGGGGACGATACCACAGACGTGGATGCCTTTCGGGCTTTACGCCAGCTAAAGGAAGCGGGAGTGGTGGGCTACGCCGTGGGGGTAGTGGAAGATGAGACGCCCGGGGAAGTAAAGGCCGAGTCAGACCTTAACTTGAGGGGAGTGGCAGAGGTGGAGCGGTTTCTAGAGTGGTTGGTCTCACGGGTTGCTATGCCAGGGCCAGAAGATCCTCAAACTGGCGACAAAGCCATGTGATAATATCCTCCTGAAATACTATGCGCCGCAGGTTTTCTGCCCTCTGCCGTCGCTCTTCCTTAGACATGGTGATGGCAGTGTAGATAGCCTGGGCCGTGCCCTCCAGGTCAGCCGGGGCGACGGAGATGGCGTACTCACCCAGTTGCTCGTAAGCACCTACCGTTTCCGATAAGATGAGAACACCGTGGCGCCGATTGACAACGGGGCCCTCCTTGGCCACCAAGTTCATGCCATCGATGACGGGATTGACCAAAAGCACGTCGTAAAGACTCATGGCAGCAATAGCCTGAGGATAGTTGTTTTCCATGAAGGTGGTGATGGGTTGCCAGTTTTCGTCCCCATACTTGGCATTGATAACGGACACAATTTGGTTTACCTCCGCCATATATTGCCGATACTGGCGAATCCTGGTGCGAGAAGGGACCAGAAAAGCAAGAAAGGCCAGCCGACCGCGAAACTGAGGATAACGCTCTAAAAACATATCGAAAGCCCTAAAACCCCGCACGATATTCTTGCTGGGCTCGACCCTATCCACCCGCATTAGGGTTATCTCCCTGATAAGGCGACGTAATTTCTCCTCATGCTCCCTTACCCTTGGCGTGCGTAACAGACGTTGTATACCGTCCACGTCGATGGAAATAGGATAGGCGTTGACCGTGGTCAGGTGACCTCTGTGCCACAAAGTACGCCGTCGGTAGTCCACTTCTGCCCCTTCCAAGAAAGATTCGCAGGTATGAAGAAAGTTGTGCACATCCCGCTGGCTCTGCAAGCCGACGATGTCATTGCTACACAGGTTCTCACAGATAGCGTGGCGCATAAAGGAGGGGAGAAGCTGCCAATAGGCCGCCGCCGGCCAAGGGATATGAATAAAGTGCTGGAGGACAGCTCGAGGCAGGTGCTGCCTCACATATCCAGCCGTCAAATAGAGGTGATAATCATGTAGCATGACAAAGGGAGCCATCTCATCCCGCTGCGCCTCTTCCACGATAGCCCTGGCGAAGGCCTCGTTAACGGGTACGTAGCCATTCACCCAGGCATCGTACGCAGCGGCACCCACATTGGGGGTGTAGGGGGAATTCCACATGTAGTGCTGCAAAAACCAAAGAAGGGGATTACATAAAACGTTATAATACTTGTGGTAAACGTTTCGTGGCGAAACCACGAAGCGAAGGACAAGGTTCTGCCCTGCTATAGGGGGACGCAGACTCTCACCCTGGGCGCTTTCCGCCGCTATCCGATCTCCCTCCCCCATGGCGCTGGCCACCCAGGTGACCTCCACGTGCTGGCTGGCACTGCTCAGGGCAGTTACCACCCCGCCACTGCCCCGGCGACATTGGAGACCAGCCCCATTCTCGGCCATATAATACTCCACTGGCCCCCGATTGCTGGCCAGAATGAGGCGGCGCTTAGCCAGTAACTCTCGAGATAGATCGGCAAGATGATGGTGATGATCTTGGGAGAGGGAAAGCATGGCCGTCATTACGTCCATTCCATTCTGGGTAGACAAACCCCAAGAAGAAGCACCACGCTGGCCACTTTAACATATTATAGGTAGGATTTCAACGCAATGTGCCATAGAGTACCCGACGCGGCTTTTCCCAGTAACTGGACAGCCGGAAGGGAAGAGGATACGCCTATCGAGGCGGCGGCGATAATCAATTGATTTATGAGACCGTCACACTAGGAACCCATTGATCTAGTTATGTCCAAGGGCAACAGCCTGAACAAGGTGGCTAAGAACCTCACGAGCATAATGGGGGGGTGGCGCCCTTAGGGTTAAGAAGCCTCCTGGCCCCGGGGGTAAACGACTATGAGGACCACGGCCAGAATCAAGCTGATGGTGCCAAAGATCCAACTCGAGACCGCGGCATCCGGAACCACCACCAGATTCACGTAGACGGTTGACACCAGGAAGTCCAGCAATCCGAAGGCAATGAAGAACTTGATCAGCCCCAGGTTCTTTGGGGGGTCAAGAAGGGCGATGACGCCACCCACTACCATCGCCAGAGCTGAGCTACCCAAAAAGGTCATGTAACCTTGAATAGCTGGGTTAAAGGACTCCTTGAAAAACCCTTCGTGCGTCTGCTGAGGCATAAACAGCATGCTCAGTCCAAAGAAAAGGGCTATCAGCGTGTTGATGGCCAGCACCACCCGTATGGTGTTGAGCTTGGTTGTAGACATAGGTTACGAATCCTCCTCTCTTAGAATAAACGCCTTGGGTTATAAGGGCGCCACCCCCAGGGGCCTATTATACAAGAACTGCGGAACTGCACAATACCCCGTTCGCTCTTTCCTCCCTTTGCTGTCCCAAATGCCTAAGTAGCTCCCGGCCCCAGCCCTTCCGGCAAGGTCTTTGCCTGGCGAGGCTGGGTACGCAGCGCCCTACCAGCACAAAGCACTATCGGACTTAAAGGTGCCCGCGAACTCCCTGGTTAGGTCAAAATACCTTTCCCCGTAAGAGACGCTCGGTTCGATCTGGGTGCCCTCCACCCATTCGTTGAAGCTGGCGATGTAAATCCAGTCCGGTCGGCTCTCACATGCCTTTTCGAAGGTCTTGCGGTAAAACAAGCCATCCTCTCGGTCTCTTCTGCTGGGCGGAGAGGGGTCGCGCAGATCGGGCATGTCAGCGGCACGAGTGTCATCCCAACCCGGCATTGTGGTTGCCACCCAGATTTTGGGCGCCGCCAGAGTAGTCGCCCACTGCCTTACCTGGTTCCCCCAACGAGGGAGCTTGAGGTAGTCATCAGGGTAGTCCCGGTGGGTTATCTTGATCACATAAAGGCCGTCGAAGACCGTTAGATAAGAGGGGTCGAGACCTTCGGCAATCCAGATTTGATCGTTATTGGGGTCTACCTTCGATCGAATCTGGCGCCAAGCTGCCTTGGGATCCACCGCACCATCAGGGACCCTCAGCATATCAGTGAAAAAGATCACCGGCTTCCCGTCTACTTTAAAATAGTTTGGATGGTTGCCATAAGTGGCCACAATATACCCCAGAGCGTTCGCAAAGCTCTCCTGGCTTTTTGATCTGTAAAGGCTTGTCTGCACGGCAACAGTGGATCTGAAATCAGTTCCCCTGGAGGCGGCAAGAAGCTTTGCCAGGTTCCTATCGGTTCTATCCCCTCGTTCCAACCAAGCGCTCACGAAACCGTCGATACCTAGACTTCTAGCCTGAGCGATGTGCCTTGCTATCATAGCCGAATTATCAGAGTTATAGGGGGCAACCGGCCTATCAGAGGTTATACCCCTGTTCCAGACACCCTCGTCGTACCAGGGATAGTAAGCGGCCAAAATAACCCTACCAAATGACGACCTGGGACGCGCCATTTCCGTGGGCTCTACCACCGGCATTGGGGTTCTGGACAATACAGTTGGCGCCTCGGTGCTGTTATCCGTCGCCGCATCTGTTACGTCCTCGGGCGCCTTTTCCATGGTCACGGCAACAGCCGGTGTCTCCGAAGGTGGGGCGGATTGCTCGGACGTAGGGGCTTCCAGAGTAGCCGGTGGCCACAGATTAAAGGTTTGCGAGGCCCGAACCGGGCTGCAAGCAGCAAAGACGATGGACAGAATCAATAAACAGACAAGACGTTTCATAGCCACCCTTCCCCTCAGAAAAGAGCTCCGAGAGCGACCTGCCCCAGACAACCAATAATTGTACCACTGAGAAAGCTAGAAAGGCGTGTGGGAACTGGTTAAATTGCCTCTGGGGCTAGAGGAGACGGTCTCCCGGGCCCGACTGAAGAGAGCGTCAAACGTTTCCTGGAAGTCGTGCCGCTCTACGATCCCTGTCCGGACGGAAATTTAGTCACCACTGGACAAACATGGGCATGACCACGTGGAGGTAGCTTTCGGAGCCCACGGGGCGTAAGACACCGGGGCTGGAGGGGCTGGTGGTCTCCAGAGCCACTTCTTCTTCATCAATGACACCCAACACATCCATAAGATAGGTGCTATTGAAGGCGATTTTGGCTCCTTCGCCGTCCACCGTGGCGTCGATCTCCCCCGTATTGTCTCCGTACTCCTCGGCACGAGCGGAGATGGCCATTCTACCCGGAGATAATTCCCCTCCGGGCGTTACCTGAATACGGATGATGCCGCTGCCATCCCGAGCGAAGATGGAGGCCGTTCGAGAGGCTCTCTGGAAGTCGGACACCGTCACCACGGCCCGGCTTTGGTAGCTTTGGGGAACAAGCTGGTTATAGTTAGGGAAAGTACCCTGGATCAGTTGAGAGACCATGACCACATTCTTAAGGCGAAAGAGTACCTGGTTCTTGGCGGCGCTGATGGCCAGTTGGACCGGCTCCGTCTCATCGCCCAGAAGACGGTTCAATTCCGACAAGCTCCGCGCCGGAATGATAACCTCCATCTTCTCGGCCACCGGCGTAGCCAGGGACAGCTTTCTGATGGCCAGACGGAAGCCATCGGCGGTGGCCAAGGTTGCCTGATTGCCCTCCAGCCTGAAGTGAACGCCGGTGAGAACAGGACGGGTATCATCAGTGGCGGCAGCAAAAACCACTTGGGTAATGGCGGAACGTAGCCCCACCGGATCCAAGCTGATGATAGACGCCTCATCTATCATAGGGATAGGCGGAAAGTCCTCGGCATCCATGCCATTGATGCGAGCCTCGAAGCGAGCACAACGTAAGCCGAGGACACGCTGGCGCGGGGAGAGGTTCATATCGATGCGCTCGTTGGGCAAGGAATTGACAAATTCGCTGAGCAAGCGAGCGGGAATGGCGATGGCCCCTTCCTCTTCCACTTTGGCCCCTATCCAGCAAGTAATGGCAATTTCCAGATTGGTGGCCGATAGTTTCAACCGGGACTGGTCGATGCTCAGAAGGACATTGTTGATCATGGGCAAAGTAGTCTTGCCGGCCACGGCCCGCCCCACCACACCCAACCCCTTGCTCAAGTTCTCTTGAAGACAAGAAACCCGCATTTTTGTTCCCCCCCTCTATATTTCGAAAGTGCAGTATACAGCTTCGCCCAACATATGGCAATCATAGTGAGCAGGGACAGCGGCCTTTCCCGAAACGCTAGATAATGAGCCCTGAAGCCGGAGCTGACTAATGCACTGCAACGCCTGTCTCCCCCCTAAGCTGTAGTAGCGTCGTCGTCCAACTACAGAAGTAGGTACACCCCCGGGGAAGTTAAACAACAAAGGGGCGTATCCCGTAGTAGGTGTCGTTTTCCAGGAGGCGCTCTATTACCGCTGTGGAAAGATCGCGACGCACGTCCTGGTGGGCCATCCACTCCTTCAGGCGTTGGCAAACCCCATCGGCAGTCAAGGGCTGATTGGCGTTGGCCAAGAAAATACGAAAGATAGCCTCCAAAAGGGGCCACCTTACGCTGATAAAGTCCTGCTTCTTGGCACAGCAAGTGCCAATAGTAGTGAAGGGATCCTCGCCGTAGGGGATCTTTCGCATCTCGAAGACCACTTTGCCGCTGGTTTCGTCCACTACCGGCACTCGAACCTCCGTTTCTTCCTTGCCCACCCGCCGCTGACAGCCTTGACACATTCGACTCCGGGCTATGAACGCAAAAGAGCGCCCCTTTTCCTGGTACCACCTGACATCTATAAAGTAGCGACGTTCATCCTTTTCCTTTTCAGGGTTATTCATGGCTCCCTCTTCTGTTTTCTCTTTTTCATAAACCTACTTACCTCGGGTTATTGAAATACACAATGTCTCCGTTCCGTCCAGCCCGCGCAGAGAAGAGACCATGCCCCGGATGGTCTTGCTCATGATCTCTTTAACAAAGGGACTGAGGGGCACGTAGGCCCCTTCTGCGGTCATGGTGACCTCCTCTGGCTGTGACCGGGACAAAAGCTCTTTTCTCAGGAGATCCACCAGCCCGGTGACATCATCCAAAGGGAACTGGGGCACTGCTACATTCAATGTCTCGTCCGTGGCGATAGCCAGAAGCTCCCTGGGCTCACAGAGAAGCTCAGACCCCATCTCTTTCCGGTGAACCTCCACCTTGTAGGCGGGGCCATGACGGTAGCCCTCTGTGAGGATGACGTCATACAAATCCCCCAGGAGCAAAGCGACCTCCTCCAGGAGGGCATCGTGGTCCATCCTTTTTATAAGGGCCAGCTTGTCTGGGGAGCTGATGACCACGGCATCGCTTCCGGCCTGGGTTAGGCGCCAGCTATCCTTTCCCGGCCGGTCGATGTCGAAACCGTGGACGTCATGTTTAATGACCGCCAGGCGATAACCTTGCTTTTTTAGCTCCGGAATGAGACGCTCCAAGAGGCTGGTTTTGCCCACGTTGGATCGGCCCACAATAGAAAGGATCGGTGGCATCTCTATACCCCTTTCCTACACAGCCTCGACACCTTTGTCGCGCAGCCAGCTATCTTCGCTCCAATCCAGCATCTGAACCTGAACCATGTCTCCGTCCTGGGCACTCGGCACCCCTTCGGGGATGACCACCAGCCCGTTGGCATAGGCCATGGAGGTAAGGATGCCGGAGCCTTGGGGGCCGGCGATGCGAGCAAAGTACCTCTCCCCTCGACGCCACACCTGGGCGCGGGCAAAGACCCGCCTGCCATCATCGTTGTTGATGCTACCCTCCAGGGTAGCACGGATAGTGGGCAGGGGCAAGGGTTTCTTGCCCATCATCTTTCGGATAGCGGGCCGCCCGAACTGTTCGAAGGTAATCATAGAGCTTACCGGATTGCCCGGGAGTCCCAGATGGGGCACCCGTCGCCCCGGGGAAGCCCGGCTTTCTAATGTCCCGAAAGCCAGCGGCTTGCCTGGTCTCATGCACACCGTCCAGAAAGCGATCTGTCCATGAGCGGCCAGCACCTCCTTGACCACATCGTAGTCGCCACGGGAGACGCCGGCGGAAGTGACGAAGAGGTCGGCCTCCAGCCCCCGAAGAAGCTTTTCCTCCAAGGAAGGAAGGTCATCCTTAGCAATGCCCAGAAGGTGGGGCACACCGCCATGGCGCCTTACCTGGGAAGCCAGGCTGTAGGAATTGCTGTTATATATTTTCCCCGGCGCCAGGGGCTCACCCGCCTCCACCAGCTCATCCCCTGTAGCAAGTAGGACTACCACCGGCCGACGAATGACAGATACGATGGCCCGACCCAAGGAAGCCAGCACCCCCACCTCGGCTGGCCGCAGAATGGTACCCTGTTCCAATATTAGCTGCCCTCGGGCGATGTCTTCTCCCGCCTGACGCACATTGGTTCCCGTTGCCACCTCTTGAAAAACAGCCACCTGAGACACCTGGTTTGCTCCCGCCTTCTTCTGCTCCACCTCATCGGTATCCTCAAAGGGAACCACGGCATCGGCCCCCTTCGGCAAAGGGGCGCCCGTCATTATGCGCACCGCGGTGCCCGTTCTCACCTCCACTTTGGGCAGATATCCAGCGGCAACCTGGCCGATAACGGATAGGAAGCGAGGCGAAGTAGGAGAAGCCCCCCCGGTGCTTCTCGCCTGAACCGCATAGCCATCCATGGCGGAGTTGTCCAGAGGCGGAACATCGAAGGTGGAGTAAACATCCTCTGCCAGCACCTGGCCCAGACACTCCAGTAGCGGCTTGGCCTCCCGCTCCAAAACGGAGATGTAGCTCAGTATCTTGCCCAGGGCTTCTTCGACACTGATCACGGCACGCTCCTTACGGCTATCGCCGCCCATCTATTCCTCATAGGGAGAGGTCGGTGCCATACCTCTAGCCAGCATGTGAGCCTTTTCCAGGTCAACAGCGTCGTTGATGTTGAAAAAGCTCAGTTGCTCCGGGTCTAGAGCGCTCACCTCCTCCTGGTTGAGATACCTTACCCGCACCTGAGACAAAAAGGAAATAATCTTAAGTTGGCCGCGGCGCAAAGAATCCTCCATGGGGCCAAGACAGTTTTTGGAATAGATGGCGTGAAGGGGCTCCATCTCTCCGTCCCGCCAAGGGATAACTACATCAAAGTCAGAAGCAAGGGTTACCATGTAGCGGAGAAGAGACAGGTTTAGAAAGGGCATATCACAGGCGACCACCAGGCTGTGAAACAAAGCGGCAGCCATCAGGCCGGAGTATAAACCGCCCAGAGAGCCCATATTAGGATAGATGTCGGTGACCAGCCTTACCCCCTGAGGAAGGCCGGCCACCCCTCGCTCACCATCTAGCACCACGACCCTGTCCTGACTTAAAGGGGCCAGCATTCGGAGAACTCTGGCCAGGAGGGTTTCCCCCTCCAGCTTCTCGGTGGCCTTGTCCCTTCCCAAACGACGGCTTTTCCCTCCCGCCAGCACTACAACGCTTATGGGCCACACGCCACTCATTTTGTCCTTCCCTTCTAGGACAAATATTATTTTATCACTGGTATACCCCTTTGACCAAGAGCAGTCAAAACTCCTCTGGTGAGGATGTTTTATGTAAACATTGCTATCCCAAGTAAGCTGGTTTATAATTAAAGCTGGCCCGCCGTCAGCGGGCCAAAAAAGTGCTTGTCAAGGATGGCCCGATAAGGGAACTCGCTGACTGTGTCAACCTCCAACCGAATGTATCTCACCGGCGACCAGGCGGTGGCCCGGGGCGCTCTGGAAGCGGGGGTGGCGGTGGCTACCGGCTACCCTGGCAATCCCTCGACACGAGCCATCGATTTTCTCCTCCCCCACGCTCATAAAGGCTCCCTGTACGCGGAATGGAGCGTGAACGAAAAGGTGGCCGTGGAGGTGGCGGCGGGAGCCGCCTGGGCAGGCCAAAGGTCCCTGGTAGCCATGAAGATGTCTGGCCTCAACGTAGCCGCCGACTCCCTTCTCTCCATAGCTCACAGCGGCACTCGGGGCGGCCTGGTCATCTATGTGGCCGACGATGTCAATGCCTACTACGGCATGGTGGAGCAGGACTCCCGCTACTATGCCCTAATGGCCTGTCTTCCCACCCTTATGCCCGCCGATCCCCAGGAGGCTAAGGACCTGGCCCGTTTCGCCTTTCAACTCTCTGAGGTGGTGGGAACCCCCATTCTCCTCCGCTCCACCACTAACATAGCCAATGCCTTTCAGGACGTGACGGTTGAAGAGCCACAGGCGTTGATACGAGAAGCCACCTTTCAGCGACAGCCGGAGATCTATACCAAGGCTATCTCCTCTTGGTGCGTGACCCAGCACCAAAACGCCTTGGAGCGGTTATCCCAGGTCGCCTCTCATTTGGGTCCCTTGAATCCGTTGAAAATCGCCCCCTCATCTCCCTACGGCGTCATCGCCTGCGGCCTTCCCTGGCAATATCTTCAGGAGGTGGTCTCTTCTTGGGGAATAGCCCTCTCCACTCTAAAGGTAGACTCCTTCAGCCCTCTACCGGAGGATAAAATAGCGGCTCTCTTGAGAGAGGTAAAGGATGTCCTCGTTTTAGAGGAGCTGGAGCCGTTGGTGGAGGATCAGACTAAAAAAATCGCCTGGGAGAGGGGGCTTTCTCCCCGCATCCGGGGCAAAGGAGACAACACCCTGCCTCGCACCGGAGACTATTCCCTGGAGATGATAGCCGGTGCCTTAGGCAAGATGCTGAATAGGGCACCGCCTCCTCGTAAGCAGGAAGAGGTATTACAGCGAGCCCGGACCCTATCCGTAGCTCGCAAGCTGGAGTTCTGCCCGGGCTGTCCCCATCGTGTCACCTACTATGCCATAAACCAGGCCATCGAACAGTTGGGTTTACCTCGAGAGGAAACCATTACCACCGGCGATATAGGTTGCACAATCATTGGCATGAGCGAGCCTCAAAATACCTGCTGGACAGAGGTAGCCATGGGGGCCAGTATCCCCCTGGCCCAGGGGATGAAGCTGTCCGGAATAGATAGGCCCCTACTGGCAGCCATAGGCGATGGCACCTTCTATCACGCCGGCATCCCTGGCCTCCTTAACGCCGTTCAAAGTGGCGTCAACCTCACCATCATCGTTATGGACAATAGTTACATAGCCATGACGGGGCACCAACCCCATCCCGGAACGGGCCGCAACCCTCTAGGAGAGAAAAGACCCACCGCTGACATCGTCTCTTTAGCACTGGCCTGTGGAGTGCAACACGTTACCCCTGTCAACCCCTTTCGTGTGACAGCTACCGTAGAGGCCATAGAAAGGGCCATTAAATACCCTGGCGTGGCGGTGGTAGTGGCCCAGGCCGAATGCGCCTATACCGATAGGCGCTTCCACCTGCCCTACCGGGTTAAGGAGGGTCGCTGCCCCGCCGATAAAAGCTGTGGCGTGGCTTGTCTCTACCAGGTGGGTTGCACTGGTGTTGAGGAAAGGGATAGTGGCGCGGTCATCCTAGAAAAGCAATGTCGCGGGTGTGGCCTCTGCGCTGCCGCCTGTCCCCACAACGCCATCGGGCGAGATTACTCGTGGCCGACCGTAAAACAAGCGGCAAGTCGATACTGGCGGTCTCGGGGGAGCCGAACTATCGTCCCTATGGAGCATTAGTTGACCAACCTTGTTATAGTGGGCGTCGGCGGCCAGCGGGTGATAACCTTGGGCAACCTCATAGCCCGTTGTGCCCTGGAGGCGGGGCTTACCGTGCGAGGGCACGCCCAATCCAGCCTGGCCGTTCTGGGAGGCTCGGTTACCTATCACCTAAGGCTGGGCCCCAGCTACAGCCCCTTTGTGCCCCACGGGCAAGCGGATGTGATTCTCGCCCTGGAATTGGCGGAGACGTTGCGAGCCGTGCCCTACATCAAGGATGGCGGCCTGGCCTTGGTGAGCGAAGACAAAAAGGCGCCCATGAACCTGATCCTGTCCCATGCTCATTACCCCACCCCTGAGGAGGTAGCCCAAATCTACCGCCATCTAGGGGCTCGCTTCATCTTGCTGCCGAAGGAAAACCAAAAGACCCAGAAGGGGCGGGCCCTTCCCGAGGCCTGGCGTCTGCTGGGAGTCATGAGCGCCGTCACGTCCTTCTGGAGTCGGAAGAAGATAGAAGAGACCATCGCCGCCTACCGGCCCCGGGAGGCGTCTCTTAATCTAGCCGCCTTCCGGCGCGGCTATCAACTGGCCCAGGAGATAGAGGCAAAGGCTGCCGCTTCTTCACCAATAGAGAAGGCGGCTTCCGCCGGAAAGTAACATCCCTTAGCTGAGCCGCATGAGGAAGGGGCGTCGCAGCATAACGGCCAGGGAGAAGATAAGCCATAGGCCACCAAAAAGGGCCAAGGCGAGGGGCACCCCCCAGAGGCTACCCACCGCCCCCATGACTAGATTGCCTATAGACATCAGGCCCCCCGCCAGCATCATGTAGACGCTCATTACCCTTCCCCGAAGACGGTCGGGGATGACGCTTTGAATGATAGTGTTACTTACGGCCATGTAGGAGGATGTGCCAGCACCGATGCTGAAGGCGGCCACCAGAGAGATGAGATACCAGGATGTGCCCGCGAGAAAAATAGGCGTCAGACCGCTGCCCAAGGTGGTAACCAGGAGAAGAAGGCCCTTACCGTTGAAGTTTCCCAGAGAAGCCAGGATCAGGGTGCCCCCCAACCCCCCCAATCCCAGGCTCACCACAATCAGGCTGAAGGTGGAAGCATCACCACCCAGGATATCTCGGGCAAAAGTGGGCAGAATGGCGTCGGTGGACATAGTCAGGGTGCAGTGTCCGCTTACCAAAACGATTATGAATAGGGCCGTGGGGTTTGTGGGGATGTACTGGAATCCCTCTCTCAAGTTATGCCACAGGTTGGCGTGCAGGGTGGCCGGATCGGAAGGCACCGTTATCACACGAGTAGTTACCCAGGTGCTCAAGGCGTAGGCTCCTGCCCCCAGGTAGAAACAGGCCTGTATCCCCAGAATGGCGATCATAGGTCCCGCCGCCAGCGGCCCTAGAACCTGGGTGCCGTTTCGCGCCAAAGTGTTCAAGGCAATGGCATTCAGCAGGTCCTCCCGGGACACCAGGTTGGGCACGAGAGACTGGACGCCAGGGACATCCACCGAGCGCCCCACTCCCGCCAAAAAGGAAAGAACAATAATATGCCACACCTCCAACATACCAGTACCAGTAAGCACGGCTAAAAATAAAGCGATCAGGGCTCCCACACCTCGGGCTGCGATCACCAGATTACGTCGGTTCACCCTATCTACTATCACCCCCGCCAAGGGTGAGAAAATAAGCTGAGGTATCAAAGCTGAAAAGGTGACCAGACCCACCATAAAGGCGGAGTCGGTCATCTGAAGCACTAGCCACCCCCGTGCCACCATCACCACCCACCACCCGGTAAACCAGAACATGCTGCCCAACCATAGATTTCGGTAGTCCTTATATTGCAAGGCGCGAAAGGTAGGTAGTCCAGAGCGGGGTAACTCGGTCAGCGGGTGAAGGATGGCGTCCTCCTCAATCCAGACGACGCAACTGGGGCGCTGTACTCCCCACTATCAAAATGAAAATAATGCCTATCAAAGCGAGAATGGTCACCGCTAGGGGAGCGCTGGTGAACTCGGCGATGGTGCCGGCAATAGTTACGGCGAAGGGCTGCAAGGCCTGGTCCATGGTGAACATACTTGTGATGCGCCCGTAGAAAGCCTCTGGAGTAAGATGGAAGAGTACCGTGTTGGCCACCGCCCTGGCCACGGAGTTGCCCATCCCCAACAGAAACAGCATCATAAGGCTCAAGGGAAAGAGGGTGGATAAAGCAAAGCCAAGAAGGCCAACCTCGAAGAGGAGAATGCCCGCCAAGATAACCCACCCTTTACGGCGAACATTGCCTAAAGTTGCCATGGTGGCAGCCCCGGTCACCGAACCGAATCCGGCGGCAGAGGTAAGGAGGCCCAAGCCAGAGCTCCCCACTTTCAACACTTGGTCGGCAAAAATGGGCATAAGGGTCATGTAAGCCCAACCGAAGGTTAAAGGCCCCAGGATAATGGCCAGAATAGCCAAGACCAAAGCATTTCCGGCGGCAAAACGGAAGCCTTCTTTTAGATTCCTTACTACAGAGTCTCGCTTTGCTCTGGAAGCCACGGGCCGCGTCCTCAGCAACGCGGTGGTTACTATGACCACTAAATAGATCCCGCCCGAGACATAATAGACGCCACCGACGCCGATGAAGGAGATGAGAATGCCAGCTAAGGCCGGACCGAAGACGCGGGTAATGTTCATCGCTGCCTGATTCAGGGATACTCCATTCATCAGGTTCTCTTTGTCCACCAGCTCCGGGACCATGGATGAGCGCACCGGCTGAGCGAAGGCCATAGATATCCCCATGAGAAACCCGTTGACATAGACGTGCCACACCTGCACAGCGCCAAAGGTTATAAGGAGGGCAAGAGAAAACTTGAGAAGCATGGTTGCTATGCTAGTGTAGATAAGAAGCCGCCTCTTATCTACCCGGTCTGCCATGACCCCGGCCAAGAGACCAAAGAGGAGGAGTGGTGTTGCTCTGAAAACCTGCACCAGGCCGAGGAGAA
Organism: Chloroflexota bacterium; assembly: GCA_016183425.1. Classification (GTDB taxonomy): domain Bacteria; phylum Chloroflexota; class Dehalococcoidia; order JACPEP01; family JACPEP01; genus JACPEP01. The sequence goes on from JACPEP010000018.1 coordinate 23,603, forward strand.
AAGGAGAACCAGTCATTTCATACACGAGCCAGCTCCGGGCGACTCCTTCTATCCAGAGGGATAGGGAATGAGCAAATTGGGCCGACCACAGGAGACGAAAGTCCCGATAGCGCAGGGCATGGAACGTCCGAATCTGTAGGATGGCCGCGCTCCGGCTCCGGGGCAAGGTTTGCTCTTTTCTGAACATCAACTCGTCTTCCTGGAACTTCCCCGCGGGCCCTCGCCCGTGGTTATTCGGCGACGGAGAATAAGGGCATGATAAGGATATTTCCCCCCAGCGTCAAGTTGTCTGTTGTCTTGAGTCTATCAGCGGTTATCGTGCATCGTTATGGAGCGTACTACATTTCCCTGACCGCCAGACTCCCCATTCGTGTATTGTTTTTTACTAGCTTATGATATAAAATCATTTGTAGAAGATTTCTCAATCATCAAAAAGACTATCATTGGGGAGAGTAGGCCCTTCAAAAGAAGAGGACAGGGTAGCGGAGGGCTTGGCTCCAGAACTGCTACGAAAGATAAAGACTACTTGCGACAAGGCCATTTCTACGGCCTGGCGTGGGCGAGGCATCATCGGTGTATACTAACAACAAAGGGTATGAAAGCCCCCCGGTACCAAAGCGAGTGGTGAAAACATTCTCCTGGTTTCTGCACAGTGTCGTCGGTCGAGTCACCTTTGCCGCTGTTTTGGGATCGCTGACCCTTCTGGGGCTTCTGGGCTATATTGGCTTGGCGGCGGTGAGAGAAAGCACAGAGCTGGCCCTGGCGGAGCGTCTCAATCTGGCCCAAGCCACGGCCGAGCAGGTAGAGCAACACCTTTTACAGGAAGTAGTGGGGGAAATGGCGCAGTGGGTGCCAAACATAGATCCCCAGGGGGAGAAAGAGGATCAGAAAAGGGCACTGGGACGCCTGTTCTCCACGCCTCATAGCGGCTTCGCTCCCCGAGCCCTTTTCCTTCTTGACAAGCAAGGGGATCTGGTGTGGGCTGAGCCCAGTGGCCCATGGTCGGTTACAGAAGCTCAATACAAAGGGGATCACGTGATCCGGGCCATGACAACCGGCCAGCCCAGAGTATCTAACCTTATAACGGGAGACACGCCTAGTAGTCATATCATCTCAGTGGTAGTGCCCCTAAAAAATGATGGAGGGGAAGTGGTGGGGGCCCTGGGAAGCATCCTCAACCCCGAAGAAATCGCCTCCACCCTATCCGTGCAGTTCATAGCCGCCCAGGGCAAGGAGCGCTACGGCCAACTGGTGGACCAGAATGGCCATGCCCTGGCCAGCAGTAGAGAGATAGACACGTTCCAAAAAGTAGACCACGCCGACCGGATAGCAAACCTGATGGCTGAGGGCAAGGCCAAGGTGACCACATGCCACAGTTGCCATGGCCCAGACCTCCTAAAGGGTCGCGTCAGAGAAGTGGCCGCCTTCGCCCCCCTCTCCGTGGCCCCCTGGGGGGTGATTATCCGGCAGACGGAAGCGGAAGCCCTCGCCCCCAGTCGACAACTGCAAAGACTGCTGCTCATCGTTTCCGTAGGCATGGTGGTGGCGGTTGCCCTGGCCATGTGGCCCCTCTCTCGGAGCATGGTGGCACCTCTCCGTGCCCTCTCAGGAGCCTCGCGGAGAATGGCCCGGGGCGACCTAGAGGTGGCCGTGCCAATATCAGGACCGGCGGAGGTGAGAGAACTGGCCCTGGACTTTGAAGCTATGAGAGAGAAGCTCAAAGCCTCCTTGGAAGAAGTGAGGAGCATCAATCAGGAACTGGAGGAGAGAGTTAAGCTACGCACTACAGAGTTGGAGCGCCGCACCCAGGAGCTAGAGGCCGTATACTCCGTGGTGGCTATGAGCCAGCACCTCAGCGTCCAAGAGATCCTGGATAGCGCACTGGCCAGGGTCCTGGATATCCTGGCCCTCAAAGCGGGGTGGATTATGCTCCGAGACGGCGAGAAAGCCAGATTGAAACCCATGGCTTGGCGGGGCATCTCTCCAGAAGCGGTCATGGAAGAAGTAGACGGCCATGGAGACGTGGCCGCCCGGGCAGGAGCCAAACTCTTGCACCTCAGGCCAGAGACCCCTTTGTTCGCCGCCGGTGTGTCATGTTTCCTCAGTGTGCCCCTGGGCATTCGAGAACAAGCACTGGGGGTCTTGAATATAGCCTGCCGAGATGACTGTAGCTTCACAGAAGAAGAGCTACGTCTTCTAAACTCCATAGGCCAACAACTGGGGGTAGCCGTAGACAATGCTCGCCTCTATCGAGAGCTACAGCAGAAAGAGGAGTTGCGAGGACAGCTTCTGGGCCAGACCATCGCCGCCCAAGAGGAGGAACGACGGCGCATCGCCCGGGAGCTTCATGACTCCTTGGCCCAGATCGTAACCGGCCTCACCATCAACCTGGAGGCCCTGGCCAAGACCGCGCCGGAGACAACCAAAGAAGGGATAGACAAAAGTCGAGCCGCGGCGGCATCGGCCCTGGACGAATTGCGCCGCTTGATTGTGGAGCTTCGCCCTAGCGTCTTGGACGATCTAGGCCTGGTTCCCGCCATAAGGTGGTACGCCGAAAAACGCCTCCTTGAGAGCGGGGTGGCCGTGGAATTCAGCGCCGCCGGCTTTGAAAAACGCCTGCCCGGCGAGCTAGAGACGACTATCTTTCGCACCCTTCAGGAGGCTATTAACAACGTGGCCAAGCATGCCCAGGCCAGGCAGGCAAAGATTGCCTTACGGGTGTACGATTCCATGGTGCAAGTCACAGTGGAGGACGATGGACGGGGCTTCGATACCCAAGTGATGAATATTAGCCCGATAGTAACCGGTCACTGGGGATTGGTGGGCATGAAAGAACGGGTCGCCCTTCTAGGAGGCACCGTGACCATCTGGTCTCAGCCAGGACGGGGCACCAAAGTCACCTTGGATATACCAATAGAATACAAATAGAACGTTAAAAAAGGAGGTTCAGATGGACAATGGCGACCGGATTAAGGTTCTGATAGCCGAAGATCACCCCATCGTCCGCGACGGGTTGCGTATGCTATTACGCAGCTATAGCGACATGGAGGTGGTAGCTGAGGCCACCGATGGAGACGAGGCAGTAGAGAAAGCCCTCCAGCACCACCCAGATGTTGTCCTCATGGATGTGGCGATGCCCAAAATGAGCGGCATCGAAGCCACCCGAGCAATCAAAGAGCGGGAGCCCGACATCAAGATCCTGACCCTAACGGTGCATGACAGCCAGGACTACTTCTTCCGCATCGTTCAGGCGGGTGCCTCGGGCTACATCCTCAAAGGGGACACCTCCAGCGAGCTGGTAGCCGCCATTCGAGCGGTGCAGCGGGGTGGGGTTTTCCTATCGCCCCTGGTAGCCAAAAGACTCATGGAGGATTACCTGCGCCGGGTGGCCAGTGGCGAGGAGAATGCCAGCTACAATGGACTCACAGAGAGGGAACGGGAGGTCCTGAAACTCATCGCCCAGGGGCATACAAACCAGGAGGTGGCCGATCTCCTCTCCATAAGTCCTTACACCGTCCAGACCCATCGCGCCCATATCATGGAAAAGCTAAATCTTCATAGCCGCTCCGACCTTATTAGATTTGCCATTAAAAAGGGGTTAATAGATATGAGTGCCTAGCCTGACACCGCTCTACATCTCCTGATTTTTCCTGCCCAGCCAAGGGCAACACATATCCCTCTCTTAAGCCCCCTTGCCCCCTAAAAACCCCCACCGATTGCTCACTTTAGTAGATGCTATACTCCAATCATATTACCTTATAGCCACACTTTATCCCTAATTCAGCTAATCTATCCACTATATAAAGGTACTAGGCCCACTGTTTTTTCTTCTTCTGTGTAGAGAAGCTAGCAGACTCTCGTAACTATTTTTTGTCCTCGAAATCATAAGGAGACGGGATGTTAGACGATGGATGCTAGCAGTAACATTGTCTATGGAGAAGTGAAAATTAACACAATAAGGGACTAAGGCTCTAGTAAAAAGGATGTCAAAGTGTTTCCATCATCAAGGTACTAGGCCTTGGCGAGAAAGGAGGGAGAAGATGGCAGCCGTAGCGGAAAAGGGTAGAACCATAGCCTATACGGGGGGCATCCTTCTCGGCCTGGCGGTGTTTACCCTCGTGAGTCTGGCGCTTCCCCTAAGCGCGGCCCTGGCGGCAGTAGGGCTGCCGCTGCTGGTGGCCGGGCTGGCGATGAACCTGGTGGGGCGAATCACCGCCTCCCGGGCCGGGGGCGACACATACCCAACCCTCAGCGAGGAGGATTACCGTATCCTCTTTGGTCTTCCAGCCCACGGCGAGGGAAAGGCCACCGCACCCAGAGAGAAGGTGGTTTTGCGAGGAGGCAATAAAGGATGAGAGTAGCTCAAAGTCACCATCTAAACCAGTTGACCCATCTGGGGGCCGGGTTCTACTGCGTATCCGCCGTCTTGGCCGGGCTGCTCCTCTGGGGCCTATACACCTGGGGCTCTCAACAGCTCATCTACGGCCTAGGGGTAACCGCCCTAAACGTACCCTTCTACTGGGGTGCTTATATCGTCAACTTCGTCTTTTTTGTCGGGCTCAGCGCCGGCGGCATCGTGGTCGCCTCCATGGTGCACGCCCTGGGCTTAGAGCGGTTTCGACCCGTCAGCCGCATCGCCGAAGTTCTGGCTATTAGCTGTCTTACCCTGGCCACCATGTTCATCTTCTTTGACCTGGGACGGCCTGACCGCTTCCTTAACCTACTGAAGTACGCCCGGCCCATGTCGCCATTGATCTGGGACGTCATTGTCATCACCCTGTACATGGGGATGGCCCTGATCCTGGCTTACTTCAGCACTCGGGTGGACCTGGTGCGGTGCATGGAGAAGATCCCTAGCCGTAGCAGATTCTACCGATGGCTGACCTTGGGCTACACCGATGTCTCCCCGCGCGCCCTGGCCCGGGATAAAATCATCCTTCGGGTGTTCGCCGTCCTGGCCATCCCCGGTGCCGTGGCCCTTCATTCCGTCACCGCCTGGATCTTTGGCCTTTTGAAAGCTACCCCGGGCTGGAACACCGCTATTCTGGCACCCCTCTTTGTCGGCTCGGCTCTGGTCTCCGGCCTGGCTCTGGTGACCCTAACCTCCGTTCTGGGACGGCAATTCCTCAAACTGGACATCGAGGAGAAGCTGATTCGGGACATGGGCAAGCTCCTGGCTTTCCTCATCCCTGTCCTGGGCTACTTCCTCTTCGCCGAATGGATCACCGTCATGTACGCCCAGGAGCCCGCTCGTCTGTCCCTCTTTCAGGAGCTGATGTTTGGCAACTACGCCACCGTGTTTTGGTTCGACCTCCTCCTGGGGCTTATTATTCCCTTCGTTATACTGGCGGTGCCCGGCACCCGAACCGTGGCCGGCGTCGGCCTGGCCTCGGCTCTGGTAGTAGTAGGGGTACTGGCAGAGAGGGTGAACCTGGTGGTGGCCCCTCTCATGTTCCGTTTTCTGGTGCCCCAAATCACTTTCTACGTACCCAGTTGGGTGGAGCTATCGGTGATTCTGGGCACTTATGCCGTGGGCGTCTTGGTTTTCGTTGTTCTGGCCAAGATTCTGCCCTTGGTGGAAATAGAGGAGCCCGCTTCTCGACGGGCAGGAATTTAATAGGAGGTGAGGATGTCTAAAAGCGTGATGTACCTCGGGGCAGCGGTCGGCCCGTGGCTGATGATGTATCTGTCCTATAGCGTACTGGCCGCCGAGGCATGGTGGCTGTTCGCCTTCTTCGCCTTTGTGATAATGGTCGCCGCCCTCTTCATGGTCTGGCTCTTCGCCGATTGGGTACCCCAGCCAGAGGCCACTGAAGAAGGGGAGCGTCTGCGAGCACCCGCCTTCCAGCAGCGCCACAGCCAGAGGCCTTCCGGCTTCTAAGCCTGACCGGAGCCACTGGGTCGAACAAATAGCCGCCACGGGGAGGGGGCTTCCCTTGTGGGAAGCCCCCTCCTTTCTCTCTCCGATCCCCATCTCGTCGGCCAATGTCCCCTCACGCCTCGGCGAGACAAGTGGGGAAGGCTTTATTTCTTCCCTTCCCGGGCCGGGCGAACGCTGACTTTTATGGCTTTGGCTTTTTCCTCGTCCTTCTTGGGGACAGTGATAGTCAGCACGCCGTTCTCAAAGCTAGCCTCGGCCTTGTCCCCCTGAATCGAGCCGGGCAGAGATACCGTGCGAGAGAAGGCCCGTAGCGGCGCTCCTGGCGGAGGTAGTCATCTCGACGTACCTCCCTCTCTGCCTTGGCCTCGCCCTTAACAGTCAAGGTGTCTCCGCTGATGGTGACCTCTACCTCCTCGGGTTTGACCCCAGGAAGCGCCATACTCACCACCACCGCATCACCCGTCTGGTACATGTCCACAGCCGCCTCGCGGGTGCCGACCACGTCCTCTAAGAGAGAGTAAGGCCTGATTAAAGCATCTTCAAAGAGACGGTCCATGGCCTGGCGAAGGCTCACCAGCTCCCGGAAAGGCTCCCCTCTCACTAAAGACATATCAAACACCTCCCGCTATTAATGTCTATTCTTTGGATTTTTGACTTCATTGCCACTATAGCATATTGATATATCTTTATCAAGTATATTATCATAATGCAAATAGATATTTATCATAGCTATTTTTAAAGACTGTTGACACAACGTTGTCAATATGCTAATCTAATACGAGGGCGAGAAATGGCCAAAAAGGATTATTACCAGATTTTGGGGATAAGCCGCAACGCCTCGGAAAAAGAGGTAAAGCAGGCCTACCGTCGACTGGCCCGTCGCCACCACCCCGACGTTAACCCGGGCGACAAGCAGGCGGAGGAGCGCTTTAAGGAGATCAACGAGGCCTATGAGGTGCTCTCCGACGCCGAGAAGCGGAAGAAGTACGACCAGTTCGGGGATAATTGGCAGTATGCCGACCAGATGGGTCAGGGGGAACCCAGGCGCTACCCATGGGGTCCCCAGGCGGGGGAGACCTTCGCTGGCTCTGGCTTCGACGACCTGACCGATGACGACCTGGGGGGCATATTTGACCGCCTGTTTCGCAGCTCACCAGGGGGACAAACCTTCCGCCGCCCCCGACAAGGAGAGAACGTAGAGCAGCCCACAGAGATAACCCTGGAGGAAGCCTACCAAGGCACCCAGCGCACCATCCTTCTTCAGGCCGAGGAGCCATGCCCCGATTGCCGGGGCACCGGTGGCGTTCTGGGCGCCCGTTGCGCTACCTGCCGCGGCGCCGGCAAAGTGCTTCACCCCCGCCGCCTGGAGGTGAAGATACCTCCGGGCGTCACCGATGGCTCTCGGGTGCGGGTGGCGGGGGCCGGTAGACATGGCGGCCGGAGAGGGAGTGCAGGGGACCTTTACCTGGCTATCAAAGTGAAGCCTCATGACCTCTTCCAGCGACGCAATAGCGACCTCCATGTGGAGGTGCCCATCTCCCTGTTCACCGCCATCCTGGGGGGAGAAGTAGAGGTGCCTACCCTTAAGGGGAAGGTAATGCTGAAGATACCGCCGGAGACCCAAAACGGGCGCGTCTTTCGCCTGGCAGGCCAGGGGATGCCCCACCTGGGCACATCAGAGCGAGGTGAGCTCTACGCAGGGATAAAGGTCGTGCTGCCCTCGGGACTCACCGAGGAGGAGAAGAAGCTGCTTAGGCAGCTGCGAGAGTCCTGGGAGAGACGGAACGGCGGCTAACCCCCCACCCTTAGGCAACTAATAAGATTTTTGCCTAAAGGGCGGGCCGCATAAAAAGGAAAGAAGAGCGATATGGCCAGAAAGACCCACGACGAGGAATCGGAGCCGCTGTACGTCATCAGCATCGCTGCTCGAATACTGGGCGTGCACGCCCAGACCCTGCGCTACTACGAGCGGGTGGGCCTGATCACCCCTTCCCGGTCCCAGGGGAACATCAGGCTATACTCGGGAGAGGACATCAACCGCTTGCGGCAAGTCCTGCGTCTCATCAACGACCTGGGGGTCAACCTGGCCGGCGCCGAGGTCATCCTGCGTATGAGCCAGCGCATGGCGGAGATGGAGCGGGAGATACGCCAGTTGAGGGCAGAGTTGACGCAGCTTAGGGAAGGAAGGCCTAACAGTGGCAACCCTACCCTTTGACATGAAGGAGAGCTAACATGGAGCAAGTAAAGGTCTTCTACGACCGGGCGGGCAACACTCTAACGGTGTGGTTTGGAGAGCCCGCCGAGGGATTTGTGGCTGAAGAGACCGGTGAGGAAGTAGTGTTGATAAAGGACCGAAATGGCCGAGTCATCGGTTTTGAACGGCTGAACCTCACCATCCCAGCTCCAGAGCAACTGCGGGTGACCTTCGAGGCGGTGGGCTAGGTGCATGGCGGAGATGGAGCGAGAGCTGGACGAGCTATGCCGCATCGTGGGGCGCAACATGCTGCCAGACAGGGCAAAAGGGATTGGGTAGGGTGAAGAATGAGCAAGACCATCTTGTTTGTTTCCCTGAAGGATGACCTGAAGTACGTGTCTCAATTGAAAGAACTCATGGGGCCTATGAAAGTGCGGTTGCTTCAACCGGACCAACATCCCTGGGGAGAAGGGTTAAAGGCGTATGAAACCTATCTAGCCGGGAATAATGTGAGGCCACGTCAAATGGCGGCTTTGGACAGACTTATCCTATATGTAACGACACAAGTAGTTGCGCATTATGATATTTTGAGTTATATTGGGAGCAAAGATTGTTTGGAGGTTGCTCCCAATGAAAAGGATAAGCATTCCAGATGCAGAGACTTTTGTCGCCGCAATTCAAGACGAAA